>JAEMQF010000202.1 GCA_022758925.1 Burkholderiales bacterium | reverse complement strand
CGGCACAACGCGGTTCGCAGCCGCAACCTGCGGCTGACCGCGCTGCGCGCCTTCTTGAAGTTCGCCGGCCGGCGCGACGTGTCGGCACTGCACGTTGTCGAGCAGGCGCTGGCGGTGCCGATGAAGCGCTCGGACACACCGATGCTGGGCTACCTCACTCGAGAAGAGATGCTTGCGGTGCTGGGGCAACCCAGTTCAGGCTGGACCTCGCAGCGCGACCATCTACTGCTGGCGATGCTCTACAACACTGGGGCGCGGGTATCCGAGATCATCGGTGTGCGCGTTCTCGATGTCGTTCTCGAGGGGGCCGCATGCGTGCATCTGCATGGCAAGGGTCGCAAGGAACGGTCTGTCCCGCTGTGGAAATCAACCGTGCAGGAGATCCGTGCGTGGCTGCGGATCAACCCACGCCTTCGCGGCGAAGCGGCCTTGCTGCCCAATCGCGATGGCCTGGCGATGACGCGATGCAACGTCTCCCAGCGCCTTGACCTCGCTGTCTCGCTCGCGGCTACTCGGCTGCCAAGCCTGACCAAAAAGCGAGTCTCCCCGCACGCACTGCGCCACACCACGGCGATGCATCTGCTGCAGTCAGGCGTGCCCTTCAACGTGATCGCGCTGTGGCTCGGCCACGAGAGCACGAACACCACTCATCGCTACGTCGAAGCCGACCTCGCGATGAAGGAGAAGGCGCTCGCACGGCTCGAGGCGCCCGAGACCAAGCTGCGCCGGTTCCGCGCGGCGGACTCATTGATGCGCTTCCTGCAAACCCTGTGACCAGGGACTATGCATAGAACTCACCGGCCCCCTGTGTTCCGCGCCGCTGGGGTCGGCGCGACTCGGCGTGGAGGAACTACTCCTAGTTGACGTCTATGCATAGTGGCCGTCATGGATATCTATGCATGACAGCCATCACCCGACATCCGCGACCGGCTGCTGTCGGCAGGTCATATGCCAAACCCGCTGAACCAGAGATACATCCGACTGCGATCGATTGGCCGCCGACACAGGCGGGCCCAATCGGACCTCTGGCGCGAGTGAACTGCTCGACGGAACGGCCGACCCTCGCCAATGCCCGCCCGGCGGTGTGTTGCTTCACTGCTTCTGCAAGGTCGAGATCAGCGGACAGGAGATCGTGCCATGGCTCGCACAGCAGTCGCGGACCAGCGCAGCCAGCACCTTCTCGATTCGCCGCAGATCGGCCATCTTCTCGCGTACGTCGGCGAGCTTCGACTCGGCGAGCTGGCGCGCGTCATCGCAATGGGCTCCGTCGTCCAGGGTCAGCAAGCCCGCCACTTCGTCAAGGCTGAAGCCCAGGCGCTGAGCCGCCTTCACGAACCGCACCCGCGCGATATCGGCCGGCCCGTAGCGGCGGATGCTGCCATAGGGCTTGTCGGGTTCGCTCAGCAAACCCCGCCGTTGATAGAAGCGCAGCGTCTCGACGCTGACCCCGGCCGCCTTCGCGAACGTGCCGATGGTCAAGCCTGCTGTAGTCGTTTCCATCATGCTTGACTCCGTATCTATGTACAGCAATAAGCTTATGCAATGAACTCGAGGCACGCAAGCCAGCGCACGGCACTGAACCACATCTCGTCGGGAGTCGTGTCGGCGCCAGAGGTCGTCGCGGTTGACAGGACGAGCCCACTTCAAGGCGTTGCACTATCAATGCTCCGCCAGCGTCTCGTTCGACACGCACGCTTTGCCCTTGGCGACGATGCAACGGCCGAGGATCTCGTGCAGGAGACTTTGATCGCAGTGGTCGCGCGACTGCCGCAATACCGGGGCGACGCCACGCTCACCACCTGGGCCACGGCAATCCTTAAGAACAAGGTGGCCGATTGGTATCGATCCCCCGCACGTGTCCGCGTGACTCGAATTGACGATCGGGACGGTGCACATGCTTGCAGCCCGACGTACGACGCCGACGGCGGGCTGACTGGTGTGCCGCCTTCATCGCAAGAGCCCTCAAACCTGGTGGCAAGCCGCGAGATGATGCAAGCGCTCAGCCTCTGCGTCGGCGCCATGCCGCCTCGAACCGCACGCGCCTTCCTGATGCACGACTGGCACGGCTACCCGACGGCTGTTAGTGACGATGTAAATCCGCTTCTATTTGGCTGTGAGGTGGCGGTTTTCGTTTGACGCGACCAGCGTGCCCACGGCGCGGCGTTGCCAAGCGCAGCGGGCCTGGCGAAGTGGGCGATTGGGTTGGAGGCGTATTTCGACGAACTGAGCGGGCGGGTTCTGCATCATGGCCGGCGATTTCGGGAGTATGAAGGTGAACGAGAGGCGTGTTTGTGCGCCGCGTCGTCTCGCGCGATCAGAACGGTTCGTCGGGATCGAATGTGGGCAGTTCGCCGTTTGGGACGATCTGATCTCGCCAGGCGCGCTGGATCTGCGGACCGTAGATGTTCCACAGCGCTACTCGTAGCGCATGCAGGCACTCCAAGACGGCCAACGCTTGCTCGGGCGACCAGTGTTCGGGCAGGCTGGGCGGTGGGGCCGAGCCAGGCCTGCGCCGCCTCATGGGGTCGACTTGCGCGGGCGTGGCGCCGCGCCCCTGGCGGCGCGCTCGGCCTTTTGCAGGGCGGCGCGTTCCTCGGCCTCCTTCTGCCGATACGAGCGAGCGTCGATGCGCACCACCTGCGCGCGATGCATCAGCCGGTCCACCAACGAGACCACGCAGGCCGCGTTGGGGAAGACCTCGCTCCATTCGGCGAAGGCCCGGTTCGTGGTGACGACAATGCTCTTGTGCTGGTAGCGCCGGCTCACGAGTTCGAATAGAAGATCGGCGTGGCGGTTCGAGTACGACAGGTAACCCACCTCGTCGATCAGCAGCAGGTCCGGCGCGGCGTAGTGGCGCAGCTTCCTGCGCAGGGCCGAGTCGCTGTCCAGAGCGGCGAGTTCGCCCAGCAACGCACCGGCCGTGATGAACCGCGCCGTGTTGCCCGCCAGCACCGCCTGGTAGGCGATGTTGCACGCACACATCGTCTTGCCCACGCCGTTGGGGCCGACCAGCACGACGTTGCTGGCGTCGTTCAGGAACTCCAGCGTCATCAACTCCTCCACGGCCGCGCGGTCGCACTGCGTGGGCCACTTCCAGTCGAAGTCGGCGAGTGGCTTGAAACGCCCGATATGGGCCTCGCGCACGCGCCGCTCCAGGCTGCGCCGGGAGCGTTCGGCCGTCTCCCAGCCCAGCAACTCAGCCACCCAGCGTGCGCGCTCGGGCTGGCCCATCACCTCGGCCCAACGGGCCAGCAGGCCATGCAGCCGAAGCTCAACGGCCTGCCCGCGCAGCCCGGCAGCCGACCCGGTGTTCTCGCTCATCGTCGTTCTCCTTGTTGTTGTCCACTCAGTCGTTGTTCACTCGGTCGTAGGAAGCCAGGTCGTGCGCACGCACCGGCGCATCGCGCCGGGCCACATGCTCGGGCAGCACCAGCGCCACTGGCGGGGGCTGGCCCGATTCCTCGCGCGCGCGCTCCAGCGCCAGGCGCACCGCGTTGGGATGGGGCACATCGCCGGCCAAGGCTTCGGCGATTGCCGCTTGCAGCGCGCTGGCCCCATAGCGTTGGAGCAGGCGCAGCAGCGCCGTTGTGATCGAGCTCAGGCTGTGGCCACGCTCGGCGGCGCGCTGCAGCAACACGGCGCTGGCGGGCGCGGCCTGCGCGAGCTGGTCGCAGGCGCGGTGTGCGCGCGCATTGCGCTTGCGTGTGACCAATGCCTGCACATGGGAGGCATCCTCAATCTGCATGCCACGGTCCCAGCTGCGCGGGTGCCCAGCCACTTCCTGCGCGCCATCGAAGATGCGCAAGCGCTGCTCGTCGGCCAGCACGCTCAGGCTGCGCCGCACATGCTCGTGAGGGACCGAGTAGTCGTTCAAGTCGAAGCGAACATAGGGTGTCTTGCCCACCGCAACGGCCACGCGCTCGCCCAGAGGGAAGTCGTGCGCGGGCTTGGCCAGCAGGCTGGCGCGCTCGGCATCAAAGGCCTCGCGTACGCTCATGCGCGCGTCCTCGGGCCAGCGCCGATCCGCGGCCTGGCCCTCGCACCAGACACGCGCCTGGGCGTTCAGATCGGCCAAGTCGGTGAAGGCTCTGGCGGCGAAGAAGCTGTCGCGCACATAGCGAATCGCGCGCTCCACGCGGCCCTTCTCGTTGCCCCGCGCCACCGCCACCGGGCGCGGCTCGTACTGGTGGTGGCCCGCGAACGCCAGCAGCGCCGGGTTGAAGCGGATCGCCTCTCCCACGCGCTCCAGCACGGCGCTCTTGAGGTTGTCGTAGAGCAGTACCCGCGCCACGCCGCCGAACGCGGCGAAGGCTTCCACGTGGCCGCGCAGGAAGGCGTCCATGCGCGCGTCCAGGAAGAAGCGCAGGAAGATCAAGCGCGAGTAGCTCAGCACCATCACGAAGGCCATCAGCGGGCGCTTGGCGCGGCCGATCTGGATGTGCCCGAAGTGGGCCCAGTCGACCTGCGCCTGTTCGCCGGGCAGGGTGCGCAGCCGCAGGTACGCCTCGGCGGCCGGGCGCGGGCGCAGGCCGGCGATGAGATGGCGCAAGTGCGAGCCGCTGCCGTGGTAGCCACGCTCGCACACCATGGCGTACAGCCGCGCGGCCGTCAGGCTGGGGAACTTGGCCAGGATTTCGAGGATGAAGGGCCGGTACGGGTCGATGCGGCTGAGGCGCAGGGGGGTGGGCGCGCAATCGGGCTGGGTCGCGGGCACAGGGTCGGCGTCGTGCTGCGCGGCGTGTGCACGCAGGACGCGCCGCACGGTGTCGCGGTGCACGTGCAATTGGCGCGCGATGGTGCCCACGCGCCACTTCTCGACCTCGCGCAGGCGCACGATCCGCGCGCTCAGCTCAGGGGCTATGGTCATGGCGCAGGGCAATGTGTATGCGTTGGCTGGCGAATCGGCCCAGGAAGCCCAGGCGCACCCGGGGCAGCAGCGCAGCGCCACAGCGCCGGCAGCGCGCGGGCCCCGCATTGGTTCCGAGCCGTTGCGCGCCAGCGCCGGGCGCGGATAGGACGGCGGCGCATGCCTGAGTGACAAGGCGCAGGTTCGTTGCGGCGGTGGCGTGGCTCCATGCAGCCAGTGGAGCATCGGCAACGCGGTCTTGGGAACCCTGATGCGTCACGATATTTCTGTCCGCTTCATTGCTGCTGGCTTGGGACTGCCACGCTTGAATCGCGCGAGCGCCGATTCGGCGACCGTGGTGACGAATGCGCCAGCGTTGTGCGCGTCTGGCGTGGGCCATCCGGCCGGAGCGGCTGGCTTGGTAGCGGCGCTGCGTTTCGCGCTGCGCGGCATGTCGGGCCTGGCGCGAGCAGCTTCGGGTGCAGTAGCGCTGGCCGCGGTCGCAGTGGCTGCACAGCACAACCTGCACCCGACACCGTACGCACACGAACAGACGGGCTGGACGGTCCATGCGCACCCCGACAAACCGAAGGTGCTGGACGGATTCGTCCCAGGGCGCCACACTGCTGTGGCACCTCCTTCATCGGCACGGTGCAGGGCGCGGCGCGGTTCTCCTCAGCTGACCGGCATCGGGATCGCTGCCGCGCCCACCTGCTTCGGCAATGACGAGGTTGTACCGCGCAGCGCTTGCGTGTGTCACGGGCCGCGCTCACCCCACCCTCGAGCCAGACCCAGCCCAAGCCTCGCGCAACGCCCAGCCCAGGCCGGTGGCGTTGCGTTCGCCCTCCTGGCCGCCCTCGGGCGGCCAGGAGGGCGAAAGACATCACACGCGCTGGAGCGCTATCGGAAAGCAACCTCTGAACATCGACAAACTCAAAACCGCCACCTCGCCGTCAGAAAAGCGCGGTTCTTGATCGTCGTTCACAGACGGCCGAGATCTGCGACCAGTTGAAGCTCAGCGCAGGCAACGTCCGCCAGATGCTGTTCCGTGCGCGAAGGGTGCTGCGCGAATGCATTGCGCATGGCTGGGCCGACTGCAAGGGGCGACGGGCGCTGCACGAGCGCGCCGACCTCACGCAGCACAAACTATGACCGCCGCAACGGCACTTGACACCGTACCGAAGTACGGAAATAGACTGAATTCCATGCACTCGAATCTCAAAGGAAAAAACGCGTGAACGAGCAACCCAAGGGCCGTGGTGCCCTCTTCGCCGGCGGCCTGGCCGCAATCCTCGCTTCGACCTGTTGCCTGGGGCCACTGGTGCTCGTCGCACTCGGCTTCAGCGGCGCCTGGATTGGCAACGTGACGGTCCTGGAACCGTACCGACCGATCTTCCTCGGCGTGGCCCTGGTCGCGATGTTCTTCGCCTATCGCCGCATCTTCCGGCCGGTGCAGGACTGCAAGCCAGGGGAGGTTTGCGCGATCCCCCAGGTGCTCAGTACCTACAAGATCATCTTCTGGGTCGTTGTCGCACTGGTGCTTGTCGCGCTCGGATTTCCCTACGTCCTTCCCTTGTTCTACTGATCAGGAGTTCACCATGAAGAAACTGTTTGCCACCATCGCTTTCGCCGCCATCGCTGCCCCCGTCTGGGCCGCCCCTCAAACTGTCACGCTGGCCGTGCCGGGCATGACCTGTGCGGCCTGCCCGATCACCGTCAAGCATGCGATCGCCAAGGTCAACGGTGTCAACAAGGTCGACGTGAACTTCGACAAGCGCGAAGCCGTCGTGACTTTCGACGATACGACGGCCAGCGTGCAGAAACTGACCCAGGCCACCGAGAACGCCGGATATCCGTCCAGCGTCAAGCGCTGAGCGTTTCGATCGAACCTTGGAGAAACGCAATGGGACCTCTCAATTCCATCGGCAACAAGGCCGGCGGGCTGGGCGCCATCGTGTCCGCGATGGGCTGCGGTGCCTGCTTTCCGGCTCTCGCCAGCTTCGGCGGCGCCATCGGCTTGGGCTTCCTGAGCCAGTACGAGGGCCTGTTCATCACCGTGTTGTTGCCGCTGTTTGCCTCGCTGGCCCTGTTGGCCAACGCGCTGGGCTGGCTCAAACACCGCCAGTGGCACCGCAGCGTGCTGGGCATGGTCGGGCCGATCATCGTGCTCGTGGCCACCTTCACGATGGCCGAGAAGCTGCTCTATGTCGGTCTGGCCGCGATGGTGGCCGTCTCGATCTGGGACTTCGTCTCGCCCGCAAGTCGGCGCTGCGGCCCCGAGGGCTGCGAGCTTCCTGCCAAGCAGGCATAACCGGCGACCGACCGGATCATTTGCATCAACTCGAATTCAGAGGGAACCCATGACCCAATTGCAGATTACCGGCATGACGTGCGAATCCTGCGCCACGCACGTCAAGCAGGGGCTGGAGAAAGTGCCCGGCGTGCGCGCGGCGAGCGTGTCCTATGCCAATGGCAAGGCGCAGTTGGCGATGGCCAGCGACACGCCTCTGACCGCGCTCACGGCCGCGGTGGCCTCACTCGGCTACCGCGCCGCGCTGGCTGATGCACCGACCCCGTCGAAGGGCGCAAGCCTGCTGGACAAGGCACGGGGTCTGCTGGGCGGCAGTCTCAAGTCCACCGGCAAGGCCGGCGAGTTGCACGTGGCCGTCATCGGCAGCGGCGGCGGCGCGATGGCGGCGGCGCTGAAGGCGGCCGAGCGGGGCGCGCGCGTCACGCTCATCGAACGCGGCACCATCGGCGGCACCTGCGTCAACGTCGGTTGCGTGCCATCCAAGATCATGATTCGCGCCGCCCATGTCGCGCACATGCGGCGCGAGGGCCCGTTCGACGCCGGCGTGTCCGCGTCGCGACCCATCATCGACCGCGCCAAGTTGCTGGCAGAGCAGCAAGCCCGCGTCGATGAACTGCGCCATGCCAAGTACGAAAACATCCTGGAAAGCACCCCGGCCATCACCGTCCTGCGCGGTGAAGCGCGCTTCAAGAGCGCCGACAGCCTCGACGTGCGCCTGAACGACGGCGGTGAGCGCGAGTTGACGTTCGACCGCTGCCTGATCGCCACCGGTGCCAGCGCGGCCGTGCCGCCGATTCCGGGTTTGAAGGACACCCCCTTCTGGACCTCGACCGAAGCGCTCGTCAGCGAGACCATTCCGCCGCGGCTGGCGGTCATCGGTTCGTCGGTGGTCGCGCTGGAACTGGCGCAGGCCTTCGCCCGCCTCGGCAGCAAGGTGACGGTGCTGGCGCGCAGCACCTTGTTCTTCCGCGAAGATCCTGCCATCGGCGAGGCGATCACGGCGGCCTTCCGCGCCGAAGGCATCGACGTGCTCGAGCACACCCAGGCCAGCCACGTCGCGCACGTGAACGGCGAATTCGTGCTTTCGACCCCGGGTGGCGCCGTGCACGCCGACCGGCTGCTGGTGGCCACGGGCCGCGCTCCCAACACGCGCAGCCTCGGCCTCGATGTGGCGGGCGTCCAGGTCAACAAGCAGGGCGCCATCGTGATCGACACCGGCATGCGAACGTCGAGCGCGAACATCTTCGCCGCGGGAGATTGCACCGACCAGCCGCAGTTCGTCTACGTGGCGGCGGCCGCCGGCACGCGCGCGGCGATCAACATGACCGGCGGCGATGCCGCGCTCGACCTGAGCGCCATGCCTGCCGTGGTCTTCACCGATCCGCAGGTGGCCACGGTGGGGTTGAGCGAAGCCGAGGCGCGCCTCAAAGGCATCGAGACCGACAGCCGCACGCTCACGCTGGACAACGTGCCGCGCGCGCTGGCGAACTTCGACACCCGCGGCTTCATCAAGCTGGTGGCCGAAGCGGGCAGCGGTCGGCTGCTGGGCGTCCAGGCCGTGACCCCGGAAGCCGGCGAGCTGATCCAGACCGCGGTGCTGGCCATCCGCGCGCGCATGACCGTGCACGATCTGGCCAATCAACTGTTCCCGTACCTGACCATGGTCGAGGGGCTGAAGCTCTGCGCGCAGACCTTCACCAAGGATGTCAAGCAGCTGTCGTGCTGTGCAGGCTGAGGCCATGACGAAAGTGGGCAACCAGCTCACGCTGGCCGAGGCGGCTCGGCAGGCCGGAGCCACCGTGCATCAGGTTCGGACCTACGTCGCATCAGGCCTGGTCCGCCCGTGCGCGACGACGTCCGGCGGCTACCTGCTCTTCGAGGAACGGTGTGTGATGCGTCTGCGCCTGATCACGTCGGCCACCCGTGTCGGCATGCGCATCGCCGAGATCGGTGTTCTGGTCAGGGCACTGGACGGCAACGATCAAGCGGCCGCCGAGGTTGCCCGGCGCTCGGTCGCCGCAGCCATTGGCACCCGGCAGAAAGCCCTGCGGGAATTGCAAGCAATGCTGACGGACATTTGCGGCCGGGCCACATCCCCGGCAACTGCATGAGATCCACCGCACCCCCGCTGTGCAGCACGCCGGCGTCGGCCGTGGTTCGTCGACGCACGGCGCCAGCGGCGCGGACGCGCCCGATGTCGGTACCGGTCCAGACTGATCACATCTTAGACGTCAATGAGTCTTCGACAATTGTTTGAGCGAAGGCTTTTCACGCTGTGGTTCGGCTGGGGCCTGCCACCTGTGCTAGCCGGCGCGCTGGTGATCGCCTTCGCCGACAGCTGGCCGTTGGGCGTGGCCGCGAGCTCCGTCTTTCTGGCGTGGTTCTATGAAACCGGGCGCACCACCTGCTCGCGCTGCGCGTACTACGGCACGGCCAAATGCGGGCTGCCCGGTCTGATCGCGCCGCTGCTTACGCAGAAGAAACCGGCTGAGTCGCTGTCGCCCGATCGCATCCGCAGTCACCTGTATCTGGACCTGTGGATGCTGATTTTCTTCACCGGCCTTTATGTGCTGCAACCCTGGGCGCTTCCGGTGCCCCTGATCTGGAGCATCGGCGTTTGGTGCATATCGCTCGGGCCGAAGCGCCACCATGGGCTGTTGGTGCGGCTGCGCGAACCGACAGGCGCGGCACGTGGCGCAGCTGCGACCGATTCAGCCAGGAACGTCATATGGATGAAGCGCAGCAGGACATGATTTGCGCAGGCATACGTGCCCTTCGTGTCCGTGAAGAAGGGTACGTGAAGGGTCTGATCACGTTGGGGCCCCGCGTGACATGGGCGTCGTCTCGATTGACATGAATCGACGCGATGCCCCGGCACCACGCAGGGCACTGATCCTGTGCGGCGGGGGCGCGCGCGGTGCGATGGAGGCCGGCTTCTACCAGGCCATCACCGATCTTGGCATCTCGTTCGATCTCGTCGTCGGCAGCTCGGTCGGTGCGCTCAACGGTGCCTGCATCGCAGCCGGCATGCCGTCATGCGAGCTGGCTGACTTGTGGCGGCGCATCCGTCGAAGCGATGTCCTCGCCTGGAACTGGCGGGCACTGTGGCGCGGCGGCGGACCGATGACACTCGATCCGCTGCGACGCCTGCTTCGCAAGACGCTGCCGGTATTTCGATTCGAAGAGCTGAAGATCCCGTTGGTCGTGGCGACCACCGATCTTCAGCTCGGCATGCCGGTGCATTGGCATGACACGGGGGACGTGGTGGAGCCCGTCATCGCGAGCATGAGCCTGCCCGGCATCTTCCCTCCGGTGGTCATCGCCGGGCGTCAGTTGGTCGATGGCGCAGTGGCCAACAACGTGCCGTTCGCACCCGCGCTGGAGCGTGGCGTGCACGAGATGTTGCTGATCTTGTGCACTTGTTGCCCCGCCGCAAACCGTCGCTTGCGATCTCCTTTGCGCATCCTGTTGCGCAGCTTCCTGATCTCGCTCGATACGAAGTACAGCTGCGAGCTTGATCACCTTCGACGGCAGGGCATGGCGATCCTGATGGTGGAGCCTCGACTCGACCGCGACGTCGGACTGCTCGACTTCAGCCATGCCGACGTCTTGATCCGCTCAGCCCATGACCAGACCATCGCGGCTTTCGCCAAGCCAGGCATCGCCGCTCGCGCTGCCGCATGACCGGTAACCAGAGGGCGACACCATGAACATTCCGACTGCAATGCAAGCCGCACGCCAGCGCATCGGCGCATACCTGTTCGCCGCGCTGGCCCTGGTGACCTGCCCCTGTCATTTACCGATCTGGCTCGCGCTGCTGGCAGGCACGACGGCCGGCGCCTATCTCGGCGAACACTGGGTCATCGCGGCACTTGGTCTGACCACCCTGTTCGCGCTGTCCGTCACAAGGGCACTGCATGCCTTCGGCAGCAAATCGTGAGCGCTGCCCAACCGCAGGTTCCGGTTCGAACGGATTCCCAGGAGAAGCGAACATGACCAAGCAATACGATCTCGTTGTCATCGGCACCGGAACCGGCGCATCGAGCGTCGCCGCACGATGCCGCGCGGCCGGATGGACCGTCGCGGTCATCGACCATCTGCCCTTCGGTGGCACCTGCGCGCTGCGTGGCTGCGACCCGAAGAAGATTCTGGTCGGCGCAATCGAAGCGATCGACCATGTTCGCCACATGCGCGGCCATGGCTTGGCAGGTGACGAACCGGCCATTGCATGGGGCGATCTCATGGGATTCAAGCGCGGCTTCACCGAGCCCGTGCCGGCGATGAAGGAGAACGACTTCGCAAAGAGTGGCATCGACGCCTACCACGGACGCGCCCGGTTCTGCGGGCCGCGCTCGGTCGAGGTCGGTGGCGGGGTACTTGAGGGCCGCTTCGTCGTGATCGCGGTCGGCGCGGTGCCGATGCGTTTGGGTATTGCCGGCGAGGAGCATGTCATCACCAGCACCGAGTTCCTCGAACTCGACCGACTGCCCAAGCGTATCGTCCTGCTCGGCGGTGGTTTCATCGCCGCCGAATTCGCCAACATCGCAGCGCAGGCCGGGGCGCAAGTGACGGTGCTCGAACAGATGGACCGCATGCTCGGCCCGTTCGATCCGGACCTGGTCGGCTGGCTGATGCAGAAGTTCCAGGAAGTCGGTATCGAGGTGCGGCTGCAGACGCGCGTGACGGCGATCGAAAAGCGCAACGACGGTTTTTCCGTGATCGCGTCGTCGAATGGAAAGGACGAGCGGTTCGAGGCCGACATCGTCGTGCATGCGGCCGGGCGCGTCCCCGACCTCGAACCGCTCGACCTGCCCGCCGCGGGCGTCAAGAGCGAAAAGGGCCGCCTCGCGCTGAATGAGTTCTTGCAGAGCGTGTCCAACCCCCATGTGTATGCAGTGGGCGACGCGGCGTCGAGTGGCCCGCCGCTGACACCGGTGTCGAGCCATGACGCAAAGGTCGCAGCAGCCAACATGCTCGACGGCAATCACGCCAAACCCAACTATCTTGGCGTGCCGAGCGTTGCGTTCACGACACCGCCGATCGCCGCCGTCGGCATGAGCGAGAAGCAGGCACGCGACAGCGGGGTCAAGTTCCGGATGAAGAGCGAGAAGGCGTCAGGCTGGTACACAGCGCGGCGCGTTGCGGAGACCACCTATGGGTTCAAGGTGATGGTCGACGATGCGTCTGACCGCATCCTCGGGGCGCACTTGATCGGTCCACACTGCGACGAAGTGATCAACATCTTCGCGTTGGCGATCCGCAAGGGCCTGACTGCGGAGGACTTGAAGACGACGATGTTCGCGTACCCGACCGCGACCTCCGACATCGGCTACATGCTTTGACAAGCCGAGCAGGCAAACGGGCCCGATACAAGCACCAAGGAGCAGGCGACACAACCCGAACCAAAGGATATCAATCCGACTGCGATGCCAACCGAGGGACTGCGCGTCAGCGCCTGCCAGTTCGCCGCCGGCCTCGGTGACCTGCCCCAGTCATTCGCTGATCTGTATCGGCTGCTGGCCCGCACGACAGCCTGCGCCTGTCTCAGCGAGCACTGGGGGCATCGCGGCGCTTGCTCTGACCGTGTTGTTCGTGCTGTCCGTGACAAGAGCGCTGCGGTGCTTCGACAGCAAGCGATGAGAGGCCAACTGCACAACAATCAGTTCAGCGGCGCACTGCGATGAGTGGCCCGAATATCTGGTTCATGTTCTCATTGTCAGGCCGTCGTGCCGCTGGCCAGGAACGGTTTGTCCGCAGCGCAGAGACTTTGCGTCAAGCCTCGGCCACGAGTGTCGGCTTCAAGACAGCGATTCTGGCTGCTCGTGCGACGGCTCAGGGTCGACAGGCGCCCCTCGCTTCACAAAGTTCGCCGCCAGAAAGCAGCCCCCCAGGTTAAGCAGCCAGGGAGCCGCATGTCACGAGAGGCAGTGCTCGACCGGATCCGGAAACTCGTAGCGGGCCGCGTGCAATCGTGGAGCGGCGCAGGTGGCCCGGGGCACGTTCTCCGGCCCACGCTCGCCGGGCACCGTCTTCGCTTCGCAGGCGTCGCCAAGACCCCCTACATGCTGAACGATGTGTCGTGGCATGGCGATTTGATTGGTTCCAGCAGCTCGCCTTCGATCGTCGGATTCCGCAACGACGAAGGGCACAACTGCGCGTTGGCTGGAATGCTGGCGTCTGGTGGCGCGCAGAGCGCGCAGTTCATCAGGATCAGCCTGATCACCGAAGCGCTCAAAGGCTGAAGCGGGGCGAAACTAGCGTGAGCTCTTGGCAGGTGCCGCTTTGCGCAGCAAGCAGGCAGCGGTTGAAGAAATACCTCGCAAGGATGTACTTTGTACGGTACATATGGCGGATGCAGAGGAATGGCCAAAGACCCAACGCAGAAGACGCCGCTGGTCTTCTATCGCAGCACCAGCGGCAAGGAACCGGTGCGCGAGTGGCTCAAGGCTCTGGACGCGCCGGATCGGCTTGCGGTCGGCCAAGACCTTATGCGGGCACAGTGGCGCTGGCCGGTGGGCATGCCGTTGTGCCGCGCCATGGCGCAGGGGCTCTGGAAGATCCGCACCGAACTGCCCAGCAACCGTATCGCGCGGGTGCTGCTCTGTTTGGATGAGGGAACGTTGGTGGCGCCGCATGCCTTCATCAAGAAGACGCAGAAGACGCCCGCCGACGAACTGGCATTGGCGCGCAAGCGCCAGAAGGAGTTGAAGTCAAGAGCAAGAAGCATCACGGATCGAGTCTCCACAGCCTGCTCAAGGAAGAAGGCGTCTTCGAGGAAACCCAGGCGCTGGCGATGAAGGAAGTCGTGGTCTGGCAACTGCTCGACGCGATGGAACAGCAATCGCTGAGCAAAGCCCGCCT
>JAEMQF010000367.1 GCA_022758925.1 Burkholderiales bacterium | reverse complement strand
CTGCAAACGCTTCGGCTCGTGTCGGCAAGACCGGGGAGGCGAACAGGCGTGACCGTAGAATGCAGCGCTGCCCAAGGAGCGCTGCGACATTGCCCAAGCGCATCAGCGCTGGGCTGCCAGGCTTGGGCTGGGTGCGCGGCTTCGATGCGCGGACCGATTTGAACGGCGCTCACTCGACCTGTTTGCGGGCCGCAGTGAGCATCACGGCCCGCCCCGATTGTTGCCGTGCCATGACGCCTGCTGCCCCTGCTGTCCCTGCGATGCAACTTGCCGGCCTCGAGCCGCTGACGATTGGTGCGGGGTCTCTTTTCGTCAACATCGGCGAACGCACCAACGTCACCGGCTCCAAGGCCTTTGCCAAGTTGATTCTTGAAGGCCGATTCGAGCAGGCGCTCGAAGTCGCGCGCCAGCAGGTTGAGAACGGTGCCCAGATCATCGACATCAACATGGATGAGGCCATGCTCGACAGCAAGGCCGCGATGGTGCGCTTCCTGAACCTGATCGCGGGCGAGCCGGAGATCGCGCGCGTGCCGATCATGATCGACAGCTCGAAGTGGGAGGTCATCGAAGCCGGATTGAAGTGCATCCAGGGCAAGGGCATCGTCAATTCGATCTCGCTCAAGGAAGGCGAGGCGGCATTCAAGCACCAGGCGAGGCTGGTGCGGCGCTATGGCGCCGCGGCCGTCGTCATGGCGTTCGATGAAACCGGCCAGGCGGACACGTTCCAGCGCAAGACCGAGATCTGCGCACGCGCCTACCGCATCCTGGTCGACGAAGTCGGGTTCCCGGCCGAAGACATCATCTTTGACCCGAACATCTTCGCCATCGCCACCGGCATCGAAGAACACAACAACTACGCGGTCGACTTCATCGAGGCCACGCGCTGGATCAAGCACAACCTGCCCGGCGCCAAGGTCAGCGGCGGCGTGAGCAACGTCAGCTTCTCGTTCCGCGGCAACGACGCGGTGCGCGAAGCGATTCACAGCGTGTTCCTGTATCACGCGATTCGCGCCGGTCTGGACATGGGGATCGTCAATGCCGGAATGATCGGCGTCTACGACGCGCTCGACCCGGTGCTGCGCGAACGCGCCGAAGACGTGGTGCTGAATCGGCGGCCCGACGCGGGGGAGCGTCTGATCGAAGTGGCGCAAAGCGCGAAAGGGGTGTCGCGCGACGACAGCGTGCGCCTGGCCTGGCGCGCCAAGCCGGTGCGCGAGAGACTGAGCCATGCTCTGGTGCAGGGCATCAACGAGTTCATCGTCGCCGACACCGAAGAATGTTGGAAGGAAATGTCAGCCCAGGGCGCGCGCCCGCTGCACGTGATCGAAGGCCCGTTGATGCAGGGCATGAACATCGTCGGCGACCTGTTCGGTGCGGGCAAGATGTTCTTGCCGCAGGTGGTGAAGAGCGCGCGCGTCATGAAGCAGGCGGTGGCGCACCTGTTGCCCTACATCGAAGCGGAAAAGCGTGCCTTGGTCGATGCCGGGGGCGAGGCACGCGCCAAGGGCAAGATCGTGATCGCCACCGTCAAGGGCGACGTGCACGACATCGGCAAGAACATCGTCACCGTCGTCCTTCAGTGCAACAACTTCGACGTCATCAACATGGGTGTGTTGGTGCCGTGCAAGGACATTCTGGCGCGGGCGAAAGCCGAGGCTGCGGACATCATCGGCCTGTCGGGACTGATCACGCCCAGCCTCGAGGAGATGCAGCATGTGGCGGCCGAAATGCAGCGCGACGACTACTTCCGCACGCGCAGGATTCCGTTGTTGATCGGAGGCGCGACGACGAGCCGGGTCCATACCGCTGTGAAAATTGCGCCTCATTACGAGGGCCCGGTCGTGTATGTGCCCGATGCGAGCCGCTCGGTGGGGGTGTGCAGCGACATGCTGAACGATGCGCGCGCCGCGACATCTATCGCAGAACTCAATGCCGACCAGCAGCGGGTCCGCGAACAGCACGCCAACAAGAAGGCTGTTCCGCTCGTGACGCTGGCGCAGGCGCGTGCCAACAAGACTGCGCTCGATTGGTCAGCCTATGCGCCGCCGCGGCCGAAATTCATCGGCCGACGAGTCCTGCGCAATCAAGACCTGGCCGAGATCGCGGCCTACATCGACTGGGCGCCTTTCTTCCAGACCTGGGACCTCGCGGGTTCGTTCCCGGCGATCCTGACCGACGAGGTGGTCGGCGAATCGGCGCGCCGCGTTCACAGCGATGCGCAACGCCTGCTCAAGCGCCTGATCGACGGCCGCTGGCTCAGCGCGAGCGGCGTGCTCGGCCTGTACCCGGCGAACAGCGTTGGTGACGACGACATCGAGATCTACGCCGACCCGAGCCGCAGCCAAGTGCTGATGACGTGGCGCTGCCTGCGCATGCAAAGCGACAGGCCGGTCGTCGGCGGCGTACGGCGCGCGAATCGCTGCCTGGCTGATTTCATCGCGCCGCGCGCGACCGGCATCGTCGACTACATCGGAATGTTCGCGGTGACTGCCGGGCTCGGGATTGAGAAGAAGGAAGCGCAGTTTCAGGACGACCACGACGACTACAGCGCGATCATGCTCAAGGCGCTCGCCGATCGCCTGGTCGAGGCCTTTGCCGAGCGACTGCACCAGCGTGTGCGCACCGAGTTCTGGGGTTATGCCGGCGACGAAGCGCTGAGCGCCGCCGAGGTGATTGCCGAAAAGTATCGCGGCATACGCCCGGCGCCGGGCTACCCGGCATGCCCCGAGCATGGCGTGAAGACAGAAGTGTTTCGCGTCTTGAACTGCGCCGAGATTGGAATGGGCTTGACCGGCAGCCTGGCGATGACTCCGGCCGCCAGCGTCAGCGGCTTCTATCTGGCGCACCCGCAGGCGACCTATTTCAACGTGGGCAAAATCGGCGACGACCAATTGCTGGATTGGGCGCGGCGCAGTGCGCAAGACCTTGCCCTGGCGCGACGTGCACTCGCGGGCCTGCTCTGATCCGATTCGTCGCAAAGTGAGGCGCGCGCGGTGAATCCGTCCGTCCGGTCAAGATTCGTCTCGAAGACGGCAGCCTTCGCACGCTGGAACAAGCGACTACGGCGCGGGTCGTTGCGCGTGTCGAGGTGCGTGCGAATACATTGAACCTAGAAACCGCAGTTGACCGCTTCCCCCCACTGGCTACACCGCATGCACGCTGAGATCTCTACCCACGACCACCCTCACCCTTTGGGTGAGAACGCTACGCACCCGATTGAGCCGCGCTGCGGCACGCTGGCGGCGTTGCTCCTCCTCGCGGGCACGAGCCCGCAGCGTCGTCGCGCCTTGCCAGCGCACCGCAGCGCGGCCCACTCGGGCGCGTCCAACTGCGGTTTCTAGGTTGAAATCGACTGCGCGACGCCGAGTCTCGGCCGGGCTGCGCCGAACCGGGGTTCGAGACAAGTTCGGGGCGCGCCAAGGCACGCCAGGTCAAGGCGCGCTCGGAATGCGCCGGTACTGAATCGCTTCCGCCAGGTGCTCGCTCGTGACGCCGGGGCTGGATGCAAGATCGGCGACGCTGCGCGCGATGCGCAAGATGCGGTGAAAGCCGCGCGCCGACCAACCCATGCGCCTCGCTGCAGATTGGAGGAAGTCCGCCGCCGCGGGCGCAAGGGCACAGTGTTCGTCCAGGGCCTTGCCGGCGAGTGCGCTGTTCGGGCAGGCTTGGCGCGCGAGCGCGATGCCGCGCGCCTTGGCGACCCGGGTTGCAACCGCGCTGCTGGCTTCGCCGTCTGGCGCGGCCACCAGGTTCTGGGGGGAAACCGACGGCACTTCGACGCGCAAATCAATCCGATCCAGGAGTGGTCCGCTGATGCGCCCCTGATATCGCACCACCGCATCGGGTGTGCAGCGGCATGCGTGCAACGGGCTGCCCAGATGCCCACAAGGGCAAGGATTCATCGCCGCAATCAGCTGGAAACGGGCCGGAAATTCGGCCTGACGTGCCGCGCGCGAAATCAGGATCCGCCCCGTCTCCAAAGGCTCGCGCAGTGCCTCGAGCGCAGCGCGCGAAAATTCTGGCAGTTCGTCAAGGAACAGCACGCCATGGTGCGCCAGTGACACCTCGCCGGGCCGAGGCGGCGAGCCCCCTCCCACCAAGGCGATCGAAGAAGAACTGTGGTGCGGCG
Source organism: Burkholderiales bacterium (assembly GCA_022758925.1). Lineage (GTDB taxonomy): Bacteria > Pseudomonadota > Gammaproteobacteria > Burkholderiales > Burkholderiaceae_C > JAEMQF01. The sequence goes on along the minus strand of JAEMQF010000367.1, from coordinate 7,419 downwards.
CGCGAAACACGCGTTGCGCCCAGTGTCGCGAGTTGAATTCGCGGCTCAGGCTCAGGACGGCTGCCGATTCAAGAGCTTCGTCGGTGGACAGTGGCGGCAACAAGCCGGCGAAGCGCTGCGCCAGCATCGACTTGCCCGTTCCCGGCGGTCCCATCAACAGAACGCTGTGGCCACCCGTTGCGGCAACTTCCAACGCGCGCTTTGCGCCGGACTGCCCTTTCACGTCGCACAGGTCGGGGTAGATTGCAGCATCGCCCGGCGCGCGCTTGTGCAGCTGCTCGGCAGGCTGCGGCGATTCGGTCGCGTTCGGCACCAGCCAGCGCACCACGTCGAGCAGGTGGCGCGCGCCGTACACCGTCACGCCGTCCACCATGGCCGCGTCTTCGGCGCTGGCAGCGGGCAGCACCAAGGCGCGCGTGCTGTGCAGCTTGCGCAGACCCAAGGCAAGCGCGAGCGCGCCGCGCACCGGCCGCAACTCGCCCGACAGCGAAAGCTCACCTGCGAATTCGAAGCGTTCCAGTTGCGCGGCGTCGATCTGGCCGCTTGCGGCGAGGATGCCCAATGCGATCGGCAGGTCGAATCGGCCGGACTCTTTTGGCAGGTCCGCGGGCGCAAGATTGACCGTGACGCGCTTGTTGTGCGGAAACCCGAGCCCGCTACTCTGAAGCGCGGCGCGCACTCGCTCACGTGACTCTTTGACCTCGGTGTCGGCCAGGCCGACGAGCGTAAAGCTGGGCAAGCCATTGGCCAGATGCACTTCGACCTTGACCTGGGGCGCTTGCAGGCCATCGAGTGAGCGACTGTGGACGACGGCGAGGGACATGAAACCTGTAGCGCTGCGCGCCGTTGAGTCAGTGCAAGCGAAAGCCGCGTTCCTGCGGCGCGCAATGGCGCGTGCGGATTGTGCCCGCTGCGCCCAAGGCGGCCGGCGCCGCGGCGCGATCGCACCAATGTCGAGCAGGCGCGCAATCCGAACCAACTTGGTGCGAATGCGCGGTCCATGCTTGCAGCAATGCGCCTGTGTGGGGCATCGCGCCCCAGGGATTTCGTGGCACGGAAGCTGCTAAAGGGGATGGGACCCTTTCCTGAAATTTCCTTGGAGCCTTGAATGAAGAAACCCCTAGTGGCGCTGGCCGTGATCTTCGTGACCGCAGCGCTTCCGTCGATTTCGCAGGCGCAGAGTGACCCAGCGTCGTTCAATGCGAGTCTCGTCAGTGACTATCGCTACCGGGGCATTTCGCAGACGCGCCTGGCGCCGGCACTGCAAGGCGGGGCCGACTATGCGCCGCCGGCTGGCTGGTACGTCGGCACCTGGGCTTCGACGATCAAGTGGATCAAGGACGCCGGCGGCGATGCCAACGTGGAGATCGACATTTACGGCGGCTACAAGGGCGAGATTGCGAAGGACGTTGGATACGACGTCGGATTGCTGCAGTACGTTTACCCGGGGGCCAGAACGGCGACCTGGGATGCGTCGTACAAGAACCCGAACACGACCGAGCTCTACGCGGCCGTCACATTCGGTCCGGCCACGGCCAAGGTGTCTTACGCGCTGACCAATCTGTTCGGCAACTTCGACTTCAGCAACGACAAGAAGAGCAGCGGCAGTTACTACCTTGACCTGAGCGCGAGCTTCGAAGTCGGCGGCGGCGTCACGTTGGCGCCGCATATCGGATACCAGGAAGTGAAGAACATCGCCAAGGCGTCCTACACCGACTTGGCGCTGACCGCGAGCAAAGACTTCAACGGCTTGCTGCTGAGCATCGGCATCGTTGGCACGGATGCAGACGAGACGTTCTACGTCCCGGGTGCGCAGGCCAACAGCACCCAATTCCTCGGCAAGACCGCAGTGGTTGCGTCGGTAAAGTACACCTTCTGAACCCAGCACTGGAGAACCCCATGAAGATGGTGACTGCAATCGTCAAGCCCTTCAAACTCGATGAGGTGCGCGAAGCACTGAGCAATATCGGTGTCCAGGGCGTGACCGTGACCGAGGTCAAGGGCTTCGGCCGGCAAAAGGGGCATACCGAGTTGTACCGGGGTGCCGAATACGTGGTCGACTTTCTGCCCAAAGTCAAGATCGAAGCGGCGGTCGACGACGCCCTCGTCGACCGGGTCATTGAAAGCATCGAAACCGCAGCGCGCACCGGAAAGATCGGCGACGGCAAGATCTTCGTCGCGGCGCTCGAACAAGTGGTGCGGATCCGCACTGGCGAGACCGGCAAAGAGGCGCTCTGAAACACGAATGACACGAGGCACAACCATGAAAAAACTGATAGCCATCCTGGCGTTGGGCGTTGCCGTACTGGGCTTCACGGACGCAACCCTGGCCGCTGACTCGCCGGCAGCGGCCGGTTCCGCGGCGGCACAAGCCGCGCCCGCGGCAACCGCAGCAACCGCCCCAGCCGCAGCGGCCTCCGCCGCTGCGGCCCCCACGCCGAACAAGGGCGACGTGGCGTGGATGATCGTGGCCACGGCCTTCGTCATCATGATGTCGATCCCCGGCCTGGCGCTGTTCTACGGGGGCCTGGTGCGCAGCAAGAACATGCTGTCGGTGCTGATGCAGGTCTTCGTCACCTTTTCGATGATCGTCGTGTTGTGGTGCGTGTACGGCTACAGCCTGGCCTTCACGGAGGGCAACGCCTTCTTGGGTAAGTTCGTCGGTGGCTTCGATCGTCTCTTCATGCAGGGCCTGTTCGATCCGGTCAAGGGTGAGTTCGCGATGGCTGCAACGTTCAGCAAAGGCGTCGTGATTCCCGAGTTGCTGTTCCTGGCATTCCAGGCCACATTCGCGGCCATCACGTGTTGCCTGATCGTCGGCGCATTCGCCGAGCGCATGAAGTTCTCTGCCGTATTGCTGTTCATGGGGCTGTGGTTCACGTTCAGCTATGTGCCGATGGCGCACATGGTGTGGTTCTGGACCGGTCCGGATGCCTTCAAGACGGCAGCTGATGTGGCCACTGAAACCGCCAAGGCCGGCCTGATCTGGCAATGGGGCGCGCTCGACTTTGCGGGCGGTACCGTGGTCCACATCAACGCGGCGATGGCCGGTCTTGTCGGTGCGTTCATGGTCGGCAAGCGCGTGGGTTACGGCAAGGAGCCTTTCACGCCGCACTCGCTGACGCTGACGATGGTGGGCGCCGCGCTGCTGTGGATGGGCTGGTTCGGCTTCAACGCCGGCTCCGCCCTCGAAGCGAACAACACGGCCGTGCTCGCCTTCGTCAACACCTTCTCTGCCACCGCAGCGGCGGTGCTCGCCTGGTGCATCGGCGAAACCCTGGCCAAGGGCAAGGCGTCGATGTTGGGTGCGGCGTCGGGGGCGGTCGCGGGACTCGTCGCGATCACGCCGGCGTGCGGCAACGTCGGACTGATGGGCGCCATCGTGATCGGCTTCGTCGCCGGCTTCGCCTGCCTGTGGGGTGTCACCGGACTGAAAAAGATGCTCCGGGTTGACGACTCGCTCGACGTGTTCGGTGTGCACGGCGTCGGTGGCATCGTCGGCGCCCTCTTGACAGGCGTGTTCCATGCCCAGTCGCTGGGCGGGCCGGGCATGGTGCCGGATTGGACCACGGCGGCAATGGCGACCAACCCCGACGGAATCGGCGCGCAGGTTTGGATTCAGTTGAAAGCGGTACTCGTCACCATCGTCTGGTCGGGGGTCGTTTCTCTGGCCGCGTACAAGGTCGTCGACCTGACGCTCGGCCTGCGCGTTGCCGAGGACGCCGAGCGCGAAGGTCTGGACATCACGTCGCACGGCGAAACGGCGTACCACAACTGAGACCACGGAGACCGCACCGCGCCGGCGCGTGCATCGCGGGCGCGAGCAAGGGCCACCGAGCATTCGGTGGCCCTTGTCAGCTTGGGTGCAGCGGCCTGGCCCCGGCGCGGGCACTCGCGCTTCGGGCCCGTGACCCCAGGCTCCTAGAATCAGCGCCTCGCACGCACACCGGGCCAGCCGCCATGGTTCCGCACCTCATCACCGCGCTCACCGGCCCGATCAACGAGCTCGAGCAGCGCATTCTCGAGTCGCTGCCGGCGATCGAGCGCTGGTTTCGGCTCGAATGGATGGAGCACACGCCACCGTTCTACACCTCGGTGGATGTGCGAAACGCGGGCTTCAAGCTCGCGCCCGTCGACACCAATCTGTTCCCCGGAGGCTTCAACAACCTGACATCGGAGATGCTGCCTCTGGCTGTGCAGGCGGCAATGGCGGCGATCGAAAAGATCTGTCCGGAAGCGAAGAACCTGCTGCTGATCCCGGAGAAGCAGTCGCGCAATACGTTCTACCTGGCGAACGTTGCGCGCCTGATGCAAATCTTCCACCAGGCCGGGCTCAATGTGCGTCTCGGAACCCTGGATGAGGCGATCACCAAGCCCACTCAAGTCGCGCTGCCCGACGGCACGGCATTGACGCTCGAGCCGCTGGTGCGCTCGCGCGGGCGGTTGGGGCTGAAGGGGTTCGACCCATGCACGATCTTGCTCAACAACGATCTGTCCGGCGGCGTGCCGCGGGTGTTGAAGAACCTGCATGAGCAGTACCTGCTGCCGCCACTGCACGCCGGCTGGACAGTGCGGCGCAAGACGAAGCACTTCGCCGCCTACGAAGAAATCGCGAAGAAATTCGCCAAGCTGCTCGGCATGGACCCTTGGCTCATCAACCCGATGTTCGCGCGCTGCGGCGAAGTGAATTTCAGCGACGGCAGCGGTGCCGAGTCTCTGACCACGAACGCCGACGCGTTGCTGACAAAGATCCGGCGCAAGTACAAGGAGTACGGCATCCAGGAAAAGCCCTTCATCATCGTCAAGGCCGACGCCGGAACCTACGGCATGGGCATCATGACGGTGCGCGACCCGCGCGAGCTGGCCAACCTGAACAGCCAGACACGCGAAAAGATGGGCGCGATCAAGGACGGGCAAGAGTCGCGTGAAGTCATGCTGCAAGAAGGCGTGCCCACTTACGAGCGCGTCAACGACGCGGTGGCCGAGCCTGTGGTGTACATGATCGACCGCTACGTGATCGGTGGCTTCTATCGCGTCAACGCTGAACGCGGCATCGACGAAAGCCTGAATGCACCGGGCGCGAGCTTCGTGCCGCTCGCTTTTTCCGAATCGAACCAGATGCCCAGGCCGGGTGTGAAACCGGGTGTCAGCGCGCCGAATCGCTTTTACATGTACGGTGTCATTGCCCGGTTGGCGATGGTGGCGGCGAGCTATGAACTCGAAGCCACCGATCCGAATGCTGAAGTTTACGAATAGCGAGCTCGGTATCAGCCGAGGCGCAGGCGCTCGCATGGCGCGTGGCGCACAATCGCCGGCTCGCGCCATACACGCCCGGTCGGATACGGCGCCGGACCGCCTTTGAAACCCCAACCCCTTTCGTCCAACCTCGCGGCCTTGACCCTGGGGGCCATCGGTGTCGTCTACGGCGACATCGGCACCAGCCCGCTGTACGCGTTCAAGGAGGTCTTCGGTCCGAATCACGTGCCGTTGACTGCGGGCAACATCCACGGTGTGTTGTCGTTGATGTTCTGGACGCTGACCGTGATCGTCTCGATCAAGTATGTCGCGCTGATCCTGCGCGCCGACAACCACGGCGAAGGTGGTCTGATCGCGATGCTGGCACTGGCCTCGCAGGCCGTGAAAGAGCGTCCCGCGCTGCGCCGACGACTGCTGATGGTGGGCATCTTCGGCACCGCCATCTTTTTCGGCGACGGTGTCATCACGCCTGCAGTGTCGGTGCTCGGCGCGGTGGAAGGGCTGGAAGTTGCCGCCCCCGGCTTGCACGCCTACGTCGTGCCGGTCTCGCTGGCGGTGCTGACCGTGCTGTTTGCGGTGCAACGACACGGTACCGGCGGCATCGGTCGATTCTTCGGCCCGGTCACTGTGTTGTGGTTCCTCGTCATCGCCATCATGGGCGTGGTGCATATCGCGCGCAACCCGAGCGTGATGGTCGCGCTCAGTCCACATCACGCGCTGCTGTTCATGGTGGGGCAACCAGGCGTGGCCTTCGTCGCGCTCGGCTTCGTCGTGTTGTGCGTGACCGGCGCCGAGGCGCTGTATGCCGACATGGGACATTTCGGCAAGAAACCGATCCGCACCGCCTGGTTCGCGCTCGTCATGCCGGCGCTGGTGCTCAACTATTTCGGGCAGGGCGCGATGCTGTTGGCCCATCCGGAAAACGCGATCAATCCTTTCTACAAGATGGCGCCGGACTGGGCGTTGTACCCGCTCATCGCTCTGGCCACCTGCGCCGCGGTGATTGCCTCACAGGCGCTGATTTCGGCTGCGTTTTCCGTGACCAAACAGGTGATCCAGCTCGGCTACCTGCCGCGCCTGCGCATCCTGCACACATCGGTCCACGAGACGGGGCAAATCTACATTCCGTTCGTGAATTGGGGCTTGTACGTTTGCATCGTGCTCGCCGTGGTCACATTCGGCTCGAGCGGACGGCTCGCCGCAGCGTATGGCATCACGGTCACGATCGACATGTCGATCACGACGATCATGGCGTTCTTCGTCGTTCGCTACGGCTGGAGGTACCCCTGGGCACTGTGCTTCGCGGCGACCGGTTTTTTCTTTGTCGTCGACATCGTCTATTTCAGCGCCAACATCGTCAAGGTTCTGGACGGTGGCTGGTTCCCGCTGGTCATCGGTGGCGTCATGTTCATGCTGATGATGACGTGGAAACAGGGGCGCAACCTGGTCACCGCTCGCATGCGCGACGATGCCATCGACCTGCCATCGTTCCTCGAGTCGGTGTTCTCGAGCCCGCCGCTGCGTGTGCCCGGCACCGCGGTGTTTCTGGTCAGCGAACAGGGCCTGACGCCGAATGCGTTGCTGCACAACCTCAAGCACAACAAGGTGCTGCACGACACCAACCTGTTCGTCACTGTCGTGCACCATGAAGTGCCGTGGATTGGGTTCGACAAGCGCAGTGCGGTCGAAGCCCTGGGACACAACTGCTGGCAGATTACGCTGAACTTCGGCTTCAAGAACGAACCCGATGTGCCCGAGGCGCTGTCGAAGTTGCGCGAACGCGGCTGCAACGTTGAGGAAATGGACACGTCGTACTTCCTGTCGCGCGACATCGTGATCCCGACGTTTGGTGCCGGCATGGCGGTGTGGCGCGAAAAGCTGTTTGCGAGCATGCACCGCAATGCTGCTGCGGCTGCGGACTTCCTCAACCTGCCGACGAACCGGGTCGTCGAACTGGGCTCGAAAGTCGAGATCTAGGCCAGGAGCCTGTCGGGCTCCTAGTACTGCGTTCCGCCAAACCGCTTACATGAAATCGCGCCTTCGTCCGCCATGCGTCGTTGCAAATCCTCGCCATAGCTACGGCTATGGCTGCGGTTTGCGCCTAGCCTGGCGAACGAATGCATCGATTTCATTTGTAAGCTCATTGGCGGAACGCAGTACTAG
>JAEMQF010000312.1 GCA_022758925.1 Burkholderiales bacterium | reverse complement strand
TCTTCGGCTATCGGCGCCTGCGCGACTGGCTGCGCCTGCTCAGCTTCGAAGTCGAGGCCGGGCGCTTTGGTTGTTATCTTCCGCCAATGGAATCGCAAAAATGGTTGTCGCGCTTCGCCTGGATGGAACGGGTCGGCGAACGCTGGTGGCCGGTGTTTGGAGCGGTGTATTGCGTGGTGGCGGTCAAGCGCGTGCGCGGCATGCGCCTGGTCGGACTTGCACGCACGTTGCGCCGCCCCGGCCAGACGGCTCCCGCCGTTGCGGTGAACCACCAGGGGTTTGAAGCCAAGACATTGACCCGCCAGAGAACTGCACCTGCCCAAAGCGGCCAACCTGACTCAGGATGAAGCAACGATGAAGTGGCTAGCGTACACCGATGGCGCTTGCGCGCCCAGCAATCCGGGGCCTGCCGGCTGGGGGGTGGTGTTGTTGCCGCCCGGCGGGCAGGCACCCAGCGAGCACTACGGTTTCATCGGCCCAGGCACGAACCAGATCGCCGAGTTGATGGCGGCGATCGAGGGGCTGGCGCGGGTTCCGGCCGGCGCTGCGGTCGAACTCGTGAGTGACAGTCAGTACGTGCTCAAAGGGCTGTCGGAGTGGCGCTCCGGGTGGGAGCGCAAGGGTTTCAGGAACTCGAAGGGCGATCCGGTGGCGAATCTGGCGCTTTGGAAACGTCTGTTTGGATTGGCCGACGCGCGCAAGGTCACCACCCGCTGGGTGCGCGGTCATAACGGTGACACGCTCAATGAACGTGCCGATGCGCTGGCAAACCTCGCACTTGAGCTGAAGGCAAGCGGCGAGCGGCTCGCTCCCGCATAGATGGGGAGGGCACCCGGGATGCGGGGTTGCCGGAGTTCGGTGCTCGGGAGACGATTGCCTGCTCTCGTTGCCCAACTCGGTGCCTCATGCAAGACAAGACCCCGCCTGAATTCAACTCTTCGCCTTCCAATACCACCGACCCGACAGTTGCTGCGTGGCAGGATTTGTTGTCCGAGTTGACCGAACTGCACGCCAGGCTCGAGTACTTGCGACTGCTGCTGAGATTGGGCGTACGGGGTCTCTGAGCGACTCTCAGTCTCCCGCCCAGCGATTTCGGCGCGCGCGCCGCGAAGCTGGAGCACGGGCCGATCCCAAGATGAGGGCAAGCCGAAACCGTTAGAGTTCGCATACGCGTGCGAACTCGAAACAATGAAATCCCTTAATACCGTGATTTGCGTTGTCGCCATTGGCTTGGCCGGCGCCACAGCATATTGGATACAGAACCGACCGGCTGCAACGGCCAATGCCAACGTGCCGAACGCGCCCGGGACAGGCGCTCCCGGCGTTGCCTGGTCCGGACGCGGCGTGGGCCAAGGCCCGGGTTCCGGGGGTGGCGACCCGGCCAGCATTGAAGTCGGCAGGGTCGAAGTCATGAGCCTGCAAGACCAGACGCAGGCCGTGGGCAGCCTGCGTTCGCGCCAGGGCGTGATTCTCCGGCCCGAGGTCGGCGGTCGGATTGCAGAACTGGGTTTCGTCGATGGCCAGCGCGTGACTCGCGGCCAACTGCTGGTTCGGCTCGATGACAGCTTGCAGCAGGCGCAACTGCTGCAGGCCAAGGCGCAGGCGAGCATCGCCCGCAGCAACTTGCAGCGCAATCGCGAACTCGTGGCGCAGAATTTCGTCAGCGAAAGTGCAGTGGATCAAACCGCCGCGGCACTCGAAGTTGCTCAGGCCCAGGTCGCGGTGGCGCAGGCGCAGCTGGCGCGCATGGCAATCCTTGCGCCGTTCGATGGCGTGACCGGGATACGCTCGGTGAACATCGGCGACTATGTCAAGGATGGTGCCGACCTGGTGAGCGTGGAGGACATCGGCGCGATGACCGTGGATTTTCGCCTTCCCGAGGCAGTGGTGTCGCGCCTGCGACTGCAGCAGGTGGTTGACGTGAGCCTGGACGGGTTGCCGGGCCGCAAGTTCAAGGCACGAGTCGAAGCGATCGATTCGCAGCTCGATGCGAATGGTCGTTCGCTGCTGGTGCGTGCACGCCTGGACAATTCGAGCGGCGTCTTGCGTTCGGGCATGTTCGCCCGTGCCCGTATCGTGTTCGAAGACCGGCCGCGCGCGCTGGTGATTCCGGAAGAGGCACTGGTGCCGCAAGGCGCAAAGCAATTCGTGATCAAGGTGGTTGACGGTACGAATGGCAAGGTCTCACAGCGTATCGAACCGCGCCTGGGATTGCGTGTGCCGGGCAAGGTGGAAGTTCTGCAGGGTCTGGCCGCAGGCGACACCATCGTTACCGCCGGTCAGGCGCGACTCATGGGCGCGGACGGCGTGGCGCTGCGCATTGTTGAAGTCGGGGTCGCTGAATCCGCTCCGCCGCCTGCTGAAGAGCCCACGCGCCCACTGGCATCCGCCACTTCTGCGCTGACTATTTCGCGCGCCGCTTCGGCAGTCCAGCGGCTGGCGAATTGACTCGGGCCCGATCGAGGTGATTTTCTCCGAAGCCTCGATTCGCCGGCCCGTGTTTGCCAGCGTGATGTCGCTGTTGCTGGTGTTGGTCGGCACGGTGTCGTTCTCGCGCCTCGAGTTGCGCGAATATCCGCGCATCGACGAGCCCGTGGTCAACGTCAGCACGCGGCTCGCTGGTGCGTCATCGGAAGTCATCGAGTCGCAAGTCACGAAGCTTCTCGAGGATTCAATTTCCGGCATCGAAGGTGTGGACATCGTGACCTCGGTGTCGCGCTCCGAGGAAAGCCAGATCACGGTGCGCTTCAAGCTGAGCAAGAATCCGGAGGCTGGCGCGGCCGATGTGCGGGATCGCGTCTCGCGCGTGCGCTCGCGCCTGCCCGCCACTGTCGACGAACCGGTCGTGGCCAAGGTCGAAGCCGATGCCACGCCGACGATCTGGATCTCGTTCAGCAGCGAAACGCGCTCGGCGCTGGAAGTCACCGACCTGATCGAACGCGTGGTGCGGCCGCGCCTGCAGACAGTGTCGGGTGTGGCTGACGTCTGGATTCGCGGCGACCGCAGGTTCTCGATGCGGATCTGGGTCGACCCCGACAAGCTCGCTGCCTACCGGCTCACGGTGCAAGACGTCGAAGACGCATTGCGCCGGCAAAACCTCGAAGTGCCGGCGGGGCGCATCGAGAGCGTGCAGCGCGAATTCAGCGTCACCGCGCAGACCGATCTGGCCACCGCGATCCAGTTCTCCGATGTGGCCTTGCGCACGATCAACGGCTACACCGTGCGCCTGCGCGACGTGGCGCGTATCGAACAGGCCAGCGCGAACGAACGCTCGAGCGTGCGCCTGAACGGCGTGCCGGCGGTGTCGATCGGCGTGATTCGCCAGGCCACGGCCAATCCGCTGCAGGTGTCGGCAGGTGTGCGCGACGTGCTCCCACGCATCCAGCAGGACTTGCCCACAGGTGTGCAGGTGCAGGTGGCGAACGACAACTCGGTCTTCATCGACCGGTCGATCAAATCGGTGTACCGGACGATTGCTGAATCGGTGTTGCTCGTCGCTCTGGTCATCTTTGTTTTCCTGCGCAAGCTACGCGCTTCACTCATTCCGCTCGTCACGATTCCGGTGAGCCTGATCGGCGTGTTCGGCGTGATGGCGGTGGTGGGCTTCACGATCAACACGCTGACGCTGCTCGCGTTGGTGCTGGCCATCGGCCTGGTGGTGGACGACGCGATCGTGATGCTGGAGAACATTTTTCGCCACATCGAAGAGGGGCAGGCCCCGTTCCAGGCGGCGTTGCGCGGCGCGAAGGAGGTCGGTTTCGCGATCGTCGCCATGACCCTGACGCTGGTCGCGGTCTACGCGCCGCTGGCGTTTGCGCCAGGGCGAACCGGGCGCCTGTTCACGGAGTTCGCTCTGACCCTGGCCGGCGCCGTGCTCATCTCGGGATTCGTTGCCTTGACGTTGACGCCAATGCTGTGCAGCAAGTTGCTGCACCACAACCCCAGCCCGAGCCGGTTCGACCGCGCTCTGGAAGGAATGCTCAACGCGATGACGCGCTCTTATGGGCGCGCGCTGCGCTGGATTCTGGGGCAGCGCTGGATCGTTCTGGTCGTGATGGCGGCTGCCGCGTCGGGCAGCTGGTGGCTGTTCAGCACCGCCAAGAGCGAACTCGCGCCGCTGGAAGACCGCGGCGTCATCCTGGCGACGGTGAATGCGCCGGATGGTGCAACCATGGCCTACACCGAGCGCTACATGTTGGCCATTGAGCGCATCGGCATGTCGTACCCCGAGTTCGATCGGGTGTTCGTCGTCACCGGCAATCCGACAGTGTCGCAGGGGATCAGTTTCATGCGTGCGGTGGACTGGTCGCAACGCAAGAAGAGCACGCTTGAACTGGCCCGAGAGCTGCAGCCCAAGCTCGCCTCGCTGCCGGGCGTCAGCGCGTTTCCGGTGACACCGCCGTCACTCGGCCAGGGGTTTCGCGAGCGCTCGATCAACTTCGTCATCGTCACCTCCGACTCCTACGCCAACCTGGCCCAGGTGTCGCAGCAGATGTTGAACGAGATGGCGCGTTACCCGGGCATCGTCCAGCCCGACAGCGACCTGCGCCTGAACAAGCCGGAGATCTTCATCAAAGTCGACCGCGACCGCGCCCACGACGCGGGCGTCGCTGTGGACCAGGTCGCACGCGCCATCGAAACCATGCTGGGCGGGCGCAACGTCACGCGCTACAAGCTCGGCTCGGAGCAGTACGACGTGATCGTGCAAACCCAGGCCAGCGGGCGCAGCACCCCCGAGCACATTGACAGACTCTTCGTGCGCGGCCAGAAAAACGGTGTCGAAACGATGATTCCGCTGTCCTCGCTGGTCAGTGTCAAGGAATCGGTAAGTCCACGCGAGTTGAACCACTTCAACCAGCGCCGGTCGGTTTCGATCACGGCCAACCTTGCGCCCGGTTATGCCCTGGGCGAAGCGCTGGAGTTCATGGACGCGTCGGCGGCGAAGATTCTCAAGCCCGGGTACGCAACGGAAATGAACGGTGTGTCGCGTGAATTCAAATCGTCAAGCGGTGCCTTGGGGTTGGTTTTCGCGCTCGCCTTGCTCTTCATCTTTCTCGTGCTGTCGGCGCAGTTTGAAAGCTTCATCGACCCCTTCGTCATCGTTCTCAGCGTGCCGCTGTCGATGCTGGGCGCGCTTGCCGCATTGCACCTTTCAGGCGGAACCTTGAACGTCTATTCGCAAATCGGCTTGATCACACTCGTGGGTCTGATCACCAAGCATGGCATCCTGATCGTCGAGTTTTCGAATCAGTTGCGGGAGCGCGGACAGGCGATGCGCGAGGCGGTGATTGAAGCCGCTTCGTTGCGTCTGCGTCCGATTCTGATGACCACCGGCGCAATGGTGCTCGGTGCCTTGCCTCTCGCACTCGCGGACGGCGCAGGCGCCGAAAGCCGGCGTCAGATCGGCTGGGTCATCGTCGGCGGCATGTCGCTGGGGACCTTGCTGACGATCTTCGTCGTGCCCACGATGTACACGCTGTTCGCCCGCAAGCGCGTGCCGGGGGCGGACAAGACGCTGCTGCAGGACACAGTGGCGGCTTGAGCCACCGTCCGACCGCAGTCGGGAAAATGGGCTCGCGGGCGTGATTCTTCGATCGAGGCGCGAAGATCCACGGGCCCGACCTCGGCGGCCCGTGGGCTGGTCACTCGCCTATAGTTGGGCGCCAAGACTTTCGTCCGCGCCATCGATGGACTCCCCGACCGCCACGCTGCGGCAAGACACTCGAACCATCGCGCTCGTCAGCCTGGCGCACTCGGTCTCGCACTTCTTCCACCTGATCCTGGCGCCGCTGTTCCCGTGGATCCGCGACGAATTCGGCTTGAGCTACGCCGAACTCGGGGCCGTGATGTCGGTCTTTTTCATCGTCTCCGGCATCGGTCAGGCACTGGCGGGATTCGTCGTCGACCGGCTCGGCGCGCGCCCCGTGCTGTACTGCGGGCTGGCGCTGATGATGCTGGCAGCATTCGGCCTGGCCGCGAGCCACAGTTACGCCGCGTTAATGCTGTTCTCGGGCTTGGCAGGGCTGGGCAACAGCGTTTTTCACCCGGTCGATTTTTCGATCATGAATGCGCGCATCGGCAAGACCCGTCTCGGCCATGCCTACTCGGTGCATGGCCTGAGCGGCAGTTTGGGTTGGGCCGTCGCGCCCCTGTTCCTGGTGGGAATCGCGCAGGCTTCTACCTGGCGCACGGCGGTGTTTTGCGCCGGCCTGGTTGCCGCGGCGGTGCTGCTGCTGACGATTGCGCTGCGCGCATGGCTGGCTGTTGAAGCCGACGCGAAGGATCCGACGCAAGTGCCAAGCGCCTCGGGCGCCGCCGTCGCGAAAGCCACCACTCTCGCGCCAAGAGTGGAAGGCACGCTCGACTTTCTCAAGTCACGCGCGGTCTGGCTCGCGTTCCTGTTCTTCATGTTCTATGCGGTCGCACTCGGCGGCGTGCAGAGTTTCGCCACGGAAGCGGCGCGCCAGTTGCACGATGTGCCCGTGACCTGGGCCGCAGCCTGCCTGTCGGTCTACATGGTGTGCGGCGCGGTGGGCATCCTCGCGGGGGGATTTCTCGTGCGGGACCCGAACAACGCAGGGCGCGTCATCAGCTTCGGTTTCGGCAGTGCGGCGGTCTGCGCCTTGACCATCGGCATCGTGCCGGGGCCGGCCTTCATGGTGCCGCTGCTGATGGGCATGATGGGTTTCGCCTCGGGTGCGTGCGGCCCGTCGCGCGACCTGCTCGTGAAAGCTGCCACACCGCCCAACGCTACCGGACGCGTCTACGGCGTCGTCTACTCCGGCCTGGACGTAGGCATGGCGTTCGCACCGGCGATGTTCGGTTGGATGATGGACCACAAGCTGCCTGTGTGGGTGTGGATTGCCATGGCCTTGTTCCAGTCGGTGCTCGTCGTCAATGCACTCTCGGTGGAGAAGTCTGCGCGACTGCGGCTCGACGCTGTTCGAGGTTCGGCATGAGAACGACCCAGCCGCAACCGGGGCCGCCGCGCCCGGCGGGCCACGCCTTGGTCGAGGCCCTGATCGAGCAGGGCATCGATACCGTATTCGGCGTCCCCGGTGAAAGTTACCTCGCTGTGCTCGACGGCTTTCACGAGCACCGCGAACGGATTCGATACATCGCCTGCCGGCAAGAGGGCGGCGCGGGCTTCATGGCCGAAGCCCAGGGCAAGCTGAGCGGCCGACCGGGGATCTGCTTCGTCACGCGCGGGCCGGGCGCGACGAATGCCAGCATCGCCGTGCACACCGCATTTCAAGACAGCACGCCGCTGATCCTGTTCGTCGGCCAGGTCGCGAGCGAGCAGCGCGACCGCGAGGCGTTTCAGGAACTCGACTACCGGCAACTGTTCGGCCCCGGTACATTGGGCATGGCAAAGTGGGTCGGTGAGGTGCACAGCGCCGATCGCCTGCCCGAATACATTTCGCGCGCGTTTCACACGGCGCTGCAGGGGCGTCCCGGCCCAGTGGTGCTGGTCCTGCCCGAAGACATGCTGAGCACGATGACGAGCGCGCGCGTGCTGCCATTCGTCGAGCCCGCACATGCATGGCCGGCGCCGGGAGGGTTGCGTGAGCTGCGCGAAATGCTTCTCGCATCGCGCCAGCCGCTGCTGATTGCCGGCGGCGGTGGCTGGACGCGACAGGCTTGCGCGGCGCTGCAACGTTTCGCCGAGAACTGGAACCTGCCGGTTGCCTGCGCCTTCCGCTTCCAGGACCTGTTCGACAACCACCACGCCAACTACGCTGGGGATGTCGGGATCGGAATCAATCCGAAGCTGGCGGCGCGGGTGCGACAAGCGGACCTGATCGTCGCCGTCGGGCCACGCCTGGGTGAAATGACGACGGGCGGCTACACCTTGCTCGAAGCCCCCTTGCCCAAACAGCGCCTGGTCCACGTGCATGCCGGCGCCGAGGAATTGGGTCGCGTCTACGCGGCGCAATTGAAGATTCAGGCGTCGATGGCGAGTGCGGCAAAGGCGCTGGAGACGCTTTCCCCACCGCCGAGCGTGGCATGGGCCGAATGGACCGCGGCTGCACACGCCGACTATGAAGCGAACCATCTGGCCCAGGCGATTGAGCCTCTGGACATGGCCGTCGTCGTGAAAACCGTCGCCGCGCTGGCGCCCGCAAACAGCGTGTTCACGAACGGCGCCGGAAATTTCAGCGGTTGGCCGCAGCGCTACCTGCGTTTTCCCGCATTGCACCAGGCAGGCCGCACGCAACTCGCGCCCAGCTCCGGGGCCATGGGCTACGGCGTGCCCGCAGCGATTGCCGCCGCGTTGCTCGAGCCAGGGCGCACCGTCATCAACTTTGCCGGCGACGGCGATTTTCTGATGACAGGCCAGGAGCTCGCGACGGCGATGGCGTACGGCGCCGGGCGCGGCCAGGGCAAGCTGATCGTGATCGTCGTCGACAACGCGACCTATGGCACGATTCGCATGCACCAGGAGCGCGAGTATCCTGGGCGCGTCAGCGGCAGCGACCTGTTCAACCCCGACTTCGCGGCACTCGCGCGGGCTTATGGCATGTTTGCCGAATGCATCGCACGCACTGCCGAATTCGAGCCGGCGTTTCGCACTGCGCTCACACGCGGCCTGCCCACGCTGCTGCATCTGAAGCTCGACGCCGATGTCAGCACGACCCGCAGCACGCTGAGCGCCATCCGCGAAGCTGCACGGCGGCGCTAGCGCACCAGCTGCGCTAGTTGCCACACAGCAAAGCCCGCCAACAACAGCGCTGAAGCCTGGTTGATGCGCCGACGCCAACGCAGATCGAAGCGCTCGCGCAGCCTGCCCACCACCGTACTGAGCAGCCACCACCACAGCGCCGAGCCGAGCAGGACGCCGGCGATCATGGTCCAGGGTGACGCCACCACCGAACGGCCGGCGATCGCGCCGAACACGGCGACGAAGGACAGAATCGTGGCTGGGTTCGACAGCGTCAGCACGAACGTGCCCGCAAAACAACGCAGCAGGTCGGCGCCGCCGCGCACCTGCGCGGCTTGTTCGGCGATTGGCGCGCGCCAGGTCCTGTACCCAAGCCACAGCAGAAAAGCGCCGCCCCCCGCCGCCAGCGGCAGGCGTGCCGAGGTCATCACCTCGATCAAGGCAGTGACACCGAAAGCACCCACGGCCCCGTACACGGCGTCGGCCACCGCCGCGCCAAGGCCCGTGGCCAAGCCGGCACGAGTACCGAGCTGCAGCGTGCGCTGAATCGTCAGCAGCCCGATCGGCCCGACCGGGGCTGCGATCGAAAACCCGATCAGCAGGCTTTGCGCGAACAGGGCCAGCGCGGCGTTGGACATGCGCGCGTCGCAGCCGGTCCGCGCAGCTCAGGCCACGGCGTACATTCGCGAATCGGCGCCAATGATGCGAGTCAATGCCTGTTCCAGATTGGCCACGGTGCGCTCCACATGCTGGAGCTTGTCCAAGCCGAACAAGCCAATTCGAAACGTCTTGAAGTCCGCCGGCTCGTCGCACTGCAGCGGCACACCGGCGGCGGTCTGCAGGCCTTGGGCCAAGAAGCTCTTGCTGCTGTGCAACCCGGCATCGTCGGTATAGCTGACGACGACGCCCGGCGCCTGGAAGTCTTCTGCCGCGACGCTGCGAAACCCCTTGGAATGAAGCATCAACCGCACTTTGCGGCCGAGCTCCTGTTGCTGGCAACGCAAGTGCTCGAAGCCCAGCGCCTGCGTCTCGAGCATCGCATCGCGCAATCGGGTCAACGCGTCGGTGGGCATGGTCGAGTGGTAGCCGTGGCCACCGCCTTCATAGGTCTGCATGATCTGGAGCCATTTGCGCAAGTCGAGGGTGAAGCTGCTGCCTGTCGTTGCGTCGATTGCGTTGCGCGCGCGGTCGCTGAGCATCACCAGCGCGCAGCAAGGCGACGAACTCCAGCCTTTTTGCGGTGCGCTGATCAGCACGTCCACTCCGGTGGCTTGCATGTCGACCCAGATCGCGCCGGAGGCAATGCAGTCGAGCACGAACAGGCCACCGACTTCGTGCGCCGCATCCGCAACCGTGCGCAGGTAGTGGTCAGGCAACAGCATCCCGGCGGCGGTTTCGACATGGGGCGCGAAGACGACGGCCGGGCGCTGCGCACGAATCGTGGCCACGACTTCGGCAAGCGGCGCAGGGGCAAAGGCCATTTGCCGGCCTGGCCTGACGGGGCGGGCTTTGAGCACGGTCGACTCTGGCGAAATGCGCCCCATCTCGAGAATCTGCGTCCAGCGGTAGCTGAACCAGCCGTTGCGCAGCACCAGGGTCCTGCGGTCCGTCGCGAACTGGCGTGCCACGGCTTCCATGCCGGCGGTGCCGCCACCGGGGACGACGATTGCCGAGTGCGCGTTGTAGGCGTCTTTCAAGATGCGCGATATGTCGCGCATGACCTCCTGGAATCTGGCTGACATGTGATTCAGCGCACGGTCGGTGAAAACCACGGAATATTCGAGGTGACCGTTGGGGTCGACTTGGGGCAGCAGGCTGGGCATGGGCAATCCTGTCGAGGTATCGAGTTTGCAAAGGTGCGCAGGTTATCACCCCCGCGATGCACCCGCGCGCTGCATGGCGCGCGCGCCCGCAAATAGCGCTCAAGGGCGCGCGCGGCATGCCCGATACCAAGGGTCACAGCCCGGTGGCGCCGCCTCGCGCCCCAAGCATCGGAGTCCTCGCCATGATTCGTCAGCTTCTGCTCGTCACCCTCTTGACCACCGGCGTCGCCCAGGCTATCGCGGGAGAGATCTACATCGGCGCCGGCCTGCCGGGCGTGATGCTGGGGTACGTGCAGCCCCTCAACCCGAGTTTCTCGTTGCGCGGCGACTGGGCGACGCTCGGCACCCTGCGCAAACAAACCGCCGAATCAGGCGTGAACTACGACGCCGAGGTCGGCTTCAACCGGGCCGGTCTGTTTGCCGACTGGTTCTACTTCGGAGGTCTTCGTTTCACCGGTGGTTTGACGTTCAACAACCTCAAGGCGAATTTTGTGGCCCAGGGCAACGGCAGCAACTTCACGATCGGCGGCCAGACTTTCGTCTCCGATCCGAGTGATCGTCTGAACATCTCGATCAAATACCCCAAGACCACGCCATATCTGGGGCTGGGCTATGGTCACCAGGCCAGCACCGGGTTTGGCGTCACGTTCGACATCGGCGCGTCCTTCGGCACGGCCACCGTCAGCGAGACGCACTCAGGCTTGAATCTGGGCAACCCGGCTCTTGTTTCGCAAGCCAACATTGACGCCGAGCTGGCCCAGTTGCGCGATGGCGTGGCGAAGATCCAATACATCCCGCAAGTCAGCCTCGGGGTCAACTATCGGTTCTGACGCGATTGCGGCCTCGGCTTCACAGCCTACGCGCAACTTCAACGGCAATCGCGATTCGAGGCGCTGCCTAAGCCGCAACCAAGGTGGGTGTTCCCAGGGAACGCAACACGTCGCGAATCAACTGCGCCCGATCCTTGGGCGCAGGCGTATCGCGCTCAATGCGCAGTTTGTGATTTCCCGCGAGCTTGATGTGGCGGTCCCTCTGGACGAGTTCGATGATGCGCTGTGCGTCCACTGGCGCGTCGGGTCGGAAGCTGATCACCATCAGACGCTGCGCCGCATCGATCTTGCTCACGCCATAGGGTTTGGCCAGGACGCGCAAGCGGTGCACGTCGAACAGGGTCTGGCCCTGCGGCGGCAGTTTGCCGAAGCGGTCGGTGATCTCCTCGAGCAGCGCATCGATCTGCTCGGGCTTGTCGACGCTGGCCAGGCGCTTGTACAAATTCAACCGGATGTGCACGTCGCCGCAGTAGTCATCGGGCAGCAGGGCGGGCGCGTGCAGGTTGATTTCGGTGGTGGCCGACAGCGGTGACAGCAGATCGGGCTCGCGCCCCGCCTTGAGCGAGCGCACCGCTTCGGCAAGCATGTCGTTGTAAAGCTGAAAGCCCACCTCCATCATGTTGCCGCTTTGGCTCTCGCCGAGCACCTCGCCCGCGCCGCGAATCTCCAGGTCGTGCATCGCCAGGTAGAAACCGGAACCGAGCTCTTCCATCGCCTGAATCGCTTCCAGGCGCTGCGCCGCACCGCTCGCCAGGCCTTCGATGTCGGGTACCAGAAGGTAGGCATATGCCTGATGGTGAGAGCGCCCGACACGGCCTCGCAATTGGTGCAGTTGCGCCAGGCCGAATTTGTCGGCACGGCTGATGACAATCGTGTTGGCAGTGGGAACGTCGATGCCGGTTTCAATGATGGTCGAGCACAGCAACAGGTTGTGACGCTGCGCGACAAAGTCGCGCATCACGCGCTCGAGTTCGCGCTCGGGCATCTGGCCATGCGCGATGGCGATTCGCGCTTCGGGCAGCAATTCAGCGAGTTTGTCGTGGCGCGCCTGAATCGTTTCGACTTCGTTGTGCAGAAAATAGATCTGCCCGCCGCGTTTGAGTTCGCGCATCACGGCTTCGCGGATCACGCTGCTGCCCTCGTTGCGCACGAAGGTCTTGATCGCCAGGCGCCGTTGCGGTGCGGTGGCGATCACGGACAGATCGCGCAGGCCTTCGAGCGCCATGCCCAGCGTGCGTGGAATCGGCGTCGCCGTGAGCGTGAGCACGTCGACTTCAGCGCGCATGGCCTTGATCGCCTCTTTGTGGCGCACGCCGAAGCGGTGCTCTTCATCGATCACGAGCAGGCCCAGGCGCTTGAACCGGATGTCCTGGCTCAGCAATTTGTGCGTGCCCACGACGATGTCGATGGTGCCGTCGGCCATGCCTTCCAGTGCCGCCTTGATTTCCTTGGTCGAGCGAAATCGCGACAGTTCGGCGATCTTGACAGGCCACTTGCCGAAGCGGTCGGAGATGTTCTGGTAGTGCTGTTCCGTGAGCAGGGTGGTCGGCGCAAGGATTGCGACCTGTTTGCCGCCGGTGACGGCGACGAACGCAGCCCGCAGCGCCACTTCCGTCTTGCCGAAGCCTACGTCGCCGCAGACCAGCCGGTCCATCGGTCGCGGCGACACCATGTCCTGAATCACGGCGTGGATCGCTGCCGCCTGATCCGCTGTCTCTTCGAAGCCGAAGCTTGCCGCAAAGGCTTCGTAGTCGTGCGCGGTGAAGCGGAAGGCGTGGCCTTCGCGCGCTGAACGCTGAGCGTACAGGTTCAACAGTTCGGCCGCGGTGTCGCGCACCTGTTCGGCGGCCTTGCGCTTGGCCTTTTCCCATTGGCCCGAGCCGAGCCGGTGCAAAGGCGCCTCTTCGGCGCTGACGCCGGTGTAGCGCGCGATCAGATGCAACTGTGCCACCGGAACGTAGAGCACGGCCTTGTCGGCGTATTCGAGGTGCAGGAACTCGCTCGGCTCGCCGTCGTCGCCCAGCGCAATGTTCTTCAGTCCGACATAGCGACCGATGCCATGATTCAGATGCACGACGGGGTCGCCGACTTTGAGTTCCGACAGATCCTTGATCAGCGCATTGACGTCGCTGACCTGTTCCTGCTTGCGCCTGCGCCTTGCGGCAGGGCGGTTCGCAAACAGTTCGGTTTCGGTGATGAACTCGAGCGCGATCGCGGGTGTGTCGCCGGTCTCGGGTTCGTCCCAAAAGAAACCTTCCGCCAAGGGCGCGACGGCGATCGCGAAGTGTTCCGAGCTGGCCAGGAATTCAGCCAGCGAGGCCACGCTCGGCGGCTCGATGCGGTTGTCACGCAACAATTCCAGCAGCGTTTCGCGGCGCCCGGTGCTTTCGGCGGCAATCAGCACGCGATGGCCAGTCGCGCCCAAATGCGCCTGGAGCTTCTTCAGCGGCTCAGGTGCACCACGATCCACGCCAAGGTCGGGCAGGGGCTTCGCCCAAGGTCCCGGGGCCGCGTCAGCGGCGTCGGTTTCGGTGCCGTCGGCACGCTGCGGCGCACCACGCACCGCGAGCGAAGCGAATCCGCTGGTGAGAGTGAACCAGGTCTCGGGCCTGAGGAACAAGTCTTCCGGCGCAAGCACCGGGCGTTCACGATCGGCTGCCAAGAACTTGTGCCGCTCGCGCGTGTCAACCCAGAAGCGATTCAGTGCGGCGTCGATTTCGCCGTGCAGAACGATGGCCGTGGACGGGTCGAGATAGTCGAAGAAAGTGGCTGTGCCCGTGAAGAACAAGGGCAGGTAGTACTCGATGCCAGCGCTTGCGACTCCGACACCGATGTCTCTGTAAATTCGCGCCTTGCTCGGATCGCCGTCGATGCGTTCGCGCCAGCGAGCGCGAAAGCCGACGCGGGCTTCTTCGTCCATGGGAAATTCGCGTCCCGGCAGCAAACGCACTTCCGGAACCGGGTACAGGCTGCGCTGCGTGTCAGGATCGAAGGTGCGGATCGAATCGATCTCGTCGCCGAACAGGTCCACGCGGTAGGGCACGGCCGAGCCCATCGGGAAAAGATCGATCAGACCGCCGCGCACGGCATATTCGCCCGGAGAAACGACCTGGGTCACCTGCGTATAGCCCGCAAGCGTGAGCTGTGCCTTGAGCGCGGCCTCGTCGAGCCGTTGTCTTTGTTTGAAGTGAAAGGTGTAAGCCGCCATGAAACTCGGCGGCGCGAGCCGTACCAGGGCCGTGGAAGCGGGCAGCAGCACCACATCGACGTCGCCCTGGCGAATGCGCCAGAGCGTCGCCAGGCGCTCCGAAATCAGATCTTGATGCGGAGAGAAATTGTCGTAGGGCAGGGTTTCCCAGTCGGGAAACACGGCGACGCGCAACTCGGGGGCGAAGAATGGCAGTTCGGCTTCGAGTCGCTGCGCATCGGCGGGCTCGGCACAGACGATCACCGACATTCGCGAATCGACCTGGCGCAACTGTGCGAATCGCGCGAGCAGCAACGCATCTCCCGAGCCGCAAGGGCGGGGCAGTGTGAACCGCTTGCCAGGTGCAAGTCGCGGCAGTTGCATGCGCAAGGGAGGCTGAATCAGAACCGAAAAAGGCGGCAGCGAAAACGAATCCGCCCCGCGGAACAGCTTCCCTCGGGGCGAATCAGTGGTGAATTATAGAATTCGCGCCTCGATGCCAACGGCCCAGACTTCTGACGACCCAAACGCCGATGCAAACATCGCCGCTTCGCGCCTGTTTGCACTGGTCGCATGCGCCGGTGTCGGCAATCGCGCCGCCGGTGTCTTGCCCAAACAGTATGCGATGCTGGCCGGCAGATGCGTCGTTGGGCACACCTTGCACGCTTTGGCCCAGGTGCAGCGGCTGTGCGCGAGTTTGGTCGTTCTGAGCCCGCCGGACGACTTGTTCGAACAACACTGCCCCGAGTTCAAGGGCTGGGTCGCGCGCTGTGGCGGGCCGACGCGCGCGGCCAGTGTCGGCAACGGTCTGCAGGAGCTTGTGCGGCGCGGCGCACGCGCTCACGATTGGGTGCTGGTGCACGATGCCGCGCGCTGCCTGTTGCGACCCGAGTGGGTGGACCGGTTGATCGATGCCTGCTGGGTCGACAGCGTGGGCGGGCTGCTGGCCATGCCGTTGGCCGATACGCTGAAGCAGGAAATCGATGGCCGCGTGGCCGCTACCATCGACCGAAGTAACAAGTGGAGCGCACAAACGCCGCAGATGTTTCGCTTGGGGCTGCTGCGCGATGCACTGGCACGTGCTGGCGCCGCCGTGACCGATGAAGCAACGGCCGTCGAAGCGGCAGGTTTCGCACCGCTCCTGATTCGGGGTTCGGTGCAGAACATCAAAGTCACCTGGCCCGAGGACCTGGAACTTGCCTGCCGCTTGCTCACCAGGCCGGGGCACTCCAGCGATGCCAATTCATCGAACTCGCCAAAGGCTGACTCATGACTTCTCCCACGATGCGCATCGGCCAGGGTTGGGACATTCACGCCCTGGTCAAGGACCGGCCGTTGGTACTGGGAGGCGTGGTTGTCCCGCACACGACGGGGCTGATGGGGCACTCGGACGCAGACGCCCTGTGCCATGCGATCACGGATGCATTGTTCGGGGCAGCGGCCATGAGCGACATCGGCCGCCACTTCCCCGATACCGACCCGCAGTTCAAGGGCGCCGACTCGCTGGCGCTGCTCGCTGAAGCGGCGCGCCGCGTCAGGGCAGAAGGTTGGCAGATCGGCAACGTGGATAGCACAGTGGTTGCCCAGGCACCGCACCTCGCGCCGTTCATCCCCTTGATGCGGCAGCGTTTGGCGCAGGCCCTTCTGGTCGGCGTGGCTCAGGTCAATGTGAAGGCCAAGACGGCCGAAGGACTTGGGCCGGTCGGTTGCGGCCAGGCCATCGAGGCAAGCGCGGTGTGCCTGCTGATGCGCGCGTGACAAGGCTCAAGCGGCATCACCCGCTCACTGGCTGGCACGCTTGAGGTGCATCACGACCAGCAAGCCGCCGTCGTCGGCATTGCTGAGTTCGAGGGTCCCACCCATGCGCTGCAGCGCCTTGTCGACGATCGCCAGCCCGAGCCCCGCGCCGGTCGCTGCGGTACGCGCGGTGTCGCCACGGAAGAACGGCGTCGCGAGTTGTGCAATCTTGGCTGGGTCGACGCCAGCGCCGAAGTCACGCACGCTGAGAATCACCCATGGCCCGGTATCGTTGCAACTCACCAGCACGCGGGCGATGCCCGTGCTCGCGCTGCGCCCATAACGGCGCGCGTTTTCGAACAGGTTTTGCATCACGCGCCCGAGCTCCGTGGCGTCGGCCATGACTTGCGTGTTGCTCGGGACGCGCGAGCCGATCTGGATTTGTGTCGGGTCTCGAAACGCCGCCATTTCGCGTTCGACCAGACTCCCCAAGTCCACTGGCACGAGACGCACGTCACCGGGGCGCGCGTAATCCATGAACTTGTCGATGATGGCGTCGAGTTGGTCGATGTCCAGCGCCATGTTGCTCTTGGCTTCTTCATCTTGAACGCTCATCTCGGTATCCAGGCGCAGCCGAGCGAGAGGAGTGCGCAGGTCGTGCGAAATCCCGGCGAGCATCACGGCACGATCGGCTTCCACCTTTGCCAGCTCGCGCGCCATGCGGTTGAAACCCATGTTCACCTGCCGAATCTCGCTCGTGAGCGTGGTTTCGTCCAGGCGCGAGTCGAATTCGCCTTCGCGGATGCGGCTCGCCGCAAAAGACAGGTCGCGCAGCGGCTGATTGATGAGCCGCACGATCATCACCGAGCCGAAGATGGTTGCGAGCAAGGCGATGCCGACCCACAGCGACAAGGTGCTGGCTGCGACGGGCGCGACGCTCGACTTTTCGGCCTGCAACCAATAGGGGTCGGTCTCGATCGAAAACCCGACCCACAAACCAGGCACGCCATTCACCGAGCTTGCCACCAGCATGTCCGGCCCGAGCTGTGAACGCAGGCCCTTGCCGATGGCGACGGAGAACCGGTCCACTTCGTACGGCAGCCACTGATCGCTGGGCTCACGAGGTACGAGGCGTACCGATTCCTGGGTTGCCATGCTCTTGACGACGGCGATCCGAACGCTGCCATCGCTCGCGCGCAGCATGGCACGCGCCAGATTCACAAGGCTGGCGATTTGCTGCGCGGCCTGCACGGCTCGCGGTTCGAACTCAAGCGCTCGAAATGTTTGCACCCATGCAAAAACGCCGCCTGCCAGCAGCAATGCCAGCAGGAAGAACGTGCGCCAGAACAGGCTGAGCGCGACGAGCTTCTTCGTCATCGTGTGGATGCCACCTGGTACGGCGGCCGTGGCGAGCATGGCTGTTGCGCCAGGAATTCAACCTGCGCACTTTTCGCGCATTGTGCGATGAAGTAGCGAAGACGACAGCGGGATTCTCAGGGCGCGCCATCCGGCACGAAGACGTAACCCACTCCCCAGACTGTCTGGATGTAGCGCGGCTGAGTCGGATCGGGCTCGATCATCTTCCTCAGGCGCGATACCTGTACATCCAGGCTGCGATCGAAAGGCTCGAACTCCCGGCCGCGTGCGAGTTGGGCAAGTTTGTCACGCGACAGCGGCTGGCGCGGGTGCCGAACCAGCGCCTTGAGCATCGAAAACTCCCCCGTCGTGAGGGCGATTTGTCCGCCGTCTTTCTGCAGGCGGCGCGCCGTCAGATCGAACTCAAATGGGCCGAACTTCACGTTCTGTGCATCTTTGGCAGGTGCGCCAGGGGCTTCGAGCGTCGGCCGGCGCCGCAACACGGCGTGGATTCGGGCCAGCAGTTCCCGGGGGTTGAACGGCTTGGGCAGATAGTCGTCGGCACCGACTTCGAGACCGACGATGCGGTCCACATCTTCGACTTTGGCGGTCAACATGATGATCGGCGTCAGGTCGTTCGCAGCACGCAGGCGGCGGCAAATCGACAGGCCATCTTCGCCAGGCAGCATCAAGTCGAGCACGATCAGATTCACCGTCTCTCGCGTCAGCACGCGGTTCAGCGCCTTGGAGTCTTCCGCAAGCAGGACTTCGAACCCTTCCTGGGACAGATAGCGACGCAGCAAATCCCGAATTCGCGCATCGTCGTCGACAACGACGATGCGGTCCGCCCGAGGGGTTGGCGATGTAGACATGCAGGGGCTCCGAAAATGTAACAACAGCATTCTCGGCAGATATGTAAGGTGCTTTGAGGGGTTCTGACCCGCACTTACAAGTCATTCCGTGACGCATGTCACCTGCGATAAAACAAGACGCAAGACCACGCCTGCTTACCCCTGCGCAGGGCACCTTTTTCGCTGCGTCTGCGCCGAGCCAGGTTGATCGCAATGACCGCGCCCCAGCGCTCGACCAGGAGGCCTTCGACGTTCGCCACGTGCTGGATGCCGGAGTTGTTGGCGAGCACGTCGACTGCGGCTGACTCGCGTGCCGCCTGGGTCAGCAGGGCCTCGATCTGCAGCGGCTGGCTCATGTCTGCGTCGTGATAACTGTTGCGCACGTCGAATTCGCCGATCAAGCGCAGAGCTGAAGCGACGTCGCCAAAGCCATTGAGCGCGGCATTCGCTCCTTGCGCGGCGAGCTTGCAGGCAATGCCCAGGCCGATGTCGCAGGTCGATCCTGTCACGAGCGCGGCTTTTCCTCGGAGAATTCGAGTCCTCGATGGAAGGTTGGCTTAGGATCGATTTTCCGAGACGAGAGTCACTTTCGAGTCAACCATCATGAATGAACCGCGCCTGCAACACGTTCAATGCCTCGGGGCGAAGGGCCTGCACCGCATGGGCTACTGGGAATGGGGCGATGCGGCGAACCCGAAGGTGCTGGTGTGCGTCCACGGCTTGACCCGCCAGGGCCGCGACTTCGACACGCTGGCGCGATCGCTGTGCCACCACTACCGCGTGGTGTGCCCGGACGTTGCAGGGCGGGGCCAGTCCGACTGGCTGGCCGACCCAATGGGCTACCAGCTTGCAGCCTATGTCGCCGATATGGTGACACTGCTCGCACGCCTGAACGCCGCGACCGTGCATTGGGTGGGCACGTCGATGGGCGGGCTGATCGGCATCGGCGTCGCGTCGCTCGCAAATTCACCCGTTCGGCGCCTGGTGCTGAACGACGTCGGCCCAACGATCCAGCTGCAGGCGGTGCAGCGCATCGGCTTGTACGTGGGCTTGCCGATGCGATGGGACAGCGTGCAAGCTGCTGCTGCCTACATGTTAAGCATCTCGCAGGGTTTCGGCCCGCACACCGAGCAGCAGTGGCTGGATCTGACGTGGCCGATGCTGCGTGCCGATGGCGCGGGCTTCAAGCCTCACTACGACCCGGGCATCGGCGTGCCATTTCGCGCTGTCACGCCAGAGACCGCCGCGGCTGGCGAGGCATTGCTGTGGCGCAGCTATGACGCGATTGTGTGCCCTGCCTTGCTACTGCGCGGCGCGCAATCCGATCTGCTGAGCCCCGAGACCGCGCTGGCGATGACGCAGCGCGGGCCGAAAGCGGCACTGCGCGAATTCGCCGGCGTGGGACATGCACCCACGCTCATTGCGGCCGATCAAATCGATGCCGTCGCCGGGTTCTTGCTGTCGCCATGAAGACCGGTCTGCTCGTGGGTCTGCAGGCGAGCGTGGAGGATCCGCCCGAGCCGATTGCCGCCATCGTGAGCCTCAGCGAAGCGGGTCATGGCGCGGCCCAAGACCCCGGGATCCTCAGCCGCGCGCGCGGATTTGCCGAGCCCCTGCTGCTTGGCCATGTGCTGGAGAGCAGCGAAGACACGCTCGCGCACGCTGATTCAGTGGCTGACATTCTGGCGGGAATCGGCGCATCGCCGGCGCTGCGTGCAACCGCGTACTTGAGCTATGCCGCCGCCTACTTGAGCAAGCCGGAAGAAGCGATTGCC
>JAEMQF010000067.1 GCA_022758925.1 Burkholderiales bacterium | reverse complement strand
GCAGCCTGCAATCGAACTGCCTGTCGGTGGTGCCCGTCGCCACCGAATTCGGCCAGAAACGCGCGATCGACCCGTTCACCTGCAACCACGACATGAGCTGCCTGGAAGGCCGCTGCCCGGCGATGGTGACGATCGAAGGCGGGGTGCCGAGGCGAACCCACGGCCAGCCGCTGAGCGACGATCCGCTGCCCGAGCCCGTGCTCGCAGCGCTCCCCGCACCGTATTCGATCCTGATCGCCGGCGTCGGCGGCAGCGGTGTCGTCACGCTCGGCGCGCTGCTCGGCATGGCCGCGCACCTGGAGGGCAAAGGCGTCACCGTGCTCGACCAGACCGGCCTGTCGCAAAAGGCCGGCGCGGTCATCACGCATGTGCGCATCGCCGCCGATCCCGCGGCGCTGCACGCGCCGCGCATCGTGCACGCCGACCTGCTGCTCGGCTGCGACCTCCTGGTCGCGGCCGGCCCCGACAGTTTGCAGCGCCTGCGTCGCGGGCGCACCCGCGCCGTGATCAACACCGCAGAGGTCATCACCGGCGAGTTCGTGCGTCACCCCGAGCTGGTGTTTCCGCGCGAAGCGACGCTGGCGCTGCTGCGCGGCGCGATAGCTGCGCCGATGGAGATGACAGCCCCAAGCTCGCTGCGCTCGCTGCCCCCGGGGGGCGCTCAGCCAGCCAGGGGCGGCCCGTCGCTGGCTGAGGTGAACGCGACCCGGCTCGCGTCGCTGCTCGTCGGTGATTCGATCGCGACGAATCTGTTCATGCTCGGCTACGCCTGGCAGCGCGGGCTGGTGCCGCTCGGGCTCGAAGCGCTGCTGCGCGCGATCGAGCTGAACGGCGTTGCGGCTGACGACAACCGGCGCGCGTTCGCCTGGGGCAGGCGCGCCGCCGCCAAGCCGGAGCAGGTCGAGCGGCTGGCCGCGGCAGCCGAGCCGCAGCCGGAGTCACACCGCCTGTCGCGCGACCTGGACGAGGTGATCGCACGCCGGCGCGCCGAACTCGTCGCGTATCAGGGCGAGGCGCTCGCGCACCGCTATACCGCACTCGTCGAGCGCGTGCGCAACGCCGAAGAACAGGTGGCGCGCGGCAGCGAGCGCCTGGCGCTGGCCGTGGCGCGACAGGCGCATCGCCTGTTTGCCTACAAGGACGAATACGAAGTCGCGCGCCTGTTCAGTGCGCCCGCTTTCGATGCTGCGCTGGCGACTCATTTCGAAGGCGACTGGCGCGTGCGCTTCCATCTGACGCCGCCGTGGCGGCGAGCGGGCGCCGACGGCGAGCCGCGCAAGCAGGTGTTCGGCCCCTGG
Source organism: Burkholderiales bacterium (assembly GCA_022758925.1). GTDB lineage: Bacteria > Pseudomonadota > Gammaproteobacteria > Burkholderiales > Burkholderiaceae_C > JAEMQF01. Next base: position 9,745 of record JAEMQF010000067.1, on the reverse strand, counting down.
ATGCGGCATGCGCTGCGCTGGCTCGCGCACGGCAAGCACCTGCGCGGCACAGCCTTCGACCCGTTCGGCCTGAGTGCGCAGCGGCGCCTCGAACGCGCGCTGGCGGCGGAGTACGAAGCGAGCATCGAGCGTCTGCTGCAGCGGCTCGATGCGAGCCGCCTCGACGCGGCGGTCGCACTCGCCGGCTGGCCCGAGTCCATCCGCGGCTTCGGTGAGGTGAAGCAACGCAGCGTGCAGCTCGCACGCCAGCGCCGGGTGGCGTTGTTTGCGGCGTACGAGGCTGGCGCGGCAGCGAGCGTGGCGCTGGCGCACGCGGCATGAACCTGCCAGCCTTCGGCGCCGGCAGATCTCACCCGCGCGAAATGCCGCGGCGGGCCGGATCCGAGGATCGGCATCCAGCATGACCCCGCAGCGCCTCGTCGCGCTGCCGCTTTTCGCCAGCGGCTTCCGTGCGTTCTACCTGTTGGGCGCGCTCTACGCGCCGCTGCTCGCGGTCGGCGGTGCGGCAGCGTTCGCCGGTGTCGTCGACCTCGGGCCGTCGCTCGGGCATGTGCTGTGGCACGGGCATGAGATGCTGTTCGGCTTCGCCTGCGCGATCGTCGTCGGCACACTGCTCACGGCGTTGCCGAGCTGGGCCGGAATCGCCGAGCTGCAAGGCGCGCCGCTCGCGGGGCTGGCGCTGGCGTGGCTGCTCGGCCGCATCGGATTCTGGGCCGCGCCCTGGTTGCCGCCGAGCGTGGTCGCGCTCGCCGACCTGCTGCTGTGGCCTGGGCTGCTCGCGTTGCTCACGCCGCCGCTGTGGCGCGTGCCGAACCGCCTGTACCTTCTGCTGCTGCCGATCCTGCTCGCGCTGATGGCGGCGAACCTGGCGTACCACGCGGCGCTGCTCGCGGGTGATGCGCCGGGTGCGGAGCAGGCGCTGCGCGCAGCGGTCTGGGCGCTGGTCGTGCTCTATACGCTGAAGGGCGGGGTGTTGACCCCCATCTTCACCGGCAACGCGCTGCGCGAGCTGGGGCGCGGTGAGCAGGCGCGCTTCCTGATGCCGCTCGAGGCGCTGGCGCTGGTGCTGCTGGTCGCCTGTGCCGTGGCCGACCTCGCGGGCGCGCCGCACAGGCTCACGGGTGCGCTCGCGCTCGCCTGCGCGCTGCTGCACGGAATTCGTGTCGCGCGCTGGCGCGGTTGGCGCATTGCCGACCAGCCGCTGCTGCCGGCGATGCACCTCGGTTTTGCCTGGCTGCTGCTCGCGTTCGTGCTGAAGGCGATCGCCGAGCTGGGCGGGCCGGTGCCGGAAGCGGCCTGGCTGCACGCGTTCACCGTCGGCGCGCTCGGGCTGATGATGCTCAGCCTGATGACGCGCGTGTCGCTGCGCCACACCGGGCGTGCACTCGCGGTGCCGCGGCTGATGCGCGCCGCGGCGTGGGTCATGTTCGCCGCCGCTGCGCTGCGCCTGGCGGCGACGGTGCATGGCCTGGCCCCGCAGGTGGTGGCACTGGCCGCGCTGTTGTGGGCCGCGGCGTTCGTCGCGTATCTGATGTGCTTCGCGGTCGTGCTGGTAGCGCCGAGTTTGCCGCGTGGGGGCGAGCAGGACTCCGGGCCGAATGGCGTGTCGCGGTCAGGCTCGCCTGAGCGGTTCAGGTCCCGGCGCTCGTCACCACGCCAACAGCGTTGAGGCCGACGACCAGCGGCTCGCCATGGCCGCGCCGCACCGCGCCGGCGATGATCAACAAACAGCTCGGACCAGCATCGCCATTGGCGGTGCTGGTCCGCTTGGCCCGATCCTGATTGCCGCCGTTCCCGGCGCGCAGCGCAGCGCCCGGGCGACCTACGCCGCTTCCTTCACCGACGGCAAGCCGGCGAGCGCCATCGCGAGTTCGGCCTCGTCGTAGTTCAGGTCCTTCAGCTTGCCGGCGAAGTAGTCGATGTAGGCCTGCATGTCGAAGTGGCCGTGGCCGCACAGGTTGAACAGGATGGTGCGCGACTTGCCTTCTTCACGGCAGCGGATCGCCTCGACGATGGCGCCCTTCACCGCATGGTTGGCCTCGGGCGCGGGCACGATGCCCTCGGCGCGCGCGAACTGCACTCCGGCGTCGAAACAGGCGATCTGGTGGTACGCCGTGGCCTCGATGAGGTCGAGTTGCAGCAGGTGGCTGACGAGAGGCGCCATGCCGTGGTAGCGCAACCCGCCGGCGTGAAAACCCGGTGGCGTGAAGGTCGAGCCCAGCGTGTGCATCTTGGTCAGCGGCGTCAGGTGCGCGGTGTCGCCGAAGTCATAGGCGTACTTGCCGCGGGTCAGGCTCGGGCAGGCCGCCGGTTCGACCGCGACGATGCGCAGCTTCTTGCCGCCGCGCAGTTGTGCGCCGAGGAACGGAAAGACGATGCCGGCGAAGTTCGAACCGCCGCCGGTGCAGCCGACGATCACGTCCGGGTAGTCGCCCGCCATCTCCATCTGCAGCATGGCCTCCTGGCCGATGACCGTCTGGTGCATCAGCACATGGTTGAGCACGCTGCCGAGCGAGTACTTGGTGTCGTCGCGCTGTGCTGCAATCTCGACCGCCTCGGAGATCGCAATCCCCAGGCTGCCCGGGTGGTCGGCGCGCTGCGCGAGGATCGCGCGGCCCGACTGCGTCTGATCCGACGGCGAGGCAATGCACGATGCACCGTAGGTTTCCATCAGCGCGCGCCGGTACGGCTTCTGGTCGTACGAGACGCGCACCATGAAGACCTGCACCTCCAGGCCGAACACGCCGCCGGCGAAAGCGAGCGAAGAGCCCCATTGCCCGGCGCCGGTCTCGGTGACGAGGCGCTTGATTCCGGCCTCGCGGTTGTAGAAGGCCTGCGGGATCGCGGTATTCGGCTTGTGGCTGCCCGTCGGCGACACGCCCTCGTACTTGTAGTAGATCTTCGCCGGTGTCTGCAGCGCCGCCTCGAGCCGGCGTGCGCGGTACAGCGGCGACGGGCGCCATTGGCGATAGATCTTGCGCACCGGCTCGGGGATGTCGATCTGGCGCTCGGTCGACACCTCCTGCATGATCAACTCCATCGGAAACAGCGGCGCGAGGTCGCCCGGTCCTATGGGCTGGTGCGTGCCGGGGTGCAGCACCGGCGGTGCCGGCTTGGGCAGATCGGCCTGGATGTTGTACCAGGACTTCGGAAGCTGCCCCTCGTCGAGCAGGTACTTGATGGTCTCGCTCATTTGTGCCCCTTCGGAGTGTGATGAAGTGAACCGCCGGCGCGGGTCTTGCCCCGCGATTGCTCGGCAGGCGTATTGACGCCATCGTGCATGGTGCGCCGTGAACTTGCGCCTCCCTTGATCTGGCGCAAAGCATACAGGCTTGGCCAGCAAACAGCCGGGCGACATATGATTTGATGCAGATCGACAGCCAAGTCGCCGCCGGCGTCTTTCTGGCGCCCGGCGTTCTAGGCTGCGCAGGCCACACCGAATCCGGGAGGGCTCAGCATGGCCGATCTGATTGCGTTATGGCATGCCGAGCATGCGAATTTCTCTCGGCTCCTGAACGTCCTGGACGAGCAGGTTGCCGAGTTTCACGAGGGGGAAGGGCCGGTTTTCGGCCTGATGTTCGACATCGTCTCGTATCTTCGGGAGTTTGCCGACCGCTTTCACCATCCGCGCGAAGACGCGGCGTTCACGCGCCTCGTGATGCGTGATCCGACCTTGCGCTTGCCGATCAACCGGCTGCTGCAGGAGCACCGCGCGATCGCTGTCGCGGGGGACGAGTTCGTGGCTCGCCTGAACGAGGTTATCGTGGGCAACGTGATGATGCGCGCAAGCGTGGAGGCGGCGGCGGCCCTGTACCTGACCTACTACCGGCACCACCTGGCAACAGAGGAGAGGGCGATCCTGCCGCGCGCGGCGAGTCTGCTCACGCCGCAGGACTGGGGCTTTGTGGGCAGCGCCGTGGCGTCGGTCGAGGACCCACTGTTCGGCGACGCACTGGCCGCGCAATATCGCGAGTTGCGCGAGTTCCTGGTAACCAGGGCATAGGGCGATTCACGACGATGCAGACTCATCACCGAAGGCAAATGGTTCGCCACCGCCAGGCTCTTGAATCCGTTCGACCTGGCGCAGGCGGCGGCGCGGCGCTCAGCGGTCGAGGATGAAGCGTGTTTGCAGTCAGCCGTCGCCGCCGGCGCCGCGAATCTGCAGCCGCTCGAGCCGGTAGCGCAGCGTGTCGCGCGAGATGCCGAGCAGGCGAGCGGCCTGCGTCACGTTGTCGGCCGAGCGTTCGAGCGCGGCCTCGATCAGGCGGCGCTCGGCGCGTTCGAGGTTGAGGTCGGTCTCGCCGGGCTTCGAGTCAGTGGGCGCGGCCACCACGGTCGGTGCCTGCGGCTGGTCGGGCGCCAGGAAGGCCAATTCGCGTTGGCTGATTGCGGGGCCGCGAGAGAGCAGCAGCGCCTGCTCCATCGCGTTGCGCAACTCGCGCACGTTGCCCGGCCAGGGGTAGCGCGCGAGCAGGCCTTCGGCTTGCGGTGCCAGCACCGGTTCCGCGCGGCGATAGCGCTGCGCATGCCAGCGCAGGAAGTGGCGCGCCAGCATTACCGCATCGCCGCTGCGCTCGCGCAGCGGCGGCACGGCAATCTCGACGATGCGCAGACGGAAGTAAAGGTCGGCGCGAAAACTGCCATCCTTGACCATCTGTTCCAGCGGCCGGTGCGTCGCGCTGACGATGCGCACATTGACCTGTTGCTCGCGCAGACCGCCCAGGCGACGGTAGCGGCGGTCTTCCAGCAGCTTGAGCAGCTTGACCTGGGTCGAGGGATCGGCCTCTCCGATTTCGTCGAGGAACAGCGTGCCGCCCTCGGCGGTCTCGACCAGGCCGATCTTGCGCTGGCGCGCGTCGGTGAAGGCGCCCTTCTCGTAGCCGAACAACTCGGCCTCGAGCAACTGCTGCGGCAACGCGCCACAGCTCAGCTCGACGAAAGGCATGGCGGCGCGCGGCCCGCCGTAGTGCAGGGCGCGCGCAACCAGCTCCTTGCCGGTGCCGGTTTCGCCCTGGATCAGTACCGTCGGCGCGTCGCGGTCGGTCAGGCCGCGTTCGGCGTCGAGAAGCATCGCGATGCGCTCGCGCAGGGTGACCATCACCGGCGATGCGCCGAGCAGCTTGTCGGTGCCGCTGCCCACTGCCTCGCGGCCACGGTAGTAGTCAACCGCGGATTCCAGACGGCGCTGCGCGCCCAGGCGATCGAGCAGCAATCTGAGCTCGCTGAGCGCGAGCGGCTTGGCCAGGTAGTCGGCGGCGCCCTCGCGCATCGCCGACACCGCCAGGTCGATGCTGCCGAAGCCCGTCATCAGTACCACGCAGGCCTGCGGGTCGATCGCACGCAGCCGCGCCAGCGCCTGCAGGCCGCTGATGCCCGGCAGGTTGTGGTCGAGCAGAACGACATCGGGGCGGAACTCGCCGTACTGCGCCAGGCCTTCTTCGGCAGAACCCGCCACCTGCGTGGCCCAGCCCAGGCGTTCGAGATAGACCGCGACGTTGCGCGCAAGCGTGGCTTCGTCGTCGATGATCAGCACCGCGCGGCCCTGGCCGCGCGGCTCCGGGTGGTCTCGCGCAGCGGGCGGCGCGACGAGCGTGTTCTCTTGGCTCATGGGGTCGGTGCGGCGAACGGAAGTCGCAGGGCCACCGTGGTGCCCCGGCCGGGCAGGCTCTCGATCTGCATTTGCCCGCCCAGGCGCTGCACGATGCGCCGCGCCAGCGGCAGGCCCAGGCCCAGGCCACGCGGCTTGGTGGTGTAGAAGGGTTTGAAGATGTCCTGCAACTGCTCGGCCGGGATGCCGGCGCCGCTGTCGGCAACCTCGATCAATGCCTGCGCGCCTTCGCGCCGCGCGCTGACGCGCACGTGGCCGCCCGCGGCAATGGCTTCGACGGCATTGGCAATCAACGAGTTGAAGACCTGTGCCAGCAGAACCGGGTCAGCGCCGATGGTGCCGAGGTCGTTCGCGACATTGAGTTCGAGCCCGCGGCCGCCGGTGCGCAGGTCAGGCGCGAAACGCTCGGCGGCGTCGCGCAGCACGGCGCCGATGTCGGCGCTGGCCTGGTGGTCGGACGGGTCGGCGGCGTACGTGAGCAGCGTGCGCACCAGGTGCTCGATGCGGTCGATGTTGCGCACGACCTCGCGGAACACACCGCTGTCGTCGCCGCCGATCTCCAGCTGCAACTCGGCCGAAGTGCGGATCGACGCCAATGGGTTGCGGATGCTGTGCGCCACCGCGGCCGAGATCTCGCCGACGATGGCGAGCGTTTCGGCGTCGACCAGGCGGCGCTGCTGTTCCTGCAGCGCTCGCTCGGTGCGGCGCACGAACCACACCAGCGCGAAAAACAGGAAGGCGCCGCCGCCGGCGGAGCTCAACCAGACCAGGCGCTGGCCCGACGCGATCGCCGCGAACAGCGCCACCGGCTGGCGGTAGACCTCGATCACGCCGATCAGGCCGTGGCTCTTGTCGTCGAACACCGGCAGGTAGTTCTCGACGAACTGATTGCCGGGCGAGGCCAGGCCTTGATGCTCTGCCTTGGTGTCGGGCTGCTCATCGACCTCGCGATTGACCACGACACGGCCCTTGAGCGCTTCATCCAGCTCGTCGTTGGCCGGAAAGGTCTTGCCGATCAGCTCCGGTCGGCTCGACCACAGCACGCGACGGTCGGGCGCGTAGACATTGGCACGCAACACGTCCGGCATCGCTGCCACGTGCGCGAAAAACTCGGTGACCGAGGGCGCCGGCGCGCCGTTGGGATCGCGGAAGAAGCCCACGACCTGCTGGATGTTGGCGATGCTCTGCACGAAGTCGCGGCTGATCGCGGCGTCGCGTTCGAGCATGCGCGCCTCGAGAAAGCTGCTCAGCAGCCAACCCATCGCCAGGCTGAAGACACCGATCGCCAGCGCCCCGACCGCAGCGAACCATCGCGTCAGCGCGAAGCGGCTGTCGCCGAAGGCGCTGCGGGCGACGAAGCCGCGCATCCAGCGTGACGTATTCCAGGTCATGGATCGGATGACTGCGTTCATCGAAGGTTTGTCACTGTAGCCGCTCGGCAGAATGGCCAAGGCCTCCCCGCGGTTTCGGGGAGGCCTTGCAGCGAGGAGGGGCCTACTTGCTGAAGCTGGCCTGGACCTTGGTGTCGGCGTTCATCGTCACCGTGCAGGCGTTCGGATCGACGCCGGTGCAGGCGCCGCTCCAGCCAACGAAGGCCAAGCCGGGCGGTGGTGTCGCCACCAGCGCCACGGCGTTGCCGGCGCCGAACTTGGCCGCGCAGGCGTTGCCACAATTGACGCCCGCGGGCGTGCTCGTCACCGTGCCCGAGTTGGCTTTGCCGATCGACAGCGTGAAGGTGGTGGCTCCGCCGCCAGCACCGGCCCCGCCGCCGCCACCGCCACCGCCAGCGCCGCCGCCACCGCCACCGCCACCGCCACCGCCACCACCGGCCACGATGGTCGTGAAGGTCGCGGTAACGGCCGACTCGGCGTCCAGCGTCACTGCGCAGGTCGACGCGTTGCCGATGCAGGCTCCGCTCCAGCCCGAGAACGCACTGCCCGAATCGGCCTTGGCCGTCAGGGTCACGGCACTGCCCGGGTTGTAGACGCCGTAGCACTTGTTCCCGCAGCTGATGACCTTGTCCAAAGACGAGACGTTGCCACCGCCACCGACAGTGACCGTGAGTGCATTGAGGTCGAGGTTGGCGGCGGCGTTCTGCGCGCCGATCGCGTCGCCCAATTCGCCCGGACCGGGTGACGTGCAGGTCAGGTCGGCACACAGCGCTTCATGCGTCAGCGGGTCGTACACGCCGGCGTAGTTGTAGTACTCGTAGCGCCGCACCACGGCGTGGTTGCCATTGCCGGCGTTGCCCTGGTTCGCCAGTTTGCCGCGCTGGCGCTGGTTGCCGCCCGGCGGGTCCTGCTGCAGCAATCTCCAGTTCAATTCGAGGTGCGCAGCGTCGGCCGGCACGGCCACGTGGTTGTCACCCACCAGGTCTTCGAGCTGCACCTGACCCTGGACCTCGTTCTTGTAGACCTTGACCCATTGGGCATCCCCGAAGCGTGCCGGCGGTGCGGGCGGCGCCTGCACCTCGGCCACCACCACCGGCGGCAGCGCGGGATTGGCCGGAGGCAGCACGGTCCACACCGGCGCGGGAAGGTAGATGTAGCTGTTGTTCGGGGTCAGCGTGCCCGGGTTGGCCGGGTCGGCCACCAACCAGTAGTAATTGATGGTCGTGGGATTGACGTTGTACGTGGTGCTGATGCCGAAGTGCTCGCAGCCCGAGCGCTCGTACGCGCCGTTGGGCATGCCCAGCGTCCAGCACGAATCGCCGGGCACCGTGGTCATCGATGGCGGCACGGGGGTCGCCGTGGAGAAGGCGCCCATGGCCGCGTCGTAGGTCGCGGCCCAGCGCACCCGCACGCCGCCCGGAAAGTCGGTGGCGCTGCCGAAGCCGTAGCGGATCACGGTCGGATAGAAGTTGGACGGGAAGATTCGCGTCAGCTGCGACTTGCTGACGCCGTAGACCTCCATCTCGAACCCGTACACCACGCTGCCGGTGTTGTTCAACACGTCGAAGTTCTGGTAGTTGCCGGCCATCACGATCGATTGCGCCTGCGCGCCGAACGCTGCGGCGCCGACTGTCAGAGCGGCCAGTACGGCGGGCCAAGACTGCTTCGTGCGGCCGTGGCTGTTGTCGTTGAGCGTCATTGAGGTCTCCACGTTGAGGTTGACAGGGGGTCGCCTTGACGCGGCCGACCACCTGTGGGTCATGCAGGGCCCGTGCCAAGCCGCTCGCATGCTCACGACGCGCCATCCGCAGCCTTGATTCAATTGGCATTTGTTGCCCATGTGCGATTTGCGCCCGCACTGCGCTCGTGCCGAGGCCGCGGGGCATGCAACCCGGCGCGGGGCAATTGCCCCGCGCCAAATGACCCATTGCCGCGTGTGCGCAGGCCTGAGGTGTTGCCGCAGGTCAACGGCCGAGGGCGCTCTACACGCCTGCGAGCTGGCGCAGCCATCGACACCCGGTTGCCCCCATCAGTTCTACGAGGCGTGGGGCACGAACCCGCTGCGTGGGCTGGACAACAGCTTCGCCAACGCGCATTTCAGCTTCGTGCATCGGAGCCTGGCGCGCGCGGCGAGTCTGCCCGGGCCGCAGGACTGGCGCCTTGTGGGCAGCGCCGTGGCGCCGGTCGAGGACCCACTGTTCGGCAACCCACCGCGCGGGTACTATCGCGAGTAGCGCGAGTTCCCGGCAACCGGGACATCGGAGGCTCGATGACGACGCACACTGATCACCGTTCGAACGACAGCCCGGTCGCCATGGCCCATGTCGTGGCAATGTTCATGGCAACCCAGCCGGACCTCGACCCGCGCGAACTGCGCATGCTGGAGGGGCTCGACGCGTTCCGGCGCATCGGTATGTCGAAGCCGGAATTCCTGCGAATCGCGCGCCAGGACCGCACCGGAAGTTGCCAGGCGCTCGCGGGTCACGACTGGCTGCACGCCGATGACGTTGCAATCGTCGACCGCATCCTGGACGGCGTGCACGACGCCGGGAATCGACTCCTGCTGTGCCGCCTTGCAGGCTGCCTGATCGCCACCGATGGCCGCATCGAAGAGCTCGAAAGCATCCTGTACGACCGCATGTTGTCGCGCTGGGGGTATACGCGGTCGAGCGTGGCGCAAGCCATCCTGGCCGAGCACGTGTACTGAACGGCGCTCTCAGGTCAATCGCCGCATCGCGTTCAGGAT
>JAEMQF010000289.1 GCA_022758925.1 Burkholderiales bacterium | reverse complement strand
TGGCTGGGGCGGTGATTCTGGGCAAGCTCAACTGCGACGAATTCGCGATGGGCTCGAGCAATCAGAACTCCGCCTATGGACCGGTGAGAAATCCGTGGGATCCGACGCGCGTACCAGGCGGTTCGTCGGGCGGCTCGGCGGCGGCAGTCGCCGCCCGCTTGATGCCTGCGGCAACCGGCAGCGATACCGGTGGCTCGATTCGCCAGCCCGCGAGCTTCACCGGAGTCAATGGCATCAAGCCGACCTATGGCGTGTGCTCGCGGTATGGCATGGTTGCGTTCGCGTCGAGCCTCGATCAAGCTGGCCCGCTGGCGCGCAGTGCGCAGGACTGCGCACTGCTGCTCAGCGCGATGAGCGGGTTCGACGAGCGCGACTCGACCAGCGCGCAGCGCGCGCCGCAGGACTTTCATGCCGCAATGCTCGCGGCCCGGGACGGTGCCAGCGCGGCGCAGCCCTTGCGCGGGTTGCGCGTCGGCTTGCCGCGCGAGTTCTTCCCCGCTGCGCTTGCTGCTGACGTTGCGGGCGCGGTGCGCGCGGCGCTGCATGATTTCGAGCGGCTTGGCGCGACCCTGCTCGACGTCTCGTTGCCGCGCACCGAGTTGTCGATTCCGGTGTACTACATCATTGCGCCTGCCGAAGCCAGCTCGAATCTGAGCCGCTACGACGGCGTGCGCTACGGGCACCGCGCAGCCAAACATGAAGACTTGCAGGACATGTACCGCAAGAGCCGCAGCGAGGGCTTCGGCGCCGAGGTGAAGCGTCGCATCATGATTGGGACCTACGTCCTGAGCCACGGCTACTACGACGCCTACTATCTGCAGGCGCAAAAACTGCGACGCATGATTGCCGACGACTTTCAGGCGTGTTTCCAGGTGTGCGACGTGATCGCTGGCCCGGTTGCGCCCACGGTGGCCTGGAAACTGGGAGCGCAAGGCGAGGACCCGGTGGCCGACTATCTCGCTGACATTTTCACGCTGCCCGCGAGCCTGGCGGGTCTGCCCGGGATGAGCATCCCCGCTGGGGCCGGAGAGGGCGGGATGCCGGTAGGCCTGCAGCTGGTTGCCAACTACTTCCAGGAGGTTAGGTTGCTCCACGTCGCGCATGCCTTCCAGCAGGCCACCGACTGGCACGCCCGGGTCCCCCCAGGGTACTGATTCGATGGGCCGCACCCCCTTGATTCGTGGCCACGAAGTCGTCATCGGCATCGAGACGCATGTGCAACTGGCGACGCGATCGAAGATCTTCAGCGGCGCTTCCACTGCATTCGGGGCCGAGCCGAATCGCCAGGCCTGCGCCGTTGACCTGGCGTTGCCAGGAACGCTGCCGGTGCTGAACCGGGCTGCCGTGGAGTGCGCGATCCGGTTCGGCCTGGCGGTGAATGCCAACGTCGCCCCGCTTTCGATATTTGCACGAAAGAACTACTTCTATCCGGACCTGCCCAAGGGTTACCAGATAAGCCAGTATGAAACTCCGGTGGTTCAGGGAGGTGCGCTTCAATTTGCCTGGCAAGATGGTTTGCGCACGGTGCAGCTGACACGGGCTCACCTGGAAGAGGACGCCGGAAAGTCGCTGCACGAGTCGTTTGCCGGTCAAACTGCAATCGACCTGAACCGAGCCGGCACACCATTGCTGGAGATTGTCACCGAGCCCGACATGCGCTCCAGTTCCGAAGCGGCAGCCTACGCCCGTGCACTTCACAGCCTCGTCGTCTGGCTCGGCATTTGCGACGGCAACATGCAAGAGGGGAGCTTTCGCTGCGACGCCAACGTCTCGGTGCGCCGACCCGGCGCGCCGTACGGAACCCGGCGCGAAATCAAGAACCTGAACAGTTTCAAGTTTCTTCAGCAGGCGATCGATTTCGAAGTTGAATGGCAAATCGATTTGATCGAAGACGGCGGGCACATTCAGCAGGCAACGGTGCTGTTCAACGCCGTGACGGGTGAAACGCGTTCAATGCGAAGCAAGGAAGACGCGCATGACTATCGCTACTTCCCCGACCCGGACCTTCCGCCACTCTCGATCGGGCCCGAATGGATTGCCCGTGTGCGCGCCGGCATGCCAGAACTTCCCCATGCCATGTCAGAACGCTTCCAGCAAAAGTATGGCCTGTCCGCGGACATAGCGGCGGCGTTGACACAGAGCAAGGCTTTCGCTGCCTACTTTGAAGTGGCTGCGCAGACCAGCGCACAGCCCAAACTCGCCGCGAACTGGTTGATGGGTGAAGTGTCACGCCGTCTGAACCAGCAAGACATGGACATTGAGTCTTGCAGCCTCAGCGCGACGCAGCTGGCATCAATGCTTGCGCGCATTGCGGACGGCAGTTTGTCCAACAACGCCGCGCGACAAGTATTCGACGCCCTGTGGGCCGAGCCCAACCGAGAGGTTGACTCGCTGATCGACTCGATGGGCCTGCGCCAGGTGGACAGTACCGATGAACTCGTCAGAATTGTCGACGTGGTGCTCGCCGACAATGAGAAGTCAATCGCCGAATTCCGCGCCGGCAAGGACAAAGCCCTCAACGCGCTCGTGGGCCAGGTGATGAAGGCGAGTCGGGGCAAGGCGGACCCGGCGCGGATCAGCGAGTTGCTGCGCGCTCGCCTTGCTTGAGTCTGGGCCTCGCGGCGTCGGTTCGCTGGTGTCTCAATTCGACGCCGTCTTCCTTCGCGCCGACCCTGCAGCGGTCACCGACGGAGCGGTTGACACCGGCACCACGGCCGTGGCGCCAGGCGCAGGGTTGGCCCAAACACGCTTCAGGCGCTCGAGTTCGGCGTCGAAATTGGCGTTGATGCGACCGATTTCTTCGTTCTGGATCGGCAACAGCGAGCGCTGCGCATCCATGGCCACTTCATTCGCGTCGAGCAAATGTTTGAGTTTGGCCGGCAGCGGCTTGCCGGCAAAAAACTCGGTGTCTTCCAGGAGGGGCTTGCGCTCGGCAGCCAGCGTCGTGATCCGGTCCTCGGAAAGCTGCACGGCGCGGCGCGCGTTGTGCAACGCACTCTCCCGCGCTGCATTGTGGGCGGCTGGGTTCGGAAACCGAAGCGCCAGCATGTGGTCGCGCCGGGCTTCGTCGTCGTTCGTGATGCGCTTCGTGCGCTCGGCGCGCTCCCGCGCCTCGATGGCATTGCGTTGCTCATAGGTCATCGCGGGCGGAATGACGCGCTTGAGCGACCCGTCCTGGTTGAGCTCGCGTTGCACAAGATCGGTGCAGGCAGCGATCGGGCGGTCGGCGGTGAGTCGCTTGCCGCTTGCATCGACACATTGATAGATCGACGCTGCCCAGGCGGCAGAGCTGACCAGCAAGCACAGGCCGCAAGCAATCGCAGCGGCAGCCCTCAGATGGCTCATCCCCTTCACACTCCGTATCGTTCCCTGTAGGCGGCGACCCGAGGCAAATGCTCGCGAAGTGCCGCATCGGCGTTCGAGGTCAAGTATTGCAGCAAGTCGGTCAGGGTCGCAATCGCGGCCACCTGAATTTGCAGCCTGCTTGTGACGAACTGCACTGCAGAGCCTGCGGCGTCGGCACCACCATCACCCAACCGCTCTTGCCGGTCCAACGCAATGGCGACGCCCACCGCCTCGCCGCCCGCCGCGCCGATGATCGCGACCGCCTCACGCAGGGACGTTCCAGCCGAAATCACGTCGTCGAGGACCAAGACGCGCCCTGTCAAGGGTGCGCCGACAAGCGACCCGCCCTCGCCATGATCCTTGACTTCTTTGCGGTTGTAGGCGAACGGCACGTTCCGGCCCCTGCGCGCGAATTCGACAGCCACCGTGGCAGCCAGCGGTATGCCCTTGTAGGCCGGGCCGAACAGCATGTCGAAGGCAAGACCGCAGCGCATGATTCGTCGTGCATAGAATTGCGCCAGGCGTCCCAGTTTGGCGCCATCGTCAAAGTGACCGGCGTTGAAGAAATAGGGTGACAGCCGGCCTGCCTTGGTCTTGAATTCGCCGAACTCGAGCACTTTGGCATCGACTGCGAACTTCACAAACTCCTGTGCCAGGGTGTCTAACGATGCGCTGGCCTGCATTGCGTCGAGGAATCCAGTGTTTCGTCTCGTGACCTTGAACTTGAACGGGATCCGTTCCGCCGCGGCAAAGGGATTGATTGCCTGGATGGAGGACGTCGGCGCCGATTGTATGGGCGTGCAGGAGCTCAAGGCGCAGGCCGAGGACGTGGCCGAAGACTTCAGCGCTGTCGCCGACATGCAAGGGCATTTCCACTTCGCAAAGAAGAAGGGCTATTCAGGTGTCGCGATGTTTTCGCGCCACCACCCGAGCGATGTGATCACAGGACTGGGATCGCGCGAATTCGACGCCGAGGGCCGCTGCGTCGAGCTGCGGTTCGACGATGTCCGACGCTTGACCTGGCCCAAGTTCAGCCTGATCAGCTGCTATTTTCCGAGTGGGTCAAGCGGGGACGAGCGACAACAGGCGAAGTTCCGGTTCCTGATCAAGATGACGAGACATCTGAAGAGGCTTCGGTCCGAGCGCGAGTTCATTCTGGTCGGCGACGTGAACATCGCGCACAAGGAAATCGACCTGAAAAACTGGAAGGGCAATCAGAAGAACAGCGGCTTCACGCCCGAAGAACGTGCCTGGATGACGCATACGCTGGACAAAGTGGGGATGGTCGACGTATTCCGCAGCCTCAACTCGAGGTCGGAGCAATACACCTGGTGGAGCAATCGGGGCCAGGCGCGCGCGAAGAATGTGGGTTGGCGCATCGATTACCACCTCGCCACGCCCAACGTGGCGGCAACCGCCCGGCGCGAGCATATCTATCTCGGGCAACGTTTCAGTGACCACGCGCCGCTGGTGATCGACTACGACTTCGCGCTCTGAGTCCGGGCGGCAGTTGCGCAGGGACAAGGCGCGTTCGGGCGCCGGACGCAGGCGGGTTGAGTTCCCGGTGAGCGTGCCACTCCGAGCCTCGACGCCGGTTCAGCGAACCGCTGCTCGTTGGGCGTGGGGGTGCCAGGTCGGCCCGGCTTGTTCGCCCACGGCCACCCTGCTGAGCGAGGCGGCGGCGCTACCCCACGGCAATCTCGAAGACGCCGAACGCAGCGGTTGTTGAACGCGCGGCGGGTCGCAATCTGGGGCCAACCGACGCTCGGCAGATCAGCGCAGGAACAGGTGGTAGACCGGGTTATCGGTCTCGTCGGAGCAGGGGTAGGCAAGGCCTCGCAGGAAATCATGGAAGGCGGCATCGTCGGAGCGCGGGACCTGGATGCCGACGAGGATCTGGCCGCGGTCGGCGCCTTGATTGCGGTAGTGGAACAAGCTGATATTCCAGCCGATGTGCATGCTTGACAGAAAGCGCATCAGCGCACCCGGGCGCTCGGGAAAAATGAAGCGATACAAGCGCTCGTCCGCAGCCAGATCGCTGCGTCCGCCGACCATGTGCCGAAGATGCTGTTTCGCGAGTTCGTCGTTCGTCAGGTTCAATGTGGCGAAACCGTGGCGTACGAAGTTGCGCTCGAGCTTCTCCGACTCCTCACGTCTTGCGGTGGCAATGCCGACGAACACGTGCGCCTGTTGCGCGTCGCAAATCCGGTAGTTGAATTCCGTGACGGAACGCGGGCCGATCAACTCGCAAAACCGCTTGAAGCTGCCGCGCTCTTCGGGAATCGTCACGGCGAACAGGGCTTCACGTTCTTCGCCGACCTCGGCGCGCTCGGCGACGAAACGCAGGCTGTCGAAGTTCATGTTGGCACCTGTGGCGATTGTCACCAGGGTCTGGCCTTTTTGTGGCTGCGAATGCGCGTACTGCTTGATCGCCGCGACACCCATCGCGCCTGCGGGTTCGAGGATGCTTCGTGTGTCCTGAAACACGTCCTTGATCGCCGCGCACACGGCATCGGTGTCGACGATCACGAACTCGTCGACAAGCGCGCGCGCGAGGCGAAAGGTCTCTTCACCCACCAGCTTTACCGCAGTGCCATCCGAGAACAAGCCAACGTCGTCCAGCGTCACGCGCTTGCCCGCCTTGACGGATCGCTGCATGGCGTCGGAGTCGATCATCTGCACGCCGATCACCTTGATGTTGGGGCGCACGGCCTTGATGTAGGCGGCCACGCCTGAGACGAGCCCCCCGCCACCGATGGCGACGAATACCGCATCGATCGGACCTTGGTGCTGGCGCAGAATTTCCATGCCAATCGTTCCCTGGCCCGCGATCACGTCCGGGTCGTCGAACGGGTGCACAAATGTCAGACCCTGTTGCGCTTCGACTTCCTTGGCGTGGACGAAGGCATCGGAATAGCTGTCGCCGTGCAGCGATACCTCGGCGCCGAGCGCACGCACGGCGTCGATCTTTACTTTCGGCGTGGTGACCGGCATCACGATGACGGCGCGGCAGCCGAGCCGTTTCGCCGCCAGCGCCACGCCTTGGGCGTGGTTGCCTGCCGACGCGCAAATCACGCCGTTGCGCAGTTGCTCCTGGCTGAGGTTGGCCATGCGGTTGTAGGCGCCGCGCAGCTTGAAACTGAACACCGACTGCTGGTCTTCGCGCTTCAACAGCACATGCTGACCCAGGCGCCGCGATAGATTCTTCGCAATCTCCAATGGCGTCTCGACGGCGATGTCGTAGACCTTGGCCGTGAGGATCTTCTGCAGGTAGTCGGCGAGCGACAGGCCGGCACCGAGCTTGACGGGCGGCTTAAGCGCCCTGCGAGACTGAACCAAGATTGTCGCCTCCGAAACGCTGCTGTTGACGTCGGCGCGGATCATACGTGGCCACCTCGAGCGCCATGCAGTACCGGGTCGTCGCCTGGCCCATAAAAACAGCCCAAGACAATGCTGGCTTGGGCTGAATCCACCAATGAGGAGGTGGAGGAGACAATCTTTCGGGGATCGCCTGGATGCACCGACCGAGCCCGAATGGCGCCAAGTCTAGCCTTAGACATGCTGCGCCGCAATATCACCGGCAAGGGAGCGCAGTCGACGCCCAGGGGTGAATATGACGGGTAGCACAATAAGGCGCAATCGATGATCGGTGAGGGCGCGCGATGGAATGCACAGTGAATTGGGTGCCAGCAATGGGCATGAGCTTGGTCGCCGAAACGGGCAGCGGCCACGTCCTCGTCATGGACGGCGCGGCCGACGGTGGTGGCCGCAACTTGGCGCCCCGACCGATGGAAACGGTGCTTGCCGGCACCGCGGGTTGCACCGCGTACGACGTGGTGCTGATCTTGCAGCGTGGCCGCCACGACGTTCGATCGTGTCGCGTCGCGGTAACTTCGAAACGTGCCGCGACCGACCCCAAGGTCTTCACGCAGATCAACATGCATTTCACGCTCAGCGGCCCGGGCTTGACAGAAGCGGCCGTTGAGCGTGCGATCAAGATGTCGCATGAAAAGTACTGCTCGGCGAGCATCATGCTGGCCAAGACCGCCGAGATCACGACCAGTTTTGCGATTCTGTCGGGCTGACTTCAGATGTAGTGCGCGGTGCGCGTCATCACGCCTGCGGCGAGCCGCATTGCCAAGCGCACCAGGCGCGGCAATTCCACCGCACCGGCGGCTTGTGCCTGCTGCGCATGGCGGGCTTCGTCGGCCTGCATCTGGCGCACGATGGCATGCGAAGCCGCGTCCTGCGGCGGCAGTCGTTCGAGATGACCTTGAAGGTGGCGCTCGACCTGGCGTTCAGTTTCGACAACGAACCCGAGGCTGACTGCGTCGCCCGCGCGCCCGGCCAGCAAGCCCAGGCCGAACGCGCCCGCGTACCAAAGCGGGTTGAGCAGGCTCGTATGGGCCCCCAATTCCCTTAACCGTTGCTGCGTCCACGCAAGGTGATCCGACTCTTCGCGCGCCGCGGCCTCGAGTTGGCGTTTGAGGCAGGCATCCTTGGTGACCAGTGCCTGTGCGTCGTACAAGGCTTGCGCACAAACTTCGCCGACCTGGTTCACCCGCATCAGCGCGCCGCTGAGGCGTCGCTGCGCGCTGTCGAGCGTTGCGCCTGGCGTCATCGGCGTAGGGCAGGGCCGCGAAGCATGGCTCGCGCCTGACAACGTGCGCAGCGCGTTGTCGAGCGTGATGAAGACGCGATCCAGCGCCGAGTGGGTTGACGATCGTTCGAACATCGCAGTACCTAGCAATCCTTCAGCCGAACGATAGCGCGGAACTCGGAATCGTTTTCGCATCGGTGGATACCCTGGCGCCAAATGCTGGGGTCCAGTTGAAGCTTCGACTCGGCACGTAACGGGTTGAATGCGGGGTGGCGAAGCGTTTGGACGCGACGGTGCGGTGGCGCTTGCGCGCGGGGCGGAGGCGCTTAGAGCGCAAGACACCGGCCCTGGCTGCGCACGCGGTGGGCATGGTGCGCCGGACGGCGTACACCTGGAGGGCAGTGCTCGATGAGGGTGGCATCGACGCGCTGCGCACCATGCCCAGGTGCGGCCGGCCGGCGCGATTGCAGCAGCAGCAGTGCAAGCCCTGGGCCGAACGCTCATGGACAAACTCACCGAGCATCTCCGATAAGGGCCTGGGACCTTGGCGACTGGCGCTGGTGCTGGCGCGCCGACAGCCGGCGGCAAGTCAACGGCCCTCGAAGCGGGTTTGCGTCGCTCGTGCTAACTCCAGCCGGGTGGAGTGCATTCCCAAAAGGCCACCCTGGGGCGGCTCTTTTTTTTTACGCGAAGGGACTTTCGTCAGTGATAACCCCGCGCTGCCGGCTCGGTCGGTGCCATGACAATTCGCGGATGAAGAAGTTGTGGTTGGCGTGCATCGCACTGTTGCTTGTTGCTTGCGGCACAAGTCCCGAGCCGAGGTCCGGTAAATCGGGATTCGTGGCCACTGACCCTGTCGCGGGTTGGCACGACTTGGCATTCCCCGGCAAGATTGCCACCCGCTACACGCTGATGTCAGAGCAAGGCCGACAAGTCGTGCACGCGCAGTCCGACGCTTCCGCAAGCATGTTGCGTCGAACCGTGAGGGTTAACCCAGACAGCCTCGGTGCCGTGAAGTTCTCTTGGCTTGTTGCCGAGTTGATCGAATCCGCAGATCTCACTGATCGGCATGCAGATGATTCTCCGGTGCGCCTGATGCTCGCCTTCGATGGCGACCATGGCCGACTCTCGTTGCGAAATCGCATGATGTTCGACCTTGCACATGCCGTCTCCGGCGAAGTGCCGCCCTACGCGACGCTGATGTACGTCTGGGACAACAAGGCGCCCACCGAATCCATCATTCACAGCGGGCGCACCGATCGAATCCGCAACATCGTTCTCGAGTCGGGAAGGGGCAATCTCGGTGTGTGGCGTCACTACGAACGGGACGTCGCCGCCGACTTTCGAAGGACTTTCGGCGAAGACCCTGGGCCGTTGATCGCCGTCGGACTGATGACCGACTCCGACAACACCCGATCGAGCGCAAGCGCTTGGTACGGCGAAGTCCGGCTGTTGGGTCCGGACGGACGCTTGCAGTAGACCCTGGGGCGCTACGAGAGCCCGGTGAAGGAATCGCTTTTTCAAGAGCCACGGCGTTGACCCTGCGATGCTCGCCTTCATCCTTCGCCGCCTGGTCCAAGCCGTGATCGTGATGCTGGTCGTCGCCTTCATCGCCTTCATGCTGTTTCAATACGTCGGCGACCCGGTGACCAATCTGCTGGGTCAGGACGCAACCGCCGAACAGCGCGAGCAATTGCGCGCCGACCTTGGCCTGGATCAGCCCTTCCCGATTCAATTCGCGCGCTTCGTGGGCAACGCTGTGCGCGGCGAGTTCGGACTGAGCCTGCGCCAAGGCCGGAAAGTTTCTGCCCTGATTTCCGAGCGCTTCCCGGCGACGCTCGAGTTGGCGTTGTCGGCCGCGATCACAGCCTTGTTGGTGGGCGTTCCGATGGGCGTCTATGCCGCCTTGCGCCGCGGCAGCTTTGCCTCCCAGGTCTTGATGACGCTCTCATTGCTTGGCGTCTCGTTGCCCAGCTTCCTGATCGGTATCCTGCTGATTCTGTTGTTCGCCGTCACGCTGCGATGGTTGCCAAGCTTCGGGCGCGGTGACGTGGTGGCCCTGGGGCACTGGACAACGGGATTTCTTACCTTCGACGGTTGGAAGCATCTGGTGTTGCCGGCGCTCACCCTGGCGATCTTTCAACTCACGCTGATCATGCGCCTGGTGCGTGCCGAAATGCTCGAGGTGCTGCGCACGGACTACATTCGCTTCGCGCGCGCGCGCGGCCTGTCGGACCGTGCCGTTTACTTCGGCCATGCATTGAAGAACACGCTCGTGCCGGTGATGACGATCACCGGCCTGCAACTCGGTGGCCTGATCGCATTTGCCATCATCACGGAGTCGGTGTTCCAGTGGCCCGGAATGGGCTTGCTGTTCATCCAGGCAGTGAGCTTTGCCGACATTCCGGTCATGGCCGCATACCTGTGTCTGATCTCGTTGATCTACGTGATCATCAATCTCGTCGTCGATCTCTTGTACTTTGTCGTCGATCCGCGCCTGCGGGTCGAGCAGCCCGCAGGGGGACATTGATGCTGCATCTGCCCAGTGCCAGCCGCTTGTTCGCGCGCCTCAGCGAGATGCATCCGGAACTTACCGCGTTCCGGCGCGACCTTCACGCGCACCCGGAGCTCGGCTTCGAAGAGGTTCGCACCGCGCAACGCGTGGCGGACGCACTGCGTGTTTGTGGCGTCGACGAGGTGCACACCGGCATCGCCAAGACCGGCGTGGTCGGCATTATTCGCGGCAGCGGCAAGTCTGCATCTCGCAAGGCGATCGGGTTGCGCGCAGATATGGACGCCTTGCCGCTGCGCGAAGAAAACGACTTCTCTTGGCGCAGCACGAAGGGCGGCCTGATGCACGGTTGCGGCCACGACGGCCACACGGCGATGTTGATCGGCGCGGCACGCGCGCTCGCCGCGTCGCGCAATTTCAGCGGCACTGCGGTGGTGATTTTCCAGCCGGGCGAAGAAGGTTTTGCCGGTGCCAAGGCGATGATCGACGACGGTTTGTTCGAGCGCTTTCCGGTCGATGCCGTTTACGCCATGCACAACTGGCCGAGTCTGCCGCCGGGAATGATCGGCATCAATCCCGGGCCGATGATGGCGGCGGCCGACCGCATTGAAATCACGATCAATGGTCGAGGTGGCCACGGCGCCCACCCGGCGCTGACGATTGACCCGGTGCTGGTGGCGGCGCACATCATCACCGCGGCGCAAAGCCTCGTGTCGCGCAATGTCCATCCCCTGGACAATGCCGTTGTCAGCGTGTGCGCCGTGCAGGCTGGCGATCTCGGGGCCTTCAGCGTCATTCCACGCCAGGCGCGCCTGGTCGGCACGGTGCGCACCTTCAAGCGCGAGGTGCAGGACATGATCGAAGATCGCCTGGGTCGGCTCGTCGAGTCGGTCGCGGTCGGTTTCGGCGCGACCGCGACGCTGGAGTATCGACGCTCGTATCCGGCGACCATCAACACGCCGGCTGAAGCGCAGTTCGCGGGTGACGTGGCAGCCTCGTTGGTGGGCGAGTCCAAGGTTGTCCGCGACCTTCCGCCGAGCATGGGAGCCGAGGATTTTTCGTTCATGCTGCAAACGCGCCCCGGTGCCTACCTGCGGCTGGGGCAGGGTGGCGAAGGGGGTTGCTTCTTGCACAGCCCGCGCTTCGACTTCAACGACGACGTCCTGCCGCTGGGCGCGGCCCTGTTTGCCAGCCTGGCTGAACAATCCATGCCGCTGCCCAGGGTCGAATCGTGAGCGCCACAAGCCTTGCATTGCCGGGAGGGCTGCGTCGCTTCTTCGAAGGCGATGTCTGGCACAGCTTCAAAGCGTCGAAAGTCGCGATGCTTTCGGCGTGCGTCGCAATCGTTTGCATCGTGTGTGCCGGCGGCGCGGAAGTGGTGGCACCGCACAACCCGTTCGATCTGAAGACGCTGGACCTGGGCGATTCGATGTTGCCGCCGGCCTGGATGGAAGGAGGCAGTGCAAACTACCTGTTGGGCACCGACGAGCAGGGGCGCGACGTGCTTTCGGCGCTGATGTACGGCGCGCGGATTTCGCTCTTCGTCGGATTTGCTTCCGTCGTGCTTTCGCTGCTGATCGGTGTCAGCCTGGGCCTGTTGTCGGGGTATGCAGGCGGGCGCGTCGACGCCTTCATCATGCGCGTATGCGACGTGATGCTGTCGTTCCCCTCCATCCTGATTGCGCTGTTGATCTCGGGCGTGGGCCGGGCGCTCTTTCCGAACGCCGATGACACGCTCGCATTCAGCGTGCTGATCATCGCGATTGCGCTGACCGGCTGGGTGCAATACGCACGCACGGTGCGTGGCTCGACGCTGGTGGAGCGCAACAAGGAGTATGTGCAGGCCGCGCGCATCATCGGCGTGGCGCCGATGCGCATCATGCTCAAGCATGTCTTGCCGAACGTGCTCGGACCGGTGCTTGTGCTGGCCACGATTCAGGTCGCGACCGCGATCATCACCGAGGCAACGTTGTCGTTTCTCGGCGTGGGTGTGTCTCCGACCTCACCCTCACTGGGCACATTCATCAACGAAGGCAACAAGCAGTTGTTCAGCGGCGCCTGGTGGCTGGTGATCTTCCCGGGCGGCATGCTCGTCGTCATTGCGCTGAGCATCAACCTGTTCGGGGACTGGCTGCGCGATGCACTCAATCCGCGCTTGCGCTAGTCCACCCCAAGCACCTGGGTTGCGCTGATCCGAACGAATGAACACGCCCTTGCTTCAAGTGCGCGACCTGAGGGTCGAGTTCGCGACCCGGCACGCGACGCTGGTGGCGCTTGACGGCATTTCGTTCGACATCCAGGCCGGTGAAATCTTGGGTGTCGTGGGCGAATCGGGGGCCGGCAAGTCGTTGACGGGTTCGGCCATCATCGGCTTGCTCGACCCGCCAGGTCGCATTGTCGGCGGCGAGATTCGCTTCGATGGGCGACGGATCGACAACCTCTCGCAAGACGAGATGCGCAAGGTGCGCGGGCGGCACATTGGCGCGATCTTTCAAGACCCGCTGACTTCACTGAACCCGCTGTATACCGTTGGGCAGCAGCTGGTCGAAACGATCCGCACCCATCTGCCGCTCGACGCGGCCCAGGCACGGCAACGCGCGGTGCGCCTGTTGGACGAAACCGGTATTCCTGCTGCGGCGCAGCGAATCGACCAGTACCCGCACCAATTCTCCGGCGGCATGCGCCAGCGGGTGGTGATCGCGCTGGCGCTTGCCGCCAAACCGCGTCTGATCGTCGCCGATGAGCCGACGACCGCGCTCGATGTTTCAATTCAGGCGCAGATCATCTCCTTGCTCAAGCGCCTGTGCAAGGAGCATGGCGCGGCAGTGATGCTGGTGACGCATGACATGGGCGTGATCGCAGAAACTTGCGACCGGGTTGCAGTGATGTACGCCGGGCGCATCGCCGAAATCGGCCCGGTGCATGACGTGATTCACGCGCCGGCCCACCCCTATTCACATGGCTTGATGGGGTCGATTCCGGCGATGGGCGATGACCGCAAACGGCTCCTCCAAATCGACGGTGTGATGCCGCGTCTGAACGCCATACCCAGCGGTTGCGCGTTCCACCCGCGCTGCCCGAAAGCGTTCGAGCGTTGCCGCCAAGAGCGGCCGAGTCTGGTGCAGGCGGGTTCCACCCGTGCGTCGTGTTGGCTGCACGCGAGTGGCCGGGAGACCCGCGTATGACGCCGGTGCCTGTGGCGATGGAAACACCGTTGGTTGAGGTGCGCGACCTGGCCAAGACTTTTGACGTTTCCGCACCCTGGCTGAACCGCGCCGTGGAACGTAAACCACGCCAGTTCGTGCATGCCGTCGACGGCGTCAGCTTCGCAATCCTTCGCGGCCGTACGCTGGCCTTGGTGGGCGAATCGGGTTGCGGCAAAAGCACGGTGGCGCGTTTGCTCGTCGGTCTTTACGCCCCGAGCGCTGGTGAGGTGCGATTTGACGGTGCCGACATCGCGACCACACTTCGCAGCGCCGCTGCACGCCCTCTCAGGCGGCGCATGCAGATGATTTTTCAGGACCCGTACGCGAGCTTGAACCCCCGCTGGAAGATTGAAGACATTGTCGCCGAGCCGTTGCGAGAGCACGGCTTGGCGGGCCCGGCGGCGAAGCGTGCCGACCGTTCGAGTTTGCGAGCCGCGGTGGCGCAACTGCTTGCGTCGGTGGGGCTCGCGGGTGCCGACATGGAAAAGTTTCCGCATCAGTTTTCGGGCGGGCAGCGGCAGCGCATCTCGATCGCGCGCGCCCTGGCCACGCAGCCCGAGTTTCTGGTGTGTGACGAGCCGACTTCGGCGCTGGACGTGTCGGTGCAGGCCCAGGTACTCAACATCATGAAGGATTTGCAGCGCGAGCGCCAATTGACCTATCTGTTCATCTCGCACAACCTGGCCGTGGTGCGCCATGTGAGTGACAGCGTTGGTGTGATGTACCTGGGCCGTCTGGTCGAGCTTGCGCCCAAGGCCGAACTCTTTGCGCGGCCGCGCCACCCCTATACGCGCATGCTTCTGGACGCCATCCCCGACATTCACATGAGCGGCCGCGCGCGCACCCCGGTCCAAGGCGAAGTACCCAATCCGTTGAACCCGCCCACGGGCTGTTCATTTCACCCGCGTTGCCCTTACGCCAATGCACGCTGCAAAGTGGAGCGGCCCACGCTGCGACGAATCGAAACAGTGCAGATTGCCTGTCATGCCGCGGAAGAAGGGCGAATCTGACGCCGCAGCGGCGGTACATCATTGCAACGCCTCCTACAATGATTTGCCTGCAGCCCCGGACAATGTCATGATTTCCCGCGAACCGACCCTCGAGCGCCTGGCTGTCGCGCGCTCGCTCTTGCTCGTTCCCTTTGGCCTGACCGAGGCGACGCTGGGCAAGGCGCTGGCGACGATCGCGACACATCGAATCGACGATGCGGACCTTTATTTTCAGTACACGCGCAGTGAAGGCTGGAGCCTGGAGGAAGGCATCGTCAAGAGCGGCAGCTTTGGGATTGACCAAGGGGTGGGAGTGCGCGCCGTGGCCGGCGAGAAAACCGCATTCGCCTACTCCGACGAAATCTCCGAGGGCTCGTTGATCGATGCCGCCGAAACGGTCCGCACCATCGCTGCTGCCGGCCAAAGCCGCAAAGTGAAGATCGAAACGGCGACCAAACTCGCGCCGAGCCGGATTCTCTACGCACCGATGGATCCTATCTCGACGCTCGACAGTGCCCAGAAAGTTGCCCTGCTCGAGAAGGTTGAGCGAATGGCGCGCGCCGTCGACCCGCGCATCAAACAAGTGATGGCTGGGTTGGCTGGTGAATATGACGTTGTGTTGATCGCGCGCGCCGACGGCACGCTGGCGGCCGATGTGCGCCCGCTGGTGCGTCTTTCCGTGACGGTGATTGCCGAACAAACCATTGCCGGCGAGGTGCGCCGCGAAGTGGGCACTGCGGGGGGTGGTGGCCGCTTCGGCTTCGGATACTTTCATGACACGGTGATCGAGACCTATGTTCGAGACGCGACAAATGCGGCCCTGACGAACCTCGAATCGCGCCCGGCGAAGGCCGGTGAGATGAGCGTGGTGCTTGGGCCAGGCTGGCCCGGCGTGCTGCTGCATGAGGCCATTGGCCATGGCTTGGAGGGCGACTTCAACCGCAAAGGCAGCAGCGCTTTCAGTGGAAAGATGGGCCAACGCGTGGCCGCCGAGGGCGTCACCGTGCTCGACGACGGAACCCTGCCGGACCGCCGCGGCTCGCTCAACGTCGACGACGAAGGCAACGTCTCGCAGCGCAACGTCTTGATCGAAGATGGCATTCTGAAGGGCTACCTCCAGGATTCGCTCAACGCGCGCTTGATGGGGGTGTTGCCCACGGGCAATGGGCGACGCGAGAGTTATGCCGCCGTGCCGTTGCCGCGCATGACCAACACCTACATGCTGGGCGGAGCCAAGTCGGCGGAAGAAATCGTGAGCAGCCTGAAGCGCGGCTTGTACGCCACAAATTTCGGCGGCGGTCAGGTCGATATCACGAGCGGAAAGTTCGTGTTCTCGGCGAGCGAAGCGTTTTGGGTCGAAGGGGGCAAGATTCAGTATCCTGTCAAGGGCGCGACGATCATCGGCAACGGGCCCGACGCTTTGACGCGAGTCAGCATGATCGGCAACGACATGAAACTCGATACAGGTGTTGGTGTGTGCGGCAAGGACGGCCAAAGCGTTCCCGTCGGCGTTGGTCAACCCACGTTGCGCATCGACAGACTCACCGTCGGGGGCACGGCGTGAATTGGCGCGAGGCCCAGCCAGCGCAAGCAATCATCGGCGTGGTACATTGACAGCGATGCAACTCGGCTTCTACTTCTTTGCGTACTTTTGGTTCTCGCACCGCCCCGCGGTTGGAGAGGCAGGCGCATAGGTAGCAAAGTAGCGCAAGCAGGACTTCAAAACCGCCGGGCCCCGCCCGGCGGTTTTTTTTCCCCTGAGCTTTTCACAGATTCGACCAGGAGACGAACGCCATGCCGAACAAGTCCGTGACCGAAGGTGATGGTTGGCGCGCCAGCAGCGAACGAACCAGCCAGACCGACGACCAGCGTATCGAGGACGTGACGCCGTTGCCGCCGCCGGAACACCTGATCCGCTTCTTCCCGATCGCGGGTTCGGCGGCTGAGCGGTTGATCGGCCAGACGCGCGCCGCGGTGCGTGAAATCATGCAGCGCAAGGATGATCGCCTGCTGGTCGTCATCGGCCCGTGCTCGATCCATGACCCAGCCGCGGCGCTCGAGTATGCGCGGCGGCTGGTGCTGCAGCGGCAGCGCTATGCAGATACCCTGGAAATCGTGATGCGTGTGTATTTCGAGAAGCCGCGCACCACGGTGGGGTGGAAAGGCCTGATCAACGACCCCTACCTGGACGAGAGCTATCGAATTGACGAGGGTCTGCGCATCGCCAGGCAGTTGCTGGTTGAAATCAATCGCCTCGGCTTGCCCGCGGGCAGCGAGTTCCTCGACGTGATCTCACCGCAGTACCTGGGCGACCTGATCGCTTGGGGAGCCATCGGGGCGCGCACCACGGAGAGTCAGGTTCATCGCGAGTTGGCCTCGGGCTTGTCGGCGCCGATCGGCTTCAAGAACGGCACCGACGGAAATATTCGAATTGCGATCGATGCGATCCAGGCCGCCGCACGGCCGCATCACTTTCTCTCCGTACACAAGAACGGCCAGGTGGCCATTGTCGAGACCAAGGGCAACCGAGACTGCCACGTGATTCTGCGTGGAGGTAGAGCACCCAACTACGATGCTGCGCATGTCGCAGCGGCCTGCAAGGAGATCGAAGCGGCCAAACTCGACTGCGCGTTGATGATCGACTGCAGTCACGCCAACAGCGGCAAGCGGCACGAACGACAAGTTGATGTGGCGCGCGACATTGCCGGGCAACTGAAAGCCGGTGCGAACTGCATCTTCGGTGTCATGGTCGAAAGCCACCTGGTTTCGGGTTCGCAGAAATTCAACGCTGGCAAAGATGACCCTGCAAGACTCGCATACGGCCAAAGCATTACCGATGCCTGCCTGGGTTGGGACGATTCTGTGGAGGTTCTGGAGATGCTCGATCTGGCTGTGAAAGCGCGACGCTGCTGAGCACGACCTCAAATCGCAATAGAGTTCCAGCGCCAATCCCGCTTGCCACGCAACAACTTGTAAACCGCGGTCATCGGCTGTAAGGCGTGTGTGCCTGCGCAAGCGTGGCGCGCACAACCGCCTCGCATCGGGTTCAATGCGTCTCCGAGTCAGCTGGGGAAATTCCATGCGCCGACTGTCCGATGCTGTAAGAACCGCAACGCTGGCCGCAGTGGCCACACTGGTGGCCGCGCCGCTTGCAGCGCAGACACGTGGCAGCGCAGCGGACCAACTCTCGGCGTGGGATCGGGTCGTCATGGAAGCCACGTTCAGCAAAGCGGATGCCGACGATGACGGAGCCCTGACCCTGCCTGAAGTTGCAGGACTGGCAGGATACGCCGAGCGGTTCAACGATCTGGACACTGACGGCAATGGCACCCTCGACCTGGAAGAATTCGCAGCCGGGTTCGCCATCGCGCGATGAGCCGGTAGACCAGACGCGCCGCGAGAACAGATCGCGCCTGCCGAAAACTCGCGCCGGACTCGTCAACCGTCGTCGCGAGCCAAGCGCTCGCTTTTCCAGTACATGTCGTCGCCGCCCAGTCCGTCCAGGTTGGCGCGGTTAAGCACGCGCGCCAGAACGAACAACATGTCGCTGAGGCGATTCAAATATTGCCGCGGCGCCGCCCGCAACGCTTCGGTTCCCCCGAGCGCGACAACTGCCCTTTCGGCACGGCGTGCAACGCTGCGCGCGACGTGTGCAAGGGCTGCGCTGCGGGTGCCAGCCGGGAGAATGAATTCCTTGAGCCTGGGCAATCCGGCGTTGTAGTGTGCCAAGGCATCGTCGAGGTGTGAGACGGCAGCAAGCTTGAGCAACTCGAAACCTGGAATCGACAGCTCGCCGCCGAGATTGAACAGCTCGTGCTGGACCACAACCAGGAACTCGCGAACCTCGGCGGGCAATGGCTCGGCGAGCAAGACGCCGAGGTGCGAATTGAGCTCGTCGACTTCACCCATCGCGCAAATCCGCAAATTGTCCTTCGCGACCCTCGAGCCATCGCCAAGGCCGGTGGTGCCGTCGTCCCCGGTGCGCGTTGCAATCTGTGTCAGGCGATTCGCCATGGACCGGGATGCTAAGGCCTGGCGCATTGACTGTCACTGGGCCGGTCTGGAACAGTCGATAGCAGTAGTCTCCCCAGGTTTGGCGCATGACATTGCCAAGGCGGGTGAGCAGGGCTGAATAGAATCCCAGGGCTGCGCGCCCAACTCGGCGCGCTGGAGTCCCCCCATGAACGCGCCGTTGTCCAGTCACGCATTGCCGCATTTCGAACGCAGGTCAGTCCCGAAGGTCATGCTCGAAAGGCTGATGGCGCGATTTGCCGATCGCTGCTCGATCTCTCGGTCCGTGTGCGAACAGCATGGGCGTGACGAATCTCCGTTTGAAGTCACGCCGCCCGATGCGGTTGTGTTCGCCGAGAGCACCGAGGACGTGGCATTCGTGGTCAAGCTTGCGAGCGAATACTTGGTCCCCGTGATTCCATTCGGTGTGGGCTCGTCCCTCGAGGGTCATTTGTTGGCCGTACAAGGTGGCGTCAGCATCGACTTGAGTCGAATGAACAGAATCGTCGCGGTGCACCCTGAAGACCTGACCGTTACGGTTCAAGCCGGCGTGACGCGCACGCAACTGAATCGGGAGATCAAGGACACGGGTCTGTTCTTCCCGATCGACCCCGGCGCGGACGCGACTTTGGGTGGCATGGCGGCCACGCGCGCGAGCGGAACGAATGCCGTGCGCTATGGGACGATGCGCGAAAACGTGCTGGCACTGACCGTCGTCACCGCCAACGGCGACATCGTTCGTACCGGAACCCGAGCCAGAAAGTCGAGCGCTGGCTACGACCTCACACGTCTGCTCGTCGGCAGTGAAGGCACTCTGGGCGTGATGACGGAGGTCACGGTGCGCTTGTATCCGCTGCCCGAGGCGGTGTTGGCGGCAGTGTGTCATTTCCCGGACGTGGGCGCGGCTGTCAACACCACGATCCAGTTGATTCAACTCGGCATTCCCATCGCACGCTGCGAATTGCTTGATGCGAATGCGGTGCGCGCCGTCAACGCGCACGACAAACTGAGTTTGCTCGAGCAACCCATGCTGTTGATGGAGTTTCATGGCAGCCCGGCGAGTGTGAAAGAGCAGGCCGAGGCGGTTCAGGACATCGCGCGCGAATT
This sequence comes from Burkholderiales bacterium, assembly GCA_022758925.1. Classification (GTDB taxonomy): domain Bacteria; phylum Pseudomonadota; class Gammaproteobacteria; order Burkholderiales; family Burkholderiaceae_C; genus JAEMQF01. The sequence continues at coordinate 17,335 of JAEMQF010000289.1, read as the reverse complement.
TGGCGGCGAGCAGTTCCAATGGGCCACAACACCGGAAGAACGCACCCGTTTGTGGACAGCGCGGCATCACGCGTACTTCGCCGGCATGCAGATTCGCCCGGGGTGCCGCACCGTGACCACGGACACATGCGTTCCCATCTCGCGACTGGCCGAATGTGTGACGGCAGCGCTCGATGAAGCAAAGCGCGCGGGAATCACCCACTACACCGTGGGCCATGTCGGCGACGGCAACTTTCATGTGGCGTACCTGATCGACCCGGCGATCCCCAGCGAGCGCGAGATGGCCGAGGCCCTCAATCACACACTTGTGCACCGTGCCTTGCGGCTGCAGGGCACTTGCACCGGCGAACACGGCGTCGGCCTGCACAAACAAGGCTTCCTGGTCGACGAAGCCGGCGAAATGGCTGTGGAGATGATGCGAACGATCAAGCGTGCCCTCGATCCCAAGAACATCATGAACCCGGGGAAGATATTCACGCTGTAGGTAAATCGAGGGCGGGGCGCAGGAACGGCCCTTGAAATCTTTCCGCCAGACCCCAAAGTGGCCGCTTCGTCATGCGTGCCAGCGAGTTTCACCGTCGAGAAATCATGAACAAGCAAACCCTCTCGTTCCAAGCGGAAGTCAAGCAGATCCTTCACCTCGTCACCCATTCTCTGTACTCGAACAAGGAGATTTTTCTTCGTGAATTGATTTCAAATGCGTCCGACGCGTGCGACAAGCTCCGATTCGAGGCGCTGAACAATCCTGCACTCTATGAGGATGCGCCGCCGCTGGAGGTGCGTGTCAGCTTCGACGCGACGGCCCGTACGATCACGATTCACGACAACGGAATCGGCATGTCGATGGAGGAAGCCATCGCCAATCTGGGCACGATCGCCAAGAGTGGAACGCGCGAATTCGTCGCCGCGCTCGAGGCACAGCAGAAGAAGGATGCGCAGCTGATCGGGCAATTCGGCGTGGGTTTCTACAGCGGTTTCATCGTCGCCGACAGCATCATCGTCGAATCGCGCCGCGCCGGACTGAAGGCCGACGAGGGTGTGCGGTGGAGTTCCAAAGGTGATGGCGATTTCGAGGTCGAGGCCATCGAGCGAATCCAGCGCGGCACGAGTGTGACTTTGCATCTACGTGCCGATGAAGAAGAGTTCCTCACTGGCTGGAAGCTCAAGTCCATCATCGGCAAGTACTCCGATCACATCTCATTGCCGATCCTGATGCAAAAGGAGGAGTGGGACGCAAAGGCAAACAAACAAGTGCTGCGCGATGAATGGGTGGCGGTGAACAAGGCGGCGGCGCTGTGGACTCGCAGCAAGAACGACATCACGCCTGAGCAATATCAGGAGTTCTACAAGCAGATCAGTTACGACAGCGAAGCGCCGCTGGCATACACACACAATCGGGTCGAAGGACGCAGCGAATACACGCAGCTCCTTTACGTGCCGTCGAAAGCGCCGTTTGACCTCTGGAACCGCGACAAACGCGGCGGCGTCAAGCTCTACGTGAAGCGTGTCTTCATCATGGACGACGCCGAAGCGCTGATGCCGGTGTACCTGCGGTTCGTCAAGGGCGTCATCGATAGCGCCGACCTGCCGCTGAACGTGTCGCGCGAATTGCTGCAGGAAAGCCGCGACGTGAAGGCGATTCGTGAAGGCTCGACCAAGCGCGTGCTGGGCATGCTCGAGGCACTGGCCGACAGTGAAGACCCCGCAGAAAGAGCCAAGTACGCTGCATTTTGGAAGGACTTCGGCGCGGTCCTCAAAGAAGGCGTGGGTGAGGATCACGCCAACCGCGAGCGGCTCGCCAAACTTTACAGGTTTGCGTCGACGCACACCGACGAAGGCGTTTCGTTCACCGACTATGTCGGACGCATGAAGCAAGGGCAGGACGCCATCTACGTGATCGCTGCCAACAGCCTTGCTGCCGCGAAGAGCAGCCCGCAACTCGAGATCTTCAAGAAGAAGGGCATCGAGGTCTTGTTGTTGGCCGACCGCGTCGACGAATGGTTGCTCAGCCACCTCTATGAGTTTGACGGGCATCCTTTGCAAAGCGTGGTCAAGGGGGCGGTCGACCTTGGGAAGTTGCAGGACGAGGACGAGAAGAAGCAGGCCGAAGAGGCAACGGCGGCGATCAAACCCTTGCTCGAGCGCATGAAAGTGACGCTCAAGGAGCGCGCCAAGGATGTGCGCGTGACGACGCGGCTGGTGGATTCACCGGCGTGTCTTGTTGTGGAAGAGGGTGATATGAGCTCTCACTTGGCGCGAATGCTCAAACAGGCGGGCCAAGACGCGCCGCAGTCGCAGCCGATTCTCGAAATCAACGCCGCGCACCCGCTGATCAAGCGTTTGGATTCGACCGAGCACTTCGACGACTTGACCCACATTCTTTTCGACCAGGCATTGCTTGCCGAAGGTGGGCAGCTCGACGATCCGGCGGCCTATGTGCGGCGCGTGAATTCCCTGTTGCTGACCTGAAACCTGTACTCGCGTTCGCCGGAATACGCAGCTGCGCTTTTCGGGTGGCCAAGAAGGCTTAGGGCGCGCTGATTGGAGGCGCCGCGATCGAGCCGAGTTGATCGCGCAGATTGGCCGCTTGTTCGTGCCAGTAGGATGGTTCACAGAACCAGGGAAACGCAAGCGGAAAAGCCGGATCCGCCCAGCGCTGCGCAATCCATGCACTGTGACGCAGCATGCGCAAGGTGCGCAGAGGCTCAATCAAGCGCAGTTCGCGCAGGTCGAAATCCATGAAGCTGCGGTACCCCTGGAGCAGTGCCGCGACTTGGGAACACATGGACCCGTGATCGCCGGACAGCAGCATCCACAGATCTTGAATCGCCGGCCCCGTTCCGGTGTCGTCGAAGTCAACGAATTGCGGGCCGCGCGGCGCCCACAAGACGTTCCCCAGGTGGCAGTCGCCATGCAGACGCAGCAGTTGCAGCGGGCCAACGCGCGCGAACGTCGCCTCGACGGCGGCCAGCGCGGCGTCGGCAGCGTCGCGCCACGGTGCCAAGGCTTCACGCGGAACCGCATGGGCAGCGAGCAGCGCGTCTCGGCTTGCCACGCCCAAGGTCGCGATATCCAGGCGCTGACGAAATACGAAATTCGATTGCTGACCCACTGCGTGCAGGCGGCCGATGGCGCTACCCATGCGTTGCAGCGTGTCGCTGTCCCCAAGCTCCGGGGTGCGACCCGAGAGCCGCTCGGCGACGCTGAAGCGGAAACACCCCTGCGGCGTATCGAACTGGGCCAGGGTGGGAGCGATCAACCGGCACTGGTCAGCGAAACTCGCCGCCGGATCGACAAATAGCGACAAAGCCGGAGCGACCGGTAGCTCGACACGCGCCAATTGCTCGACAAACTCGTGTTCTTCGAGGATCTGTGCGTCACTCCAACGTTGCGGGCGATAGAACTTGGCGACGACGACGCGACGATCGTCAAGAAACGCTTGGTAGACCCTGTTTTCGTACGAGTTCAGCTGAATCAGCCTTCCATCGCCGTGCAGTCCCACGCCTGCCAGGGCATCCAACACGCAGTCTGGCCCGAGCCCAGAAAACGGCGTGAGCTGGGTCGTGGGGACGCTGCGCAACATGCGGAGATGGTACGCGGCCCCCTTGCGAGCTGTTTCCCCGCATCAGCCGACGGCCGCCCGGCGCGACCGATGCTCCGGATCGAACCGGTCAGTGATGAGTCGGCCGAATCGCACGCGGTGAATCGACCACAACACCGGCGATTTCGTCGTCGTCACCCGCGTGAGTTGGATCAGCTTTCGCGGACCGCACTGCCGGCGTATAAGTGCCCGCTTGACCCCCGAAATCGCTCTGACCGAAGGCGTCGACGCGAATGTCGGGTGCGAAAAACGAGTCCTGGAAGAGCGAGGAATCTTGCCACAGCGTGGTTCGTTCGGCACGCCGATGCGCCACCGCGTTCGAGAGGCTGGCGCTCGCATTGCTGAACCGATGCTCACCCTGCCCGTTCGAAAGCGGGCCGCGCATCGCCGCGCTCCCTTGAGGAACGAGCAACTGCAACTCGGCGACCGACGGAAGGTGCTCCGACGGGCACCTCATATAGCGCACGCGACACGCCGTCAGGACCGAATGTTTGATCAGCTGAGCCCGCTTGGACACACCGCGCTCGATGTCCAGGTCAACGGCGGCCAGAACCCGGCCATTGGCACTGCACACAGCAAAAGTGACGTGGATCGACCCGAGCAGCTCAAACCAGAATCTCGTGTCAGCCGGGTCACCGGGCTGGCAGAACCTCACCAGGGGCAGCTTTGACAGCACGATGTAGTGCGGCAAGGCCTCACGCAACAAGCGATACACCCGACGTTCCACCGCCGAAAATACTGGCCGTGGCACCAACAGCCATTCGGTCGGAAGAACGAAAGCGGCTCTTTGCTTGCGCATCTGAATCGCCCAAATCGCCAGCGCGATCACGAGCAAGGCCAGCGCCGCCAACGCGGCCATCCACACAAATGTCTGCATTTCTTACGGCGGCTATCGAGAGGAATGAACGCGCAGGGCGCGAATCGGGCTACTTTGAATGACAAATGTAGCGTATCGCATGGGCTGGGCGGGCCGAAGCGCACCCCTCGATTGAAGACAGACGATTGAATCCTGCGCCGCGCTGGCGCTGCGGCGGCGAGCAAGCCGGCCCGCGAGACTACCTCGACCCTCGCCGGCGAATTTTGAATCGCGCCTTGGTATACTGCCCGGCTTTCCCTGAATGTGCCCAAGGGAGAAACAGGCGGCTCCGGCCACTTGGTGCAGTGCGTGAGCGTCCGCCAAATCGAGAAGCGGATCCGAGCAGGCTGCGGCGATTTGGGCCGACAAACCTGAGTAACTCGCATGACCACCTTCAGTGCCAAACCGGCCGAAGTGACGCATGAGTGGTTTGTGCTTGACGCGACCGACAAGGTTCTCGGAAGGGTAGCCAGCGAAGTGGCCCTCCGGTTGCGCGGCAAGCACAAGGCCATTTACACGCCTCACGTCGACACCGGCGATTTCATCGTCATCGTCAACGCCAGCAAGATTCGCGTCACCGGTAACAAAGCGAACGACAAGGTCTACTACCGCCATTCCGGATTCCCGGGCGGGATCCATGCGACGAAGTTCAAAGACATGCAGCAGCGCCACCCTGGCCGCGCCCTGGAGAAGGCCGTGAAGGGCATGCTCCCGAAGGGGCCGCTGGGCTACGCGATGGTGAAGAAGCTGAAGGTCTATGCCGGTGCCGACCACCCGCACACCGCTCAGCAACCGAAGGTCTTGGAACTCTAAGGAGCGGCGATGATTGGCATTTGGAACTATGGGACCGGCCGCCGCAAATCTTCGGTTGCGCGCGTCTTCATCAAGAAGGGCACCGGAAAGATTCTGGTCAACGGGAAATCCGTCGAAATGTACTTTGGCCGTCAGACCTCGATCATGGTGGTCAAACAGCCGCTGGTGCTCACCGCCAACGACGCGGCTTTCGACATCAAAGTCAACGTCCACGGTGGCGGCGAATCCGGGCAGGCCGGGGCGGTTCGACATGGCATCACGCGCGCGTTGATCGACTACGACGCGGGGCTCAAGCCAGACCTGAGCCGAGCCGGGTTCGTGACCCGAGATGCCCGCGAAGTGGAACGAAAGAAAGTCGGCCTGCACGGCGCACGCCGACGTAAACAGTTCAGCAAGCGCTGATTGATTGCAGTGCGGGTCGCTGGGAGCGAATGGCAGCTCCGAACCAAACGGGTACGCTGATGCGTTGGAAACTGCTGCGCCGCAGGCTTTCGATCAGCGCGCCACGAATGGTCGTGCGCAGCCACCTGCCGTGGCCGCTGCGTTGGGCTGCGGGGGCACTGATGTTCGGGTTCTCGGCAGCGTTGGCGCTCTGGGCGTTCGAGTTCGGCCGCGATATCGCCGGCCTGGACCGCTCCGCGAAATCCGAATTGGCTGACCTGCGAGTCGAAGTGGCACGCCTGCGCGAGGAGCGCGAAAGGGCGCTGTCCACCGCGAATATTGCAGAGAGCTTGCTGAAAACCGAGAAGGCAGCCCAAGAAACGCTGGTCCAAAACCTGCGCCGCCTCGAAGCAGAAAACGACGGTCTGAAGAACAACCTGGGATTCTTCGAAAAGTTGCTGCCGGCAAATGCCAACCCGAACGCCGGTCTGGTCATCCGAGGCTTGCAGGCGGAGATGAAGACCGCCGGTAGCCTCAAGTATCAGATGCTCTTGATGCAGCCGGGAAAGGCAGCGCCCGAGTTTGCGGGCCGGTATGAAGTCACGCTCACCGGAACGCTCGACGGAAAACCGTGGAACTGGGCTCAGCCTTCGGGCACGCATCCGCTCCAATTGAAGCAATACTTGAGGGTCGAAGGCACGATCGACTGCCCAACGACGGCCGTGGTTCAAACCATGTCGGTCAAGGTCACCGACAAATCCGGGGCAACGAAGGCAATCGAAACCGTCAAGCTCTAGCCCTCAGGCGCTGCTGGCCAGCGCATACCGGAGAACGCTCATGTTTGGAAAGAAGACGCAACCGCCGATCGGCACTCTGATCGGTGAAGGCACTGTGATCCGTGGCGAACTTCAGTTCGCGGAAGGACTTCGCATCGACGGTGAAATCATCGGCGATGTGCTGGCTGCCGGCGACCAGCCCAGCATCGTGGTGATCAGTGAGAAAGCCCGGGTCACGGGCAAGGTCAAGGCGGGCCATGTGATCATCAACGGGTCAATCGTCGGGCCGGTTCACTCAGACGAGCTTCTCGAACTGCAGCCGAAGGCGTCGATCGTCGGTGATGTGCGATACGAGGTACTTGAAATGCACCAAGGTGCGAGAATCGACGGCGAGTTGAAGCCACTCAAGTCGGAGGAACGCCCGGCACTGAAGCTGGCGACACCGAGCCATGGATAACCATCGAACCGGCATCGTGCCGAAGGAGCCCGTACAGTGAACGCAGTATTGGATGCAGGGATTTCGAGTCCTTCACAGGGCGATGCGCCGCCGGTTCCGTTGATCTTCACGGACAGTGCGGCATCAAAGGTGAAAGAACTTGTCGATGAAGAAGGCAATCCCGATCTTAAGCTTCGGGTGTTCGTGCAAGGTGGCGGCTGTTCGGGGTTTCAGTACGGCTTCACGTTCGATGAGGTCATCAACGACGACGATACACAGATGAGCAAGAACGGCGTCACGCTTCTGATCGACGCCATGAGTTTGCAGTATCTCGCAGGCGCGGAGATTGACTACAAGGACGATCTGCAAGGCGCACAGTTCGTGATCAAGAATCCGAACGCCACAACTACCTGCGGCTGCGGGTCGAGTTTCTCCGCCTGATTCCGCGGCAACCTCTGTTTCACGCCCGAGGCCGCCAAATTGGCGGCCTTGGCGCCTCTGCTCACTGAGCAGGGTACAACGCGCCGAGAACGCGCGCTTCGCGCGCGCCTGTGACCAGCGGCAGGCTTGCAGTCTGGCGCTTGACGAAGGCATGCGCCAGCCAGGCAAAGGCGCAGGCCTCGACTTGTGTCGCGGGCAATCCATGAGCATCGGTACTTGCCACCGCCACTGCGGGCAGATGCGCGGCCAAGCGCTCCATCAGGTAGGTGTTAAGTGCTCCACCGCCGCACACCAGCAGGAGCTGTGCCTGCGGGGCGTGATGGAGCACGTCGCGCGCGCAAGCGAGCGCCGTCAACTCGACCAAACTGGCTTGAATCTCCTTGGGCTCCAGGGGTATCCCAAACTCTCGAAGTTGGCTGTCCAACCAACCCGGATTGAACAGGTCGCGACCCGTACTCTTGGGGGCCAGCCGCGAAAAATACGGATCCCGAAGCATCGATTCGACAAGGCCTGGCAGCGCCACACCGGTACGGGCCCAGGCACCTTGGTTGTCAAAACACTGCCCGGTATTGCGTTGGCACCAGTAGTCCATCAGTGCGTTTCCCGGCCCGCAATCGAAGCCCGCCCTAACCTGGTTCGAGTCGAGCACGGTCAGATTGCTGATGCCTCCGACGTTGAGCACGGTGAGCGTGGGCGCGAGCCGGCCGAACATGGCACGGTGGAACGCGGGGACCAGCGGCGCACCCTGGCCTCCTGCGGCGACATCGCGGCTGCGAAAATCGCATACGACGTCGATCCGGGTTGATTCGGCGAGCAGCGCCGGGGCCATCAGCTGGATCGAATAGCCGGTGCCGTCGAACTCGCACGGCCGATGCCGCACGGTCTGCCCGTGAGCGCCGATCGCCTTGACCTGGCTCCGATCAAGGCCGGAGCCCAACAGCAACGCCTCGACACAGGTTGCATAGAGTCGGGCCAGGGCATTGGCGGCGAGCGCGGCCCGATGGAGCTCGTTCGCACCGTCGCGGTTGAGCTCAAGCAGCGTGGCGCGCAGCATTTCGTCGAACGGCAGGTGCGAGTGCGTGAGCACGCCCAGCCGCCGGTCATCTTCAGGGGCGAAGGCGACCAGCACGCCATCGACTCCGTCCAATGAGGTTCCCGACATCAAGCCGATGTAGTACTGAGCCATGAAAGATTCTTGCCTGCGGCGCCAGCTGCCCTGCTCACTCCCTGGCGGCGGCGCTATTCGGCGTACGAACCACTGCGCAGTGTCGACTGCGCCAGTTCGATCTGACCTTGAAATCCTTGGGTCCATGCGGCAAAAAGGCGCTGCCCATTCGGCCCGATCTGGGCCGTTTCCGACCACTGCGCAAGCCGTTCCGGATTGCGTGGGACCCCACCCAGCTTGAACTCGAAATGCAGGTGGGGCCCGGTGGCCCAGCCTGTTGCGCCGACGGTTCCCAGCCGTTCACCCTGTTCCACGCGTTGGCCCGTCCTCACTGAGATCCGTCTCAGGTGTGCATAGAGCGTGGTTCTCCCGCCGCTGTGCCGCACCTGCACCACATTGCCGTAGCTGTTCCTTGTGCCCGAAAATTCCACCACGCCGTCGCCAACACAACGCACCGGGGTTCCGGCCTGGGCCACGTAGTCGACGCCCTGATGCCGCTGCCATTGTTTCAGCAAGGGGTGAATCCGGCTCGAAAAACCAGAACTCACTCGCGTGAACTCCAAAGGGCTGGCCAAGAATGGGCGCCGCTTGCTCTGACCGTCGAAGCTGTAGTAGCCACCCTTGCCGTTCACGCCCTGATACCAGACAGCGGAATGCTGCAGTCCGCGAGCGATGAATTGCGCCGCCAAGAGTCGGCCGGGGAGGGTCTGCCAAGTGACGGGCTCACCATCGGCCAACAAGACTTCATACACGACCGCGAAGGCATCGCCCCAGTGCAGGTCCCGGTGAAAATCAATGTCGCCAGACAGCACCTCGATCATTTGGCTCGCCACTGCTTCCGGCACGCCCGCCGTCTCCGTGGCGGCAAACAGCGACGACGAAACAGTACCGCTGCCGACCATGACTTGCGGCGCCAATGCGGCCGACTCGACAACCGAAATCAGCCGACCCGCGATCAATTCGACGCGCAGCCGGCTGAAGTGCGAGCCGCTTCGGGTGCGGTCCAACGCGCCGTAGCGAGCGATCAATTCGAGCAGCCGGCCAGCCGAGTCGACGCGCGCCCGCACCGACTTGCCGGGCCGCCCGTCGAACAGCGATCGAGAGGCGGTATCGTCACGAAAAAACCGAACCGCGGCAGGATCGGCGATGTTCAATCGTCCGAGCAACGCAGCGACGCTGTCGCCAGGACGGGTCAAGTCCGTCCGGTAAGCATCGAGCCGATGCAACGCGAGGGCTTCAAACTGTGCGTCGGTATCAAGCGTCGAAATCGGCTCGCTGATGAGTCCCAGCGACGCAAGCACCGGCTCCGGCATGTTGACGGCAACTCCGAATGCGGTTGCTCCAAAGCCAGCCAGCGCGATCAAAAGAATCGTCATCAGGCTGTGCCGATGATGCGCTGAAAGTATGCCCATCATGCGCGACTGACGAACTGACCGCTGCAAGAATTGAAGCTCGTTGGTCGATGCTTTGAAAGAACTCGCCGCGTCGCTGTCATGCAGCAGACCCCCGTCTTGATCGCCATTGCGCATGCCTGCGTCCGCGAGGGCTCCACTAGAATCGGGCTCGAGCTTGGGCGTCGATTGCGAGGCGCTTGGCCAAGCATTCGCGCTGAATTCAGCAGTCCCACCCCGCTGGCTCGAATTGCCAGTCAGGCCCGCAGTCACGCTTCGCATAGAGCCCCACCTTGACAATCGAGTATCCAGTAACTGACGCGGTGCGTCACGCGATGGCTGTGTCGCTCCGCGGTTGTAGTGAATTGTTGCCGCAATCCGAGTGGCAAAAAAAACTCGCTCGTTCAGCTGCAAGAGGCGTGCCACTGCGCGTCAAGCTCGGCCTGGACCCCACCGCCCCCGACATACACATTGGCCATACCGTTGTCTTGAACAAGTTGCGCCAGCTTCAGGACCTGGGGCATACGGTAATCTTTCTCATCGGCGACTTCACGTCGATGATCGGCGACCCCTCCGGGCGCAATGCAACGCGCCCGCCGCTGACACGTGAACAGATCGAGGCCAACGCCCAAACCTACTACAAACAAGCCAGTCTGGTGCTCGACCCGGACCAAACCGAGGTTCGCTACAACTCCGAATGGAGTGACCCGCTCGGCGCACGCGGCATGATCGAACTCGCGGCCAAGTACACCGTTGCGCGAATGCTCGAGCGCGACGACTTCACGAATCGAATCAAGGCCGCGACGCCGATCAGCGTGCACGAGTTGCTCTACCCGCTCATGCAGGGCTACGACTCGGTGGCACTCAAGAGCGACCTCGAGCTCGGCGGCACGGACCAGAAGTTCAACCTGCTCGTCGGCCGCACGTTGCAGGCCGAATACGGTCAGGAGCCGCAATGCATCCTGACGATGCCGCTGCTGGAAGGGCTGGACGGCATAGAGAAAATGTCCAAGAGCAAGGGCAACTGCATCGGCATCACGGAGCCCGCCGACCAGATGTTTGCCAAGTTGCTGTCGATCAGCGACGACATGATGTGGCGCTATTTCCAGCTGCTCAGTTTTCTCAGCGAAGTCGAGATCTCGAAGCTGCAGCAGGAGGTCCGGGCCGGGCGAAACCCCAAGGAGGCGAAGGTACTTTTGGCCAGGGAAATCACGACCCGATTTCACAGTGCCGCAGCCGCTGACGCCGCCGAGCTCGACTTTCACACTCGAGCCCGCGGTGGCGTGCCCGACGAGATCGCCGAACTTACGCTGCGTGGCGCGCCGCTGGGCATCGGCGCCCTTTTGAAACTGTCCAATCTCGCAGCCTCGGGCAGCGAAGCGCTGCGGCTTGTCGAGCAGTCGGGTGTTCGCGTCGACGGCAGTGTGGTGAGCGACAAGGGCCTCAAGCTGGGTCGCGGAATCTACGTGGTCCAGGTGGGCAAACGCAAGTTTGCGCGGATCACGCTCGAAACATGAATCCGCGCCGGCGCGTCCTGTGCTGGGCCATGGGTATGCTGCCGGCACCGGCGCTGGCTGCTGTGTCACCCGCCGAGCAGGTGCGCATCGACCGGCTCATCGAATATGTTCGATCGCGCCACGACGTCATATTCGTTCGAAATGGCAGCGACTACTCGTGCGAAGACGCCGCCGACTTCATGCGCGGCAAGATGAAGGCGATGGGTGGGCATATCTCGACCGCACAGCAATTCATCGACGAGATCGCGACGAAGTCGAGCATGACCGGCCAGCCCTACACGGCTCGATTCGCCGACGGCAAGACCGTGCCTCTGGCGCAATTCCTGGGTGACGAGCTCAAGCGAATGGACCGCAAGCACTGACCCCAGCTCTGGCCCCTGGTCAGCCCATGCAAGTTCAAACGCTGCTCAAACTGTCGGTCGTCGCGGCTGTCGCGACGATCGCAATGAAAACCACCGCCTGGTGGATCACCGACTCCGTCGGATTGCTGTCCGACGCCATGGAGTCGTTCGTCAACCTCGCATCGGCGCTGTTCGCGATTCTGATGGTCACAATCGCGCAGCGCCCGGCCGACGACGACCACCCCTTCGGCCACAGCAAGGCCGAATACTTCTCGAGCGGCTTCGAGGGTCTGCTCATCGTTGCTGCCGCCGCCGGCATCATCTGGGCCGCCGTACAGCGCCTGTTTCATCCCCAGGCGCTGCAGGCTTTGGGCTGGGGCTTGGCGCTGGCGGTCCTCAGTTCAATGCTCAATGCGGCACTGGCCCGGCGCATGATGGCCGCCTCAATTGAACACCGCTCGATCGCGCTGGAAGCCGACGCGCGCCACCTCTACACCGACGTTTGGACTTCCGCCGGCGTCGTCATCGGGCTCGGCCTGGTACAGATGACGGGCTGGTTATGGCTGGACCCGCTGCTGGCCATCGGCGTCGCACTCAACATCCTGCGTGAAGGGGCAAGACTGGCGTGGCGTTCCGTCGAGGGCCTGATGGATGCTGCGGTGGAGCCGGCAGAGCGCTCGAAGATTGACCTCACGCTGGCGCAGTTTGCCCACGGCGCGATCCGTTTCGACCACATCAACACCCGCCGCGCTGGCCGTCGCCTTTTCGTCGACATGCACATGCACATGCCCTCGAACTGGTCGCTCGGACGCGCTGCGGCGCTGCGAAAGTCGGTCGAACAGGCACTGATGAGTGAAGTGCCGGGCCTTCGGGCGTCGATCCAACTGCTGCCGATGAACGTGGAGGCGCACTTCGACGACGCTGCGGACTCGCTCTGAAGCCCGGCAGCCTGCTAAGGTTCGAGCGCCACGAGCAGTTCGATCCATTCGCCGCAAGTCATTCCGGCGTGCGCCCCCAAGGCAGCCGCGGTCGCATTGCAATGCGTGAGCCGCCCCATCTGCAGGGTAGAGTGCGCGTCGCCGATGCGTGCGCTGGTGTGCGCCACTGTGCATGCCGCAATCGCCGCGTCTTGAAGCAGTCCGAGCGCGGCGATGCCCGCAGCGTCCAACCCACCACCGGCGTCGTTGAACACGACGGCGCAGGGTGAGGCGAGCAGCGCGAAGCGCCCCGAATTGATCCCGCCATGCGAGCCGCACACGATGACCGCGCCCTGCGCACCGCCCAGCGCCTGCGTGATGCTGTCAACAACAACCAGGGGTCTGCGCGTGGACATCGGGGGGCTGGTGTTTGGGCAAGACACTGCAAATCCCGGGGCAAACGCTGCCCGATCGGCGGGCTCGCAGATTTCACTGATAGCGGCGCGCGTCGTCGATCACCTTGCCGTCGTTGGGCAGACTGCCTGCGGCGCAAAACACCACCTCGCCGCGCAATTTGGTCACGTCGCGAATCGACTCCGCAATGCGCTCGCGCAAGCCTTCGGCGGCAACGGCGCTCATGCTCGTTTCGCAATGCAACGTCATCCGGTCATTCGCCATCTCGCCTTCGATCATCAGGCGCGCCCGGCCGACTTCGGGATAGCGGCGCACCACCTCGGCGACCTGGCTCGGGTGCACGAACATGCCACGCACCTTCGTCGTCTGGTCGGCGCGTCCAAGCCAGCCGCGGATGCGGCGGTTGGTTCGGCCGCTCGGGCAAGGCCCCGGAAGAATCGCCGACAGATCGCCCGTGCCGAAGCGCAGCAACGGGTAGTCGGGATTGAGCGAGGTGACGACGATCTCGCCCACTTCGCCATCGGCCACAGGCTCGCCGGTTCCAGGCCGTACGATTTCGACGATCACGCCTTCATCGAGCACCAGGCCTTCACGCGCAGGCGTTTCATATGCGACCAAGCCGAGGTCTGCCGTGGCATAGCTTTGGTAGGCGGCGACGCCGCGCCCGCCCAGCCAGTCGCGCAAGCTCGGCGGAAATGCTTCTCCGCCGACCAGCGCTTTCTTCAACGAACTCACACCAACGCCGAGTTCGGTCGCCTTTTCCAGGATGATCTTCAAGAAACTCGGTGTGCCTATGTAGCCGGCAGGCTGCAACTCGGCGATCGCCTGGACCTGCATTTCGGTCTGCCCGACACCGGCGGCGAAGACAGTGCAACCGATGGCACGCGCGCCGGTGTCCATCATCGAGCCCGCTGGCGTGAAGTGGTAGCTGAAGCTGTTGTGCACCAGGTCACCGGCGCGAAACCCTGCCGCAAAAATGGCACGTGCCATGCGCCAGTAGTCCGGCGCCAACCCTTCGGGCTCGTAAATCGGCCCCGGTGAGCTGAACACGCGCACCGCGCCGCGTCGCTGGCCCCAGCCGATGGTTGAGAAGCCGCCGAACACGTCCACGCCGCGCAACTTCTTCTGGCGTTCCATCAGTTCGCTCTTGTGCATGACCGGCAGGCGGGCCAGCGCCGCGCGGCTGTTGACCGTGGCGGGGTCGACGTCAGCGAGCATCTCGCCGAAAGCCGCGCTCTTCAGCTTGGCCAACGCAACCTGCTTTGGCAAGGCCGCGAACAATGCGGCTTCGCGCTCGGCGGGCTCGCGGGTTTCGAGTGCGTCGTAATGCATCGGAGTTCAATCGTCGTCGGCGCGGGCGGCACGGCGCTTCGCGGCGTCAACAAGCTTGCGTTGATCAGGTGGCGTGGCGATGGCGTAACGGTCGAACCCGGAGCCCCCCGGCTTCTTCAAATCGACCGAAAGCACACCTTGTTCGTCGTGAAAGTGCAGGAAGGCCGAGCCTCGAAGGTAAAAGATGCCCGGCCGCACTTCCTTGATGCCCTTGATCTCGCGCAGCTGCCGCAGCAGCGGCAAATGCGGTTCGAGTGCCTTCGCATCGGCATGGGCCATGTCGTGCTCCTGGAGTCATGCAAGCCAGCGCTTGCGCCGCTTGTAGCTCTTGACCTCACGAAAGCTCTTGCGATCCCCGCCACCGACGCCCAGGTAAAACTCCTTCACGTCTTCGTTCTCACGCAGCGAGTCGGCAATGCCCTCCATCACCACGCGCCCGTTTTCGAGAATGTAGCCATAGTCGGCGTAGCGCAGCGCCATGTTCGTGTTCTGTTCGGCGAGCAGGAATGTCGTGCGCTCCTTGGTGTTCAGATCGCGCACGATTTCGAACACCTCTTCGACGATCTGCGGTGCCAGTCCCATCGACGGCTCGTCGAGCAGCACGACTTTCGGGTTTGCCATCAAGGCTCGGCCGATCGCGCACATCTGCTGCTCGCCGCCTGAGGTGTAAGCGGCCTGCGACGCGCGGCGCGTTTTCAGCCGCGGAAAGTAGGCGTAGACCTTGTCCAGCGTCTGCGCGACCGCGGTCTTGCCGTCCTTGCGCGTGTAGGCACCGGTCAGCAGATTTTCTTCGATCGTCAGGTGCGCGAAACAATGGCGCCCTTCCATCACCTGGATCACACCGCGGTCAACCATCGCGGCCGTGCTCAATCTTTCGATGCGCTCGCCGCGCAGTTCGATCGAACCCTTGGTGACCTCGCCGCGCTCACCCGCGAGCAGATTGCTCACCGCGCGCAAGGTTGTGGTCTTGCCCGCCCCATTGCCGCCCAGCAGCGCCACGATCTTGCCTTCGGGCACCTGCAATGAAACGCCCTTGAGCACCAGGATCACGCGGTTGTAGATGACCTCTATGCCGTTGACGTTGAGAAGAATATTGCTCATGCATGGGTCCATTCGACGCCTCAAGGTGCGGCACGCGGCACTTTGAACAGGTCCCCGGGAAATGGCGGCCCCGCGAGGCGGGGCTTGACGTGTCGCTGACCCCTCCTTCCCGGAGGGGGGCGAAGGTGGGCGCAGCCCAGTGCTGCGCCCACAGCCTGACAACCGTGAGCCGAACGTTCAGGACTGGCAGTCCTCGGGTGTACGCCGCGTCAGCTTCTTCTCGGCGGCATACTTGTCAGCCGCTGCCCGCACCATCGGCTTGAGGATGGACTCGTCGGCCTGCAGCCAGTCGGACGTGAAGTTCCACTTCGCGCCGTCCCAGGTGTGCACACGCGCCCAAGACGCACCCATGTGGTCGGCACACGAGGTTGACACGGGGCGCATCACGCCGGCAAAGCCAAGGGCGTCGAGCTTCTTCTGGTCGAGCGCAAGGTTCTCGTAGCCCCAGCGCGCCTGTTCACCGGAGACCCATTTGCCCTTGCCGAAACGCTCCTGGGCACGGCGCACGCCTTCGACCGACAACATCGCAGCCGACAGGCCACGCATGTACAGCACCTGACCGACTTCTTCCTTCGGTCCCGTGCCTTGGCCCTTGGCGTGCACTTTGTCGAGAATGTCTTTGACGACTTTGGAGTTCGGCTCAGCGCCATGCTGCAGCGCCAGTGCCTGGTAGCCCTTGGCACCGTCACCCACGTCCTTCACGTCGGGCTCGGCGCCGGACCACCACACGCCGTACATCTTCTCGCGCGGGTAGCCCGTCGCCACCGCTTCCTTCAGGGCGGTCGAATTCATCACGCCCCAGCCCCACAGAAACACGTAGTCCGGGCGGTTCTGGCGGATTTGCAGCCATGTCGACTTCTGTTCGACACCGGGGTGGGCAACCGGCAACAGGATCAACTCGAAGCCGTGCATTTTGGAGCGCTCCTGGAGCAGCGCGATCGGCTCCTTGCCATAGGGGCTGTCGTGGTAAACGAGCGCGATCTTCTTGCCTTTGAGGTTGTCCAGGCCCCCTTCCTTCTTGCCAACGTACTGGGTCAAGATGTCGGCGGCGACCCAGTAGGTGCCGACGAGCGGGAAGTTCCACTTGAACACACCGCCATCGGCCGATTCGCTGCGGCCGTAGCCCGATGTGATGATGGAAACCTTGTCGCCGGGGGCTTTTTCGGTGAGCGCAAACGTGATGCCGGTGGAAAGAGGGTGCATGACGGTGGCGCCGCCGTTCTTGCCCTTCAAGCGCTCATAGCACTCGACGCCCTTGTCGGTGGCATAGCCGGTTTCGCATTCTTCCCAGATCGCCTTCACGCCGTTGATGCCGCCTTGCGCGTTGATCAACTTGAGGTAGTCAACGTAGCCATTGGCAAAGGGCACGCCGTTGGGTGCATAAGCGCCGGTGCGATACACCAGCGCCGGAAAGAACTGCTCCTTGGCCTGTGCGAACACGGCGGGAGTGCTGAAAAGGGTGCTCATGCCGGTGGCCGCGACAGCAGCCGCAAGAGCGAGGGATCGCAGTTTCATTCAAAACCTCCAGAGGTGGTGGGGAAAGCACTCGTCAGTGCGCGGTGAAGACGTTTCGAGAACGCGTTGCAGACAAGGTTGGGTGCCGAGTTCGGACGCTCGGGGATTGGGCGGGTATGGCATGCCTGATCTTCTCAGTGCGGGAATGGCCACAGGCGCAGTTTTTCTTTGCCCACCGACCAAAGCCGTGCCAAGCCATGGGGTTCGGCGATCAGAAAGAACACGATCAACGCGCCAAAGATCATGAACGTCATATGCGATGCCAAAGCCGTGTCGAGCGGGACGCCGATCATCATCGGCACGTTGTCGAGCAAGATGGGAATGATGACGATGAACGC
>JAEMQF010000260.1 GCA_022758925.1 Burkholderiales bacterium | reverse complement strand
GCCACGGCCTTGGCCACGACGTTGATGTCGTCGCTGCCGAACGGCGTGTAGTAGGTGACGTTCTGCAGCGGGAACTTCGCGGCCTCGAAGATCGTGATCACGAGCCCGATGTCAGCCACGCCGTCGGCCACGCCCTTCGACTCACCGCCCAGCTTGACCAGCGTGCCACCCCGGGCCTTGGTCCAGTCGACCTTGTACTTGCCGCCGGCCGCGGCCAGGCGCCGGTCGACGCCGGGGATGAACACCTCGTCGGTCATCTTGACCCACAGGAACACCGGCGGGTGGCCGGCGACGACGGTCAGCTTGATGGCCTCCTGCCCCAGCGCCGGCGCGGCCGCGGCCAGGCCGAGCCATGTGGTGCAGAGGGTGGTTCGCAACAGGCGCTTGATCATGAGGGTCTCCTGGTCTTGTTGACGGATCGGCTACGGGCAATCTTCGCTTGCAACACGGCGGCAATGCCGGCGACGACGAACTCGACCAGCAGCGCGCAACGCAACCGAGGGCATGGCCATGCCCGGCACTGTACGCATGCAGCCCTTGTTGAACACTCGTTCAAACCCCCAGCGCTGCCGTGACGCGCCGCGGTTCACTGCGGCGGGCCGGCGCCGACAAGCGCCTGGCGACTCCCGCGCCCATGCGCCAGCCGGCGTGCGCATGATCTACTGCGCCTGGGCTGCCGAAACCGCCGGATCGTCAGTTTGCGAATGGTGGCTGTTGCAGGCATTGAGCTCAGCCCCTCACCCCAAGTGCGCGCAACCAGGCATCCACTTGGCCGAAGGCGTCCTGCTGCCATTGGTCAGGGGTGCGCTCGCCCAAGACCTTCGTCTCTTCAACGAATCGACGAACGCATGTCGGGCCGAAGCCATCCGCGGTATCGAACTTGCCGTCGATGAAGGCATATCCTGTTGCGCCGCTGGCGTGATCGAGCAGCGGCCGGCAGGCGTTGGCAAGCGCCTCAGGA
Source organism: Burkholderiales bacterium (assembly GCA_022758925.1). GTDB lineage: Bacteria > Pseudomonadota > Gammaproteobacteria > Burkholderiales > Burkholderiaceae_C > JAEMQF01. The sequence continues at coordinate 3,878 of JAEMQF010000260.1, read as the reverse complement.
CCCCCGGGATAGTTCCTGACGCAGTAATAGATGTCATAGGCGTCTTTCTGCTTGTAGCGTCCTTCGATCGCATGCCCTTTCATGGCGAGGAGCGCTGGGATCGAACAAACGGCAATCTCGACGCGGTTGGTGCCACCGGCGGGCATCGGGCCGGTGATCGCCACCAACTGGTAAAAGCGAAGAGCCAGATCCGCGCCGTCCGCCCTTTGCACCGCGAAGTCGCTGATCAGCGGTGGGACGTTCTTGACAATTTCAGCGTCCCGGGGCATCAAGAAGTCGACGACGACGTCGATCTGAGCGCCGCCATCTTCCGTGGCAACCTGGCGCACGAGCTGAAAGCGCCGAAGTTCTTTGCGCTGTTGATACCCATGGCCCAGTAGCGCATCGATGAGCATCGCGTATTCACCGCCCCCCAAGGCTTGCGCATCCAGCCCTACATCCACATCGAGTGTGCCGACGTGCGGCATGTCCTCGTTGCCGAGCAGCAGCCAAGGCACCGCACCACCAACGATGGCGAACTTTCCCTTGAAGCTTCCCAGGATTTGACCGATCTCGATCAGCACCGTCTTCACAGCTGCCGTCGTGCGATCGTCATAGTCGGCGGCTGACTGCGGTTCATTCGGAGTCATTTCGACCATGTCAGTTTCTCGCGTCGCAGATGATTAGCCGCCTCCTGACCACGCTCGCCAGCGACGGTTAGATCGAGATAGGTCTGAACCGGGCTGGTGCAGATTGCTCCGGGAGCCGGCTCGACAGTGTCGTGGAGCAAACCTGGATACTTGAGCAAGGTCACCACCACACTCTCGCCTTTGGAAACTGAAGACAGCTTCAATGCGGCGTGAAGGCGTTCGACACCAGTCTCGTCCGCATAGAGGTACTGCGCGCCGGTGCGGCCATATGGCGCCAGCCAGTGCGCCGCCGAGAACGACGCGAAGGCGGCATGTCTCGTCGTGCGCTCCGAGAGCAGCGCTCGACGGGCAGCTTCCTCGAACGCACCGCCATGCAGCGTTGTATAGAAGCTCATGCGTTTGCCGGCCGGCGGCTCGTAGGCATCTCGCCAGCCGTCCAAAAGCGCGTCGGGGTAAGACAGGAACAGGCCACCGTCGGACACCTTCGCCCATTCGCGGTCGAGCAAACTCGCGCGCACGTTGCTGACGTGGCCGAGGCTGACCCCGGCATTCTGTGCAAGGTCAGTGACTCGCCAAGCTCGGCTCGGATCGCGAAGCATCACACGCAACACTTGTGCGGACTTCGGTTTGAACATCGACTTGAGTTCACGCCGCTCGATTGCTGGCTTGCTCGCGACCAGGCGTTCGATGAAGACCGTATCGAACAGCAAGCGGGCATTGCCTTCGAGGTCGAGAAAGCCTAGCGATTCCTCGCGACACAACGCCTGTGCTTCGGGGGACAGATAGGGGGCAACAAGAATGGGCGTGGCCTGCTGCGCGTGATGAACCATGTGGTTGCGCAACTGAAGCGCGGCCATCCGAACATGGCGTGGCTGGCCACTGGACTTCACTTCGCAGACTAGCGTATGGCGCCGGCCGGACAGGTCGATGTGTGCAACGATATCGACACCGCGATCCGAGCCTACAGGCTCGAGTTCGATGTCCACGATCTTGATTGCAGGCACTTGCTCCAGCAACTCCCTTAGCGCCTTCACGGCGGCGCTTTCTAGATGTTTCATTGATTCCGGCGTTTTCAGCATGCGCTGAAAATACCATTTCTAGTGAAACTGTCAAGACACTTTCCTTTCAACCGTGAGCGTGCTTTCAACGAACGCCGAAAGTGTCTTGTGCGGTGAAACTGCTGAGCAGGTACGCGGTACCTGCGGGCATCTTCGGGGTCGAAATCTGACGCGAACGACCACCCTGGTTCCACCTGACCCTGTGCTCAGGGTCGAAAGCGGGATCACCCCCTGATGATCCGGCGTCACGCGAGCGCACACTGCAGCTCGGCCGGCCATTGAATTGGTGCCAGCCCGCACGCACTGCCTCGAGGTCGTGGCCGCATCTGAGCGCACCCGCCCCTACTGCGTCCAGGACAGGACCCTGTGGCCGGCGCATCAGCCCCACCGGGCTGCATCGAAGCCGGGACCTGCGGTCTCCCGTGCGGTCACCGCGCGCCAGTCGCAACAGCTGGCCCCGCCGGCAGGTCAGCGCGGCGGGAACATGTCCTTGATCTGCTGCAGCGCCGTCGGGTCCTCGATCGTCGTCAGGTCGCCCGGGTCGCGGCTCTCGCAGACGGCCTGGATCGCGCGCCGCAGCAGCTTGCCCGAGCGTGTCTTGGGCAGTACGCTGACGAAGCGCACCCGCGACGGCCGCGCGACCGCGCCCAGCGTCTGGTCGACGAGCTTCATGATCTCGCCTTCGAGCTTGAGCTTCGCCGCCTCGTCGCCCAGCGCGCTCGTGTCCTTGGCGATGACAAAGGCCATCGCCACCTGGCCCTTGAGTTGATCGGCCACGCCGACCACCGCGACCTCGGCCACGTTCGGGTGGCCCGAGATGCTTTCCTCGATCTCGCGCGTGCCCAGGCGGTGGCCCGCGACGTTGATCACGTCGTCGGTGCGGCCGAGGATGAAGAAGTAGCCGTCCTCGTCGCGCACCGCCCAGTCGAAAGTGCTGTAGACCTGCCGGCCAGGCACGGTCTGCCAGTAGGTGCTGACGAAGCGCGCGTCGTCGCGCCACACGGTCTGCATGCAGCCGGGAGGTAGCGGGCCTTCGATCGCGAGCACGCCCTTCTGCTGCGCGCCGCGCATCTCTTCGCCGGTGTTCTCGTCGAGCAGCTTGATGTTGTAGCCGTACATCGGCAGGCCGGGGCTGCCGAACTTGCTGGGCAACTTCTGCACCCCGTTGGCCAGGGCGAGGATCGGCCAGCCCGACTCGGTCTGCCAGTAGTTGTCGATGATCGGCCGGCCCAGCGCTTCGGCGATCCAGCGGCCTGTCGGTTCGTCGAGCGGCTCGCCGGCGAGGAACAGCGCGCGCAGCGAATCGAGCTTGTAGCGCTTGAGCTGCGCCGGGTCCTGCTTCTTCAGCACGCGCACCGCGGTGGGTGCGCTGAACATCGCCGTGACCTTGTACTTCTCGACCAGGCTCCACCAGATGCCGGCGTCGGGCCGCGTCGGCAGGCCTTCGTAGAGGATCGTCGCCATGCCCGCGATCAGCGGCCCATACACGATGTAGCTGTGGCCGACGACCCAGCCGATGTCGCTGGTGGAAAAGTAGGTCTCGCCCGGATTGCCGCAGAAAATGTGCTTCATGCTCGCCGCCAGCGCCACCGCGTAGCCGCCGGTGTCGCGCTGCACACCCTTGGGCTTGCCGGTGGTGCCGCTGGTGTAGAGCGTGTAGCTCGGGTGTTCGGCGTCGACCCAGACGCAGGGCACGACGGTCTTCAAGTGCTGCTCGCGCAGCGCCGCGTAGTCGACGTCGCGGCCCGCCACGCGCTCGAACGGGGCCAGGCCGCGGTTCACCATCAGCACCTTGGCCGGCTTGTGCGCGGCGAGCCGGATCGCTTCGTCGAGCAGTCCCTTGTAGGGCACCACCTTGCCGCTGCGGCTGCCGGCGTCGGCGCTGACGATGAGCGTCGGCTCGGCGTTGTCGATGCGCGTGGCCAGGCTGCCGCTGGCGAAGCCGCCGAACACCACCGAATGGATCGCGCCGATGCGCACGCAGGCGAGCATCGCGAACGCGGCCTGCGCCACCATCGGCATGTAGATGAGCACTCGATCTCCCTGCTTGACGCCCAGCGAACGCAGGATGGCCGCCATGCGCTGCACTTCGGCGTGCAATTCGCGGAAGCTGTAGACGTGCTCCTCGTTGGTCTCGGTCGAGACGAAGATCAGCGCGGCCTGGTCGGCCCGGGTTGCGAGATGGCGGTCG
>JAEMQF010000334.1 GCA_022758925.1 Burkholderiales bacterium | reverse complement strand
TACCAGTCAATCAGTTCGGTTGCCGCTGCAAAGGTGTCGATCGTCCGATTCGTCAGCAGTCGCCACTCCACCGGCTTCCCCCTCGGGGGTGCCTTCTTCGCGCGCCACTAGGCAGCTCACCTCAACCCGGCCACCCTGACCATCGGCCACCCTGACCCGCTTGACCCAAATCCGTTGCCGCACGTCCCGCGCCTTCTGCCCTTGCCGGGAAGGCATCGTGAAGCGGATGTCCCCCATCGCCTCGCCCGCCGTCACGCTCGCCCACAACTTGCCCCCGTCGGGCAGCGCCCGGTCGTGCTGGGCGCGGATCAGCCAGTCGGCGGGATGGCCCAGGTCGCGGGCTTGTGCCATCAGCGCCACGATGTCGGCCTCCCGGTCCGCCACATACACCAGCCGGGTGTCCGGCAGCCGGGCCGCCAGTTCGGCGACGCGGCAGTAGCCTTCCGTCCAGCGGCTGCTTTCCAGCGGGCCGCCGCGCCGTCCGTCCGCGTCCTTGGGCTCGCGCGCCCACATCCAGGCATCGAGCACGCCCAAGGGTTCCCGCTGCGGGCTGACCGCGTAGGTGGGGTGCGCGTACATGCCGCGCTGGGCTTCATAGGACAGCGGCCCCAGGCCGGCGATGCGTTGCCCGTTGAAGTCCAGTTCCGTGGTGTCTTGCAGGCACAGCACCACCGGATGCGCACGCATGCGTTCCTCCGAACTTCGCCAGTGCGGCGCGAGGATGGCTTCCCATTCGATGTCGTCCTGCGCCAGAAAGCGATACGCCGCCTGTGTTTCCGCCCAGCCGCCGCACGCTTGCGGGATGCTCGCCAAGGGCTTGGCGGCCATGCGCTCGGCCAACAGCACCGCACGCTTGTCCAGGCGACGGTCGCCCAGGTCGATGTCCTTGAATTCCTCCGCCGCCCAGCTCATCGCGCCCACCCCACGACCTTCGAAAAGTCGGCATGTTACGGGGTGGTGTTGAAGTTGTGTGTAATGAGATGGGTTAATGGGACTGCGGGGATAGCGGCGCAGGCGGTGTTGCCGCGCCTTCTGGATAGCGCCGTTTGAGCAGCAGGAACAGCAGCACCGGCACGATCAGTAGCGTCAGAAATGTGCCGACGATGAGTCCGCCAATCGCCACCACCGCCAGGGGCGACAGTCGCTCTAGACCCACGGCCCACTCGAACGCCACCGGCACCATGCCCACCGCAGCGGCGGCAGCGGTCATGAGAATCGGCCGGGTGCGCAGATCGACCGCCTGCAAAATGGCCTGCTTGAGCGGTACGCCGCGATTCAAGGCTTCCTGGGCGAAATCGACCAGCAGAATGCCGTTTTTGACGATGATGCCCATGAGCAGAATCAAGCCCATGAACGAGGGCATGCAGCCGTGTTTGTCAGCGATCAGCATCGCCCAGGCCGCACCGATGACCGCCAGCGGCAAGGTCACCAGAATCGCGATCGGGGTGATGAACGAGCGAAAGGCAATCACCAGCACCACAGCCAGCAGCACGATGCCCAGTGCCAGCGACTGACCCAGGCGAGTGAACGAGGCGTTCATTTCTTTCATCTCGCCTTCGTCCGAGATCGTGTAGCCGCGCGGCAGTTCCAAGCCTTTGAGCGCTTGCGCCACATGCGCATCGAGCGCGGTGACGGCAATATTGCGGCGGTAGCCGATGACATCCACCGTGCGCACGAGGTTCTGGTGGGTGTATTCGGTCGGGGCATACACGGTCTTGACCGTGGCCACCTGCGCCAGCGGCACGATGGCGCCATTCGGTGCAGTGATGTTTAGCGCCGCGACCTCGGCAGGGCTTGAGCGCTGGTCAGCGCGCAGCCACACCCACACCGGGATGCTGTTTTCACCCTGAACGCGCAGGCTCCCCCCGGGGATGCCATTGACCTGCGCGGCCACCTGCTGCGCAATGGCTCCGGGCGTCAGCCCATAGCCCGATGCCTTGGCCGCATCCACATCGAGTTGCAGCCGCTTGGAGTCGCCTTGCCAGGAGCGCGAAAACCCGGTGAGTCCGCCGACCTTGGCCAGCCGCGCCTGCAGTTCATCGGCGATCTGATCGAGCACCCGCCAGTCGGGGCCGCTGACCATCAAATCGACCGTGCCACGGATCGATGACAAGGGCGTGGCGCCATAGACCACGGCGTTGGCGTCGATCACACCCGGAATGGCGCGCACCTTGTCCTGGATGATCTTGTTGATCTGAAAAATGGTCTCGTTGCGATGGAAGCGGTCGACCAGATTCACAGTGGCCATACCCTGTGAGAAGATTTGCGCACCACCGATGGATTTGTCCTGCGGTTCGGCGCCGACCACGGTCGAGGTGGAAATCAGCCAATCCGGCTTCACCGAGGCGTGAATCGCCGCATCGACCTGCTGCGCGATGCGCTGCATGTCGGTCGCGTCGGTGTCGGGCTGGGCTTCGAAGGTGATCTGGGTGATGCCGGTGTCCATCAACGGCATAAGCTCGCGACCGACCACCGGCAATTGGCGCAGGGAAACCACCGTGAGTACCAAGGCAATAAAGAGCACGCGCTTGGGATGTTCCAGCGCCCAACCGACCGTCACCGCGTAGAAACGCTTGAGCGGCTTGATCACCCAAGTGTCGAAATACGACAGCGGCCGGCGCAAGGGGTCGCGCGCACCGGGTTTGAGCAGCCATGGCGTGATTAGCGGAATGATGGTCACCGCCACGACGAACGAGGCGGCCAGCGCCACCATCAGGCTGACCGACAAGGGCCGCAACACCGTTTGCACATAGCCGCCGATGAACACGATGGGCAGCAGCACCACGGCGTTGGCGATGGTGCCGGACAAGACCGCCAGCATCACTTCCTGCGTGCCGTTGGCCGCCACCGCAAGGCCGGATTCGCCGTGTTCGCGCATGCGCCGCTCGATGTTTTCGATCACGACGATGGCATCGTCCGCCAGCAGGCCCACTGCAAGGATCACTGCGGTCAGCGTGATCATGTCGAACTCGTAACCGATCAGCTTCATCACCAAAAAGGTGAGCAGGTAGGTGAATGGCAGCGACAGCGCTGTGATGAAGGCCGCACGGGTGTCGGCCAGGAACAGCAGAATCACCAGCACGGTCATGATCAGCGCATCGCGCAGCGCGCCGAGCATGTTGTCCACGGTCAGATCGATCAGGCGCAACTGGCCGTCAGCCTGCGCGATGTGCAGCATTGGGAACTCGCTGCGGATGGCGGGCAGAGCGGCATCGATATTGCGGGCCGTCGTCGCCGCATAACCGTTATCACCGCGCAAGAGCGAGACGGCAATCGCCTCTTGGCCGTTGCCGCGGTAAAGCGACGTGGGATCGGCATCGCCCCAGCCGACGGTCCCGAGATCGCCCACACGCACGAAGCCACCGCCGGCCACCGGCACCTGCACCTCGGCGAGTTGCTGCGGGTTGTGCGCCAGGCTGTTGAGCGTGAGCAAAAAGCGGAAGCCATCGCGATGCACCAGACCCTCGGGCGCGGTGATGTTGCTGGCTGCCAGGGCAGACGCCACTTGGGCGACGTTCAGATGATGCGCAGCGAGCTTGCTGCGGTCCAAATCGACCTGCGCCTGCCGCACATGACCGCCGAACACCTCTACCTCGGACACACCGGGGATGCGCAGCAAGCGGTCACGGAACTGGTTTTCGGCAATCCGCCGCACCTCGCTCAAGCCGAGATTAGACTGGGGCGCAGGCGTGAGCGCGAGCACCGTGACAGGCTGTGCGGCGTTGGTGATGCGAAAAATCACCGGTGCCCGCGTGCCCGCTGGCAGGCTGGATTCCACCCGCTTGAGTTCGGTGAGCACCTTGGTGGCCGCAATATTGATGTCGTTGCCGTATTCGAACTCCACCGTCACCGCCGAGACCTGATCGCGCGACACCGAGGTCACGCGGCGTACCCCATCAATGGCCGAGAGTTGGGTCTCGATCGGGTGGGTAACGTCCTGTTCCACATCGCTGGCCTGCGCCCCTGGCCATTGGGTGACCACATTGATCATCGGCCGGTTGGTGTCCGGAAACAGGTTCATCGGCATAGTGAAGTACGACGCGATGCCTGCCACCACCACCAGCAAGGCGATGGCCAGGATGGCATGCGGCCGGCCGAGCAGACGTTGCATGATGCTCATGGCTGGGCTCCGGCAGGGACGGTCGTGATCGCAGCGTCGCCATCGCGCATCTGCGCCAGCACAGCAGTCTGGCCGACGACCACCTGCTCACCGGGCTGCAAGGCCCCGCTGATGGCTGCTGTATTCGCCCCCTCCTGCAAGACCTTGACGGGGACCATGCGCAAACGGCCGGGCTCGCCCGGCTTGGCACCTGGGGTCCAGGCGAGGACATGGGCCTGATGGCCACTGCCGACCACTGCGGCAACCGGGACCGTCAGACCAGGCGCCGCCTGGGACTGCAACACGATGGTCGCAGCCACGCTGCTGCCACTGGGCAGGCCGAACGGGCTGCTCGCGGCATCGGCCTCGACCGTGCCCAACCCTGCCGCGTTGACTGCGGGCGCAATGCGGCTGATGGGCAACTCGATCGTCTGTCCGCCTTGCGACAGCCGCAGCAGGTCGCCCGGCTTGACCTGCGCGAGTTGTTCGGCAGGCAGACTCACCCGCACCACCGCGCCTTGCCCTGCCGTGAGCTGATAGACCGGCTTGCCGGGCGCGGCGGTATCACCCACCTCAACCATCCGCTGCGCGACCACGGCGTCTTGCGGGGCGCGGATCTCGGCATAACCGAGCTGAACTTGCAGCGCAGCAATTTGGTCAGACAGTGCCTGCACCGAAGCGCGCGCAGCATCGGCGGCCGTGCGGGCCTGGTCGGCCTGCGCCTGACTCACTCCGCCTTCGGCTAGCACGGCATCCATGCGCGCCTGTTGCTTGGCTGCATAGTCGGCATTGGCGCGTGCCGCGGCCCGCTGCTGCTCCAGAGCGGCAATATTGCTGGAAACCGCCCGGGCGTCGATGCGCACCAGTAACTCACCCCGTTTGACCGCCACGCCGGCGCGCGGACCGATTGCCGTCACCGTGCCCTGAATCTGCGGCACAAGGGTGATGGTAGTGGGCGCTTCGACCGTAGCCACACTCTGCAAGGTGGGGGACACGGCGCCGCGTTGCACAGTGCCGGTCTGCACCGCCCAAGGCGTGGCTTGTGGCGGCGGGCTGGCATCGGCCTGGTGCAGGCGGTGAAAGTGCAACCACAGCCCGCCTGCGATCAACAGGATGGGAATGGGCAGCAGATACCAAGGCTTGCGCTGACGGGTGCGCGGTGCGGGAGAAGGGGTGGCGGGTGTGTTCATGGTGTCAGACTCGAGGGCGTGGAAACAGCGGCAGCAGCCGCAGCAGGGGCTTCGCCGTAGGCATAGCGCAGCGCATCATCGGCCTGCCACCAGGCCGCCAGCGCGCTGGCGACGCTGGCGCGGGCGCTGGCCAGCGCGGCCTCGGCATCGATCAGGTCAGTGGCCGAACCCAGACCGTTTTTGAAGCGATCCTGCTCGATGCGGGCACTCTCGGCAGCCGCACGCAAGCCGGATTCAGCCGCACGCCAGGCCTGTGACTGCGCATTCCACAGCGCCACTGCACCGTCGCGCGCAGCACGCAGATTGTCCTGTGCGGCCTGCAATTGCTGCTGCGCCTGATCGGCTGCGGCCTGCGCAGCGTCCACCGCTGCGGTCTGCGCGCCGCCCGACCAGAGGTTGAAGGTCAGCCCGAGGTTGAACTGCCAGGTGTCGACCGGCCGGTTGTCCCAGTGCACCGCGTTGCGGTTCCAGTTAGCCGTGGCGGCAAACTGCGGCAGCATGGCCCGCTGCGCTGAGCGCACTTTATCCTGGCTGGCCTGCACAGCGCTTTGGGCCGCCTTGATGGACGGCGGCAACACATTGGGGTTGATGGGAAACTGCGCCGGCCCGGTGTCGGGCGCAGGCACGCCAGCATTGAACGCGGACACGCCCATGAGTGCAGCGAGCTGGGCGCGTACCTTGCGCTCCTGTCCCTCCACCCCAGCAATCTGGGCCTGCACCGCCGCAACCGCCGCCTGCACCCGCAACAGGTTCACGCGGGCGATGTTGCCCACTTTCAGCCCGGCTTCGGCCACGCGCCCGCTGGCCTGCAATGCGGTTAACTGTTTGTCTAGTGCCTGCCGCTGCCCGGCCAGTGCCTGAAGGTTGCGATAGAGCGTGGCCCCTTGCAACAGCGCACGCAGACGCACATCATCTGTACTCCACTGGGCTCCTGCGGCACGCGCGCGGGCGGCATCGACTTCCGCCGCGATCTGCCCACTGATGTCGATGGGCAACTGGACATTGAGGCCATAGCCGAACTGATCTGCAGAAAAGGGATAAGCCGCCACATTGGGTGGCAGGGTGATGGGACGCGTGAGCCGTGGGTCGTTGTAATGTTGGCTCAGCGCATAGGCATCGACCTTGCCGAACCACGCCGCGCGCGCCTGCTGCACTTGGGCCTGCGCCTGGTTTTGTCCCGCCTGCGCGGCGAGGATGTCGGGAGAGCGCGCCGCAATGGTCTGCAGCACCTCGGCGAGGCTGGCTGCGGGTGCGCCCTGCCCCGTCACCCCGGGTTCCGAAGCAGTTGGCGCAGGCGTACTGGCGGCAAGCACCGGCGGCTGTGCCGCGTTCGCAGCTGCAGAACCCATGCAGACCATCATGGCCCAGACCAAACGCTGCGCCTTGAAAGGGAATGAAAGGGACTGCGTCATGGTTTCAGACCTTCAGAGGATGGGGAGAGATGGCCGCGCTCGATCGTGCCCTCGAGTTGCGTGCCGGCAGAGACGGTGTTGTAAACGGCGCCGAACTGCTGCACATTGCGGTGCAGCAAGGCCAGCCGGTGATCGTCCTCGTCGGTATCGACGAGGATGCGGTAGCTGATGCGCTGCATCTTGGGCGGGGTGTCCTGGCGTTCACCATGGACGGCGATGTGCACCCCGCGGAATCGAAATTTCAGGATGGGTGCCACTCGCTCGATGTTTTTGAGCATGCATGCGCCTACTGCGGCGAGCAGCAACTCGGCGGGATTGAAGGCGTCGGTGCGGCCGTCGAGTGCCGAATCAACGGCGATCTGCGCGCTCTTGCAGTGCGCCTGAGCGCCATGGGCATCGACCCGGTCGAGCCTCACGTCATAGGTCAGCATGGGAAACCTCCGGTGGTTTTGGTTTGTTGATCTGTGCGCGGCGGAGGGATTTTGGGCCGAATGGCGGAGTAAAAGTAGGCCAGTCGGTTGGTTAAAAAGGGTTCCGCAGAACCCGAGTGGTGTTGCCGGCGAGTTTTCTTGCCTTGGCCAGCGCGCTCCGCTACGCTACACGCGCTGGCCAAGGCAAGGCGCCGCCAATCAGGTGGATTCGCCGGCCCCTCCTTTCGCCTCTTGAGACGCATCGTTTCTGGATTCAGGTTCCGTCATCGAGGCCGCATCCTGGGCCAGCGCATGCAGCACCGGCTTCATCTCGCGGCAGCCCGTGCAGTTGTTGGAACCAAACTCGACCACGGTGGGCTTGCCCATGCTCAAGACCCGCGTCACCGCGTCTGCCTCTGGTTTCTCTGCCTGCGCCGAGGGCGCTGGCTCAGGCGCTGCGGTGCGGGCGCTTGCAACCCAAAGACCCAAGCCCAAAGCGGCGGCCCCGCTGACGAGCACTGCAACCAG
>JAEMQF010000229.1 GCA_022758925.1 Burkholderiales bacterium | reverse complement strand
GCGCCCCAAAGCAGACCCAACCCGAAGGGCCGGGGCAAATTGCGGCGCCACTCGTCGTTGCCGGCTCCTTGTGTGGCACGCCAGACGGCGTCGCCGACGCCTAGATTGGCGCCGCAATTCGCCCCGGCGCGGGCACGACCCAAAGCCCGACAGGCTCCCTAGCGCGAACCCTGCGCTGCTAGACTGGGCGATGGCCACGCCGTTTTCAATTGTTCGGCCTGGCGCTGACGCGCCGGCCGATGTACCGGGCCTCAGGCTCGACGTGGCATTGCAGCTGCTGCAGCATGCCGGCTACAGCCTGCCTGCACTCGACGCGGCCGGGCCCGACGCCTGGCTGCAAGCATTGGTTGACGGGCTGTGTCGGCTGTCCAGCCATGACCCGCTCACCGGCCTGCCGAACCGGCGCGAGTTCGAGCTCGCGGTCGAGCGCGAACTCGACCGCGTGGCGCGCAGCGCGGAGCGGGCATTGCTGTTGATGATCGACATCGATCGCTTCAAACGCATCAACGATTCTTTCGGCCACGCCATCGGCGATCTGGCACTGGCTTCGGTAGCCAATGTCCTGCGCGCCAGCATTCGCCCGATGGACACCGTGGCACGCATCGGCGGCGAGGAGTTCGCGATCATCTTGCCGAACTGTCCGTTCGACTTCGGCCTGGCTGCCGCGGAGCGGGTGCGCATCAAGGTCGCGAACTTGCGCCTGGCCATCGGCCGCGACGAACCGCTGGCGCTCACCATCAGCGTCGGCGGTGCGTTTTCTCCGATCGAGGCTCGACCCGACCTGCGGCAATGGCTGGAGCGCGCCGACGTCCAGTTGTATCGTGCCAAGGCCGAAGGGCGCGACCGTTCCTGCCTCGAGCCGCCGATGGCCGCCGACGACGCCCAGCTGTCGATGTTCGGGCAGTCGTGGTTTCATACACCGGCAACGTGACTCCATTCGAGGCGGTGGGCGGCGAGTCTGGTGTGCGCAGCATCGTCGAAACCTTTTACGATTTGATGGACCTCGAGCCTGTTTATGCGCCGCTGCGCGAGTTGCATCCCGGCGATCTGGCGGGTTCACGCGACAAACTGTACTGGTACCTTTGCGGCTGGCTTGGCGGGCCGCAGCATTACGTCGAGCGCTTCGGCCACCCTCGGTTGCGCGCCCGTCACCTGCCCTTTGCCATCGGCATCCGCGAGCGCGATTTGTGGCTCGACTGCATGCGTGCCTCGATGCGCGAGGCGGGTCTGGCGCCGAAGCTGGCGCAGCAGCTCGAAGCATCGTTCTTCACCACCGCCGACTGGATGCGCAACCGCGACGAGCGGTAGCGCCGCCGCTCGCGCCGCGGCACGCTTTGGCCTTGCTCAGGCCGCCGTGCCCGGCCGCAACAGCACGAGCAGCGCGCCATGGCCACCGTCGGCGGCGCGCGCCTGAACGAAGGCGATCACGTCGTTGCGCTGCACGAGCCAGCCCTTCACCTTGGACTTGAGCACGCTTTCACGGCCCGGCGAACCGTTGCCCTTGCCGTGGATGATGCGCACGCAGCGTTGGCCGCCGCGTCCGGCGTCGCGCAGAAAGGCAAGCAACTTCTCGCGCGCGGCTTCGCGGCGCAAACCGTGCAGATCGAGTTGCGACTGCGTGACCCAGACGCCGCGGCGCAGTTTGCGCAGCACGTCGGCACCGACTCCACGGCGCCGAAACGATAGTTCGGCGTCGGTTTCGAGCAGCCATGTTGCGTCGAAGTCATCCGACAGCGACTCCTGCAGAACCCGGGCTTCATCGAGCAGGCGCTGGCGCGCGATGGCCCCGGGTCGCGCGCGAGCCGGCGGCATCGAGGCTGGCTTGCGCAGTGGGATCACCGGGCCGACGCTGGCGGCAAAGAGGTTGCGCTCGTGAGTCTCATGAGCCGCGCGCTGGCGCTCGCGTGCTGCCATCGCTTCGACCTCCTGGCGCGCCGTTTGCAGGGTGCGCGCCAGGCCCGCGAGTTCGCCGAAGTGTTTGACCCTCATCACAGCACCCTTCACAACAACCCGCGTTGCGCCATGGACACGACTTCCGAGCGGCCGACCACAAGGTGGTCGAGCACGCGAACGTCGATCAGCGCCAGTGCCGCTTTCAAAGTCTGCGTCAGGAACTCGTCGGCGCGCGAGGGCTCGGCCGCGCCGGAAGGGTGGTTGTGCGCAAAGATCACGGCGGCGGCTTGCTGCTGCAGCGCGCGCTTCACGACTTCGCGCGGGTAGACGCTGGTTTGGGTGAGCGTGCCGCGAAACATCTCTTCAAGTTCGATCAACCGGTTTTGCGCGTCGAGAAACAACACCGCGAACACCTCGTGGTCGCGGTCTGCCAACTGCAGGCGCAGATAGTCCTTGACCTTGTCCGGGGATTCGAACAGCGTGCGCTCGGTGAACTCCTGGGTCAGCGAGCGCCGCGCCAGTTCGAGCACGGCGGCAAGCTCGGCGCGCTTCGCCGGGCCCATTCCCTTGATGCGCTTCAGCTCCTGTGGGCCGGCGCGCAGCAACTGCGCAACGCCGCCAAAGCTGTCGAGCAGTTGTTGCGCCAGGTCCAGCACCGACACGTCGCGCAGCCCGGTGCGCAGCAACAGCGCCAGCAGTTCGGCATCGGTCAGCGACGCCGGCCCGAGCGCGAGCATCTTCTCGCGCGGCCGGGTCGAAACGGGCAGGTCCTTGAGCAGCATGATTGGGGGGCGGCAGGCCGACTAAACTCGCCACGAGTCTAGCCACAACGCACAAGCCCCTGGTCGACACTGCCTTGAACCCTGTTGCGAACGAATCATTCCTGACGTTGCACTACCGGCTCTGCGGCCCCGACGGCGCGGTGTTCCTCGACACTTTCGGCGCCAAGCCGGCGACGCTGTCGCTCGGGCGCGGCGAATTGACGCCCGCCATCGAAGCTTGCCTGATCGGCTTGTCGGAAGGGCAGCGCGCGCGTTTCGAACTCGAGCCCGGCGCCGCGTTCGGTGCACGCAACCCGCAACTGCTGCAGCATGTCGGGCGCGACGTCCTGGCGCGCCTGGGCGACCCCGATGCGCAGTATGAAGTCGGCGACGTGTTGCACTTTGGCGCGCCCGAGGGCGGCAGTGCCTACGCAGGCGTGATCCGCGAACTTGGCGCGAACTCGCTGCTGTTCGACTTCAACCACCCGTTGGCCGGCTGCGCGGTGAGTTTTGAAGTGCAACTCATCGGCGTGCTCTGATGACGCCGCTGAACTCGAAGCTGAAAGAGGTGGTTCTGGCCGAACCGCGCGGTTTTTGTGCCGGCGTCGACCGCGCGATTGAAATCGTGGAACGCGCCTTGAAAAAATTCGGCGCGCCGATCTACGTGCGCCACGAAATCGTGCACAACACCTTCGTCGTCGAAGACCTGAAGCGCAAGGGCGCGATCTTCGTCGAGGAACTTGCCGACGTGCCGCCTGGCGCGACCCTCGTGTTCAGCGCCCATGGCGTGAGCCAGGCAGTGCGCGAAGAGGCGAAACAGCGCGGCTTCAGAGTGTTCGACGCCACCTGCCCGCTCGTGACCAAGGTTCACGTCGAAGTGGCGAAGCTGCGCCGCGAGGGCTACGACTTCATCATGATCGGCCACAAGGGGCATCCCGAAGTCGAAGGCACGATCGGGCAGTTGAACGAGGGCATCTATCTGGTTGAAGATCTGGCCGGCGTGGCCTCGGTCCAGGTCAAACAGAGCGAGCGGCTCGCGGTCGTCACCCAAACCACGTTGTCGGTGGACGACGCGGCGGAAATCCTGGCAGCGGTGAAGCGGCGCTTTCCGACGGTGCGCGAGCCCAAGCAGCAAGACATCTGTTATGCCACGCAGAACCGGCAAGACGCGGTCAAGGTGCTGGCACGCGAAGTCGATATCGTCATCGTCGTCGGCAGCCCGACGAGTTCGAACAGCAACCGGCTGCGCGAACTCGCGCAACGCCTGGGCACGCCCGCCTACATGGTCGATGCACCGAACGACCTCAACCCCGCATGGTTCGAGGGCAAGCACGCCGTGGGTTTGACCGCGGGCGCTTCAGCTCCGGAGATCCTGGTGCAGCAGGTGATCGACCAGTTGCGTGCGCTCGGCGTGTTGTCGGTGCGCAAGCTGCAAGGGGTGCAGGAGACGGTGCATTTTCCACTGCCGATGGGGTTGGGCGACAAGTCGGCGCAGCGGCTGACCTGACGCCGCGGATCTGACGCCGCGGATTGCCCGGCCGCCGCTGCGGGGCGTTGCCTACAATCCGCCACTTCGCAACCATCGCCCAAGCTGCAGGCCCGCGCCGCCGCCGACCCATGCTCGACATCAACCTCTTGCGCAAGGACCTGGCGTTCGCCACCGATGCGTTGGCCAAACGCAAGTCGCCGCAACCGTTTCTCGATGTGCCACGCTTCAGTGCGCTCGAGGCCGAGCGCAAGGCGATCCAGACGCGCACCGAAGACCTGGCCGCACGCCGCAAGAGCCTGTCCAGGCAGATCGGCGCGCTCAAGGCCAAGGGGCAGGACACGAGCGAGGCGATGGCCGAAGTGAATGGCCTGGCCGAGGCGCTCGAGACGTCGGGCCAACGCCTGGAGGCGATCCAGACCGAACTGACGGCGCTGCTGATGGAAGTGCCGAACCTGCCGCATGCGAGCGTGCCGCTGGGTGCGGACGAAGCCGGCAACGTTGAAGTGCGGCGCTGGGGCGCACCGCCGAGCTTCTCGTTCACGCCGAAAGACCATGTCGACCTCGGCGCACCGCTCGGCCTGGACCTCGACCTCGGCGCCAGGCTCTCCGGCTCGCGCTTCACGTTTCTGCGCGGCCCGGTGGCGCGCCTGCACCGGGCGCTGGCGCAGTTCATGCTCGACGTGCAGACGCAGGAGCATGGTTACACCGAGTGCTACACGCCCTACATCGTGAACCGCGAGATGCTCGAAGGAACCGGCCAGTTGCCCAAGTTCAAGGACCAGATGTTCTGGGTCTACCGCGGCGAAGAAGGGCAGGGCGGTGAAGCCGCGGCCGCCGGAGCCGAGCAGTACCTGATCTCCACCAGCGAAATTCCGCTGACGAACACGGTGCGCGACAGCGTGCTTGCGCAGAGCGCGTTGCCGATCAAACTCACTGCGCACAGCCCGTGTTTTCGCAGCGAAGCCGGCAGCGCCGGGCGCGACACTCGCGGCATGATCCGCCAGCACCAGTTCGACAAGGTCGAGATGGTGCAGATCGTGCATCCCGACAAGAGCTATGACGCGCTCGAAGAAATGACCGGGCACGCCGAGGCGATCCTGCAAAGACTCGGCCTCGCCTATCGCGTTGTCGCACTCTGCACCGGCGACCTCGGCTTCGGCTCGACCAAGACCTATGACCTGGAAGTGTGGCTGCCGGCGCAGAACACCTATCGTGAAATCAGCTCGTGTTCCAACTGCGAGGCGTTTCAGGCGCGGCGCATGCAGGCGCGCTTCAAGACTGCACAGGGCCGCAACGAGCTCGTGCATACCTTGAACGGCTCCGGGCTGGCCGTCGGCCGCACGCTGGTCGCGGTGCTCGAAAATTTTCAGAACGCCGATGGCTCGATCACGGTTCCGCCCGTGCTGCGCAACCACATGGGCGGCCTGCAGCTGCTGCGCGCATGACGCCCAGCGCCCATTCCCGGCAATTGCTCGCAGCCTACGACAGCGCGACACGGCTGCCACTGCCCAGCGCGGGCGATGCAGGCTTCGACCTCGTACGTGCCTATCAAGTGGCGGACGCGATCCGCACCCGCCGTATCGAGCGCGGTGAACGCCAAGTGGGCTACAAGATCGGGTTCACGAATCGCACGATCTGGGCCCGCTACGGCGTCTTCGGTCCGATCTGGGGGCCGGTGTGGGATTCGACGCTGCAGGTGCTCGGCTCGACTCGGGCCGAGGTCTCGCTGGCTCCGTTGGTCCAGCCTCGCCTCGAGCCCGAAATTGCCTTCGGATTCGCGAAGTCGCCGCATGCCGGCATGAGCGAGGCCGAGCTCGCCGGCTGCATCGATTGGGTCGCGCACAGCCTGGAGATCGTGCACACGCATTTCGACGACTGGCAGTTCCAGGCGGCAGACACCGTGGCTGACTTCGCGCTGCACGGGCGGCTGCTGGTCGGGCCGCGCATCCCGCTCGCGCGTTTTGCCGCGCCCGGCCCCGAGTTGGCTGCAGTCCGGGTCGAATTGCTGCGCGACGGCGAAATCATCGACACCGGGCATGGCGCGAATGTGCTCGGCGGGCCGTTGACGGCGCTGCGCCTGTGGGTCGACGCGATGCTCGCCCAACCGCACGGCTGGCCGATCAATGCCGGCCACGTGGTCACGACCGGAACCATCACCGACGCTGCACCGATGCTGCCCGGGCAGGAGTGGAGCACGCAGCTGAGCGATTCGCGCATCGCCGGAATGGCACTGCGCACGTTCGCCTGAACCTGGTGTTGGCGCGAGACCGCTGCGATAGAATCCTGCCCCTGGCGCCAACGCCTGCCAGGCGTACGGAGCGACGGGAGAGGTGGCAGAGTGGTCGAATGCGCCGGACTCGAAATCCGGTTCACGGTTATGCCGTGACGTGGGTTCGAATCCCACCCTCTCCGCCAATCGCAAACAGCGCTGCGATGGTTCTGGACCCGGCGCCGTAGCGCGCGCGCGAATTCACGCATCTTTACGGTCGAGCCATCACGCGGATACGCTTCGCGGCCATCATTTCGAACAGGGCGATCGGCCCGGCTCGACAAGGAGACAGCGATGAAGGCCTTTCAATACACCAGGTTGCCCGCGCTGCCGCACGGCGCGCGCCTCGCATTGCTGGCCCTGCTGCTTGCGGTCGCAGGTGCCGTGGCAACGTCGGCCTGGGCCCAGCCGGGCGCCGGCCATGGTCCGGGCATGATGTTCCAGGGCTCGCCCGAGCATATGGGCCGAATGGTCGATCACATGCTCGACGGTGTTGCCGCCAGCGATGCGCAGCGCAGCGAGGTCAAGAAAATCGCCCAGGCTGCAGCGGCCGACCTGAAGGGTCAGCGCGAGGCGGTGCGCGGATTGCGCGAGAAAGCCGCGCAATTGTTCGCGGCGCCGAACGTCGATGCCAACGCGGCCGAGGTATTGCGCCGGCAAATGCTGACCCAGCACGACCTGAGCAGCCAGCGCATGCTGCAGGCCATGCTCGACATCAGCCGCGTGCTGACCCCCGAGCAGCGCGCCAAGCTCGGCGAACGCTTCAAGCAGCGCGGCGCGCAGCGCCAGGAGCGCATGCAGCGTATGGAGCGTGAGCAGGCGCCGCGCTGACCAGCGCACTCCTTACGCATGACGGCGCGCCTGCTGCTGATCGACGACGACGCCCGCCTCACGGCGATGTTGGGCGACTACTTGCGCGGCGCAGGCTTGTCGGTCGAGGCTGCGGCGAGCCTGGGCGAAGGCCGAGCCAGGATCGCCGCGCAGAGTTTCGACGCAGTCGTGCTCGACTTGATGCTGCCTGACGGTGACGGCCTCGATCTGTGCCGCGAATTGCGCACCGATCCGCGCACCAGGCAGTTGCCGCTGCTGATGCTCACGGCGCGCGCCGAACCGCTGGACCGGGTGCTGGGCCTCGAACTCGGCGCCGACGATTACCTGCCCAAACCGTTCGAGCCGCGTGAACTGCTGGCGCGCATCAAGGCCTTGTTGCGCCGTGCGGCACCGGCCTCGGGCGGTGACGACGTGCTGCGCTTCGGCCGGCTCGAAATCGACCTGGGGGCACGCGTGGCGCGGCTCGACGACAAGGCCTGCGACCTGACCAGCCACCAGTTCGACCTGCTCGTCGTGCTCGCGCAAAGCCCGGGCCGCGTGCTGTCGCGCGACCAGATCATGGACAGCCTGAAGGGCCACCCGCTCGATGCCTTCGACCGCTCCATCGATGTCCACGTCTCGCGCATCCGCGCCCTCATTGAAGACAACCCGAAACAGCCGCGGCGCGTGCTCACGGTGCGCGGTGCCGGCTACGTCTTTGCGAAGAAGCAGGATGACGACGCGCCAGGCTCCTAGACCGGCGCCGCAATTCTCCGCTGCGCCGGCATGACCCAAAGCCAGACACGCTCCTGGTGGCACCGGGCCCGCAGCGCCTGGTTGGTCGCGAGTGCTCGCGTGAACAACCTGTACCTGCGCATCTGGCTCACCGTGGTTGCGGTGCTGGCGCTGTTCGCGCTGGTCGCGGGCTGGCTGTTCCACAGCAACGTCGAACACGAACGCGACCGCATGCGGCAGATGTGGTCGGAGCGCGCCACGGCGACGGCCGCGCTGATCGAAAACAGCCTGCCCGAGCGCGACGCCCCCGTCAGCGAGCAGCGCGCAGCGTTGCTCGACTGGTCGGCGCGCCTGCGCCTGCCGCTGGCGCTGGATGACGCGCGCGGGCAGCGCATCGCCACGTCGGAATCGTTTGCGCGGCGTGAGCTTGACGCTGCTGCCGCTGCGCGACGCGACGCCGATCCCTCAACCGCGCCGTGGGCGGGTGAGGGCGCGCAGGTGCCGCGCCGAACCGTGCGCCTGCTGCTTTCGGACGGGCGCGCGCTGTGGATCATGCGCCCCGGGCCGGGCGCATATCGCGCCGGCGGACCCGGCCTTGAGGGTGGTACTGCGGGGGGTGGCCCGCGCGCGGGACCAGCGCCGGGGCTGCGGTTTGGCCTGGCGCTGCTGCCAGGAGGGGGCCTGGGTCTGGTGGCCGCGCTGGTGCTGCTGTTCCTGGCGATCGCGCTCGGCACGTACCCGGTCGTGCGGCGCCTGACACGCAGGCTCGAAGCCCTGCAGCGCGGTGTCGAAAGCTTCGGCTCGGGTCAGCTCAGCGAGCGCGTCGACGCGCGCGGCCACGACGAAGTTGCGGCCCTGGCGCGCAGTTTCAACGCCGCGGCACAGCACATCGAAGCCCTCGTCGCCGCGCACCGCAGCCTGCTCGCCAACGCCTCGCACGAGTTGCGCTCGCCGCTGACGCGAATGAAAATGGCGCTGGCGATGCTGGAGCAGGCGCCGCCGCAGGCGCGTGCGGGTCTGCAGCAGGAGGTTGAGGCCAACATTCGCGAGCTCGACACGCTGGTCGAAGAGGTCTTGCTCGCAAGCCGGCTCGACGCGCCCGACGCCGCGAGCCGTGCCGTGCCGCACACGCCGGTGGCGTTGCTCGCGATTGCCGCGGAAGAAGGGGCGCGCGTCAACGCCGTGGTCGGGGGTGAAGACGTCACGCTGCCGGGCGACGAACGGCTGCTGCGCCGCGCGCTGCGCAACCTGCTGGAAAACGCCCAACGCTACGGCGGCGATGCGCCACCCGAGGCCGATATCCGCCGCGTTGCGGGCGGCGTGCAGGTGCGGATCTGCGATCGTGGCCCAGGCGTGGCGCCCGAGCAGCGTGAGCGCATCTTCGAGCCCTTCTATCGGCTGCCCGGCCATGCCGAACAGGCCGGTGGCGTGGGTCTGGGGCTGAGCCTCGTGCGGCAAATCGCGCGTGCGCACCACGGCTCGGTGCACTGCGAGGGCCGTGACGAGGGGGGCAGTTGTTTCGTGCTGAGCTTGCCGGCGTGAAGGCCGCGCGCAATGCGACCCCGGCGCGCCGCGGCCGCATCGAAGCTCATGACGCGCGAATCACCTGCGCCGTTACGGTTCGCCGCTGGCGTTGCATCCAGCCCAGGAACGAACACAGGCCGAGTGCCGCGAGCACCAGGCCCGCGGTTGCTGCCGCCCAGTAACCGGTGGCTCCGGATGCGCCGCGCAGCGCCGGCGGGCTGATGCGCAGGGTATCGAACGCGAGCACATAGCCCCCGCCCAGCCCCACGCCCCAGATCGCGACGGCATAGATCAACAAAGGCGCGGTCGCGATGCGGTAGGCGCGCAAGACGAATGCGGCAATGATCTGCGCAGCGTCGGCCACATGAAACAGCACGAGCCAGGCCAGCAACGGCAACGCCGCGGCGAGCACCGCCGCGTCGCGCGTGTAGGCATGCAGGATGTACGGGCGCAACGCGTAGACTGCACTGCCGGCGAGCGCGGCAAGACCCAGGCCGACGATCAACCCGTGCCAACCGAGGCGCTGCGCCTGCGCCAGGTCGTTGGCACCGACGCGTTGTGCGACGAGTGTGCTGGTCGCGTTGCCGATCGCCAGCGGCATCATGAACATCAGCGACAGCAGGTTCAGCGCGAGCTGGTGCGCGGCCACCTGCGTGCTGCCGATGCGCGAGATGAACAAGGCCATGAAGGTAAAGCCCGTGACCTCGATCGCGATCGACGCGCTCATCGGGATCCCCAGGCGCAGCAAAGCGCGCAGGCTGGCGCGGTGCGGCGCAGCGATGCGCCGGTGCAGGCCGAAAGGCACATAGAACGGATCGCGCCACAGCAGCAAGCCTGCAGCGCCGAGTTGACACGCCATCACGACCGCAGTGGCCACGCCGCATCCCGCGGCGCCCAACGCCGGCAGTTGCCACGTGCCGAGCTTGAAACCGAGCACGAGCATCGCCGTCAGCGGCACCTTCAGCAGCAGCCCGCCAAGCTGCAGCAGCATCACGATCTTCGGCCGCGAGACCGCTGTGTTGAAGCCGCGAAACGCCGTGAACAGCAGCGCCGAGGGCAATGCGAACGCCAGCGCCGCGAGATAGGCGCGCACTTTCGTCGCGACCTCGGGTGACGCCAGCGCCAGCGACAGGAATGGCTGCGGGAACAGCAACAGCGTGCAGCCGAGCATCGATGCCCCGAGCGCCAGCCACAGCGCCTGGTGGAACTGGGCGCCGGCCTGTTCGTGCCTGCCGGCACCGAACAATTGCCCGGCGATCGGCCCCACTGCCAACACCATTCCCATCAGCGCGACGAACACCGTGACGTAGATGGCGCTGCCGACCGCCAGCGCCGCCAGGTCGAGCGCCGACGCACGCGCCGCGATTGCGGTGTCGACGGTGCTGAAGGCCACCACTGCGGCCTGGCCGATGAACACCGGCCAGGCCAGGTGGGCGATGCGGCGTGCGTCCTGCCCCAGCAGCGCGACGCTCACGCACCGGCCTCGCTCGCCGCGGCTGCTTCGCGCGCCGCGTGGTCGCGTTCCAGCGCGCGTTCGGCGTAGCGGTTGAAACGCCAGGCGGTGCCGGCGAGCGAGATGCGGCGCCAGGTGGCGCGCTTCTCACCGGGGCTCATCGCGGTCCAGTGCTGGACTTCGTCGAACGTGCGCCCGCAGCCCTTGCACACCGGGTCGCCCTGGCTCGTGGAGCAGATTGCGATGCACGGTGCGTCGGGCGTGCTCGCGTACCAGGCGAGCCAGGCATTGCGCGCTGCACGTGGCATCGTCGTTTCGTCGCACTCGGGATCGTGGTGGTAGACCATCAGCGCGTAGACCTCGGCCAGGGCCCGCACCTGTGCGCAGGCGGTGATGCCGTCGGGCGAGGGTTCGCGCTCGCGCCACCAGTTGATGGCGGACTCGATGTCGGTGATGTGCAGGGCAGCCATGGAGCGGTGGGTCAGCGGCGCCAAGGATAGCGCCAAGGCGCATCGCCGTCAGCGGCGATGCACCGCTCACCCAGGGCGGAAAGCGTGATGCGTGATGCACTTTCGGCGCTGCCGAGCCCGGCCACGCGCAACAACAGCGACAGGCCTTTGGCGGCGCTCGACGCGACGCCGGTGCTGCGACCCATGCCCATGCCGGCACCGGCGAGCAAACGGCGGCAACGCGGCAGCCCGACAAAAGGATCACGCAGCGACGCAACAACGCATGCGCCCGGTTCGAGCTCGTCGCAGCGCGCAGCGCTGCCCCACGGCCGGCGCGTTACGCTGCTACGATCGAGGCCGATTGCCGCTCGCATCGCGACCCTGAACCCCAACCGTGAACGCACTCTCGCCCGAGTTCGAGTTGCCGCCTTTCGCGATACTGGAAGCGCTCGGTCCGGCGCAAGTGGCCGAGGCCATGGTGGCCAGCTTCGCTCGGCTCGGCGCGCGGCCCGACCGGCTTGGGAACGCGCACGCACTCGCGTTGCGAAGCATCGGCATGGCCCCCACCGAGCCGCTGGCGCTGGCAGGCCAGGCCGTCGCGCGCGACATTGACGATGGCGTGGGCGCCGGAGTCGCGAGTGGCTACCACAACCCCCAGCATTTTCTCGAAGTCATGCTGAGCGCGCTGTACCTGGCGCGCCTGGCGCGGCTCGATGCGCGCCGCAGCGCGCGCGTCGTCACGGCAGGGCTGATTCACGATTTCCATCACGATGGTTCGCGTGGGTCATCGGCGCCGTTTCGGCTCGAACTGCTCGCGTGGCAGAAAGCCGCGCCCTACCTGCGCCACGCAATGGTCGACGCCGGGGTGTGTGATGGCCTGGAAGCCTTGGTTCTCGCCACCGAGCCGCGCGCGGGCGCTCCCTATGCGCGCGCATGCTGGATGCACCATCGTGGCGCCGGGCCCGCCGCGCAACGCGGCGCAAGCCTGCCGCGGCAAATCGAGCGTTTGGCTGCAGACGGCGAACTCGCGGCCGACGCCGTGCTGCTCGCCGAAGCCGACGTCCTGCCGTCGATCGGTTTGACGCTCTCGCATGCCAACACCTTGCAGGCGCGCCTGGCGGCCGAATGGGGCACGACGTTCGGCCACGAAGACAAGTTGCAGTTCATCGACCGCATGGTCGGCGACACTGTCGTTTCGCAGTTCTTCATTCCGAACGTGCAACGCTTGCGACACAGCTATGCGCGTGACGCCTGAGCGCTGCATTGCCACGCTGTTGACTGGCCTGGCCTGTGCCGGGTGCGTGTGGGCGCAACCGGCTGCGCCCGCAGCGCACCACGTGCCCGGCGGCTTTGTCAACAACGATGCGCACCCGCCCAATGCCAGCTTCTGGGCCTGGCAGTGGGAGCGCCTTCGCAATGGGCTGCCGAAGGCTCCCCCCCAGGGTTGGAACCTGCCTGCGGTGAAGACCGACGCCGCGCTGTTGCGCTCGCCTGCGGCGAACCCGTCGATGACATGGATCGGCCACGCCAGCGTGCTGTTGCGCATCGGCGGTAAGAATGTGCTGTTCGATCCGATCTTCTCGCCACGTGCCTCGCCGCTGTCGTTTGTCGGGCCGAAGCGCCTCGTGCCATTGCCGATCGAAGTCGCCGAACTGCCGAAGATCGACGTCGTGATGATCTCGCACAACCACTACGACCACCTCGACGAAGACTCGGTGCGGCAACTCGCGAACATGGCCTCGGGCAGCCCGCACTTCCTGGTGCCGCTCGGCCTGAAGCAGTGGTTTGCCGAGCGCGGCATCACGCGCGTGAGCGAAGCCGACTGGTGGCAAGGATTCGACGAAGGGCCGCTGCGGGTCACGTTCGTGCCGGTTCAGCACTGGAGCCGGCGCACCCTCACCGACACCAATACCACGCTCTGGGGCGGCTGGGTTGTGGAGGGCGAGGAACTGCGGGTCATTCATGTCGGCGATAGCGGCTACTCGAACGACTTTCGCGACATCGGCGAGCGTTTCGGCGGCTTCGACATGGCGTTCATCCCGATCGGCGGCTACGCGCCGCGCTGGTTCATGCAGGTCATGCACCTCGACGTGCCCGAAGCGGTGCGAGTGCGTGCCGACCTGCGCGCGGCGCGCGCCATCGGTATTCATTGGGGCACATTCGAAAACCTGACCGACGAGCCGGCCGACGAGCCACCCCTGCTGCTGGCGCGCCAACGCGCCGAACAAGGCCTGCGCATCGACGAGTTCGACGTGATGCAGATCGGCGAGACGCGCTCGCTGCGCGGGGAGCCTGTCGGGCTTTGGGTCGTGCCCGCGTTGGGTCTGCCTTGGGGCGCAGGCTAGGCGCAAAGCGCAGCCGTGCCGGGCGGCACGGCGAGCATTTGCAACGACGCCTGCGCCCCAAGGCAGGCCCAACCCGAAGGGCCGGGGCGAATTGCGGCGCTACTCGTTGTTGCCGACTCCTTGTGTGGCACGCCACACGGCGTCGCCGACGCCTAGATTGGCGCCGCAATTCGCCCCGGCGCGGGCCCGACCCAAAGCCCGACAGGCTCCTGGCGGCGCTTCAGTCGGCGGCGAACTGCCAGACCGCCTGAATCAAGCCGTCGCGAACTTCATACACGGCGGCGACTTCGAAGGCCTGTTCGCCCACGCCCCAGATCAGCTCGTGGTCGATGACCTTGTTGCCCAGGACCGTTCGATTCACGATGTCGGCCTTCAGCGCGGGGAGATGAAAACGCTGCTCGGCGTAGAAACGCGCGAGTTCGGCCTTGCCCGAGATCACGGCCTGTGCCGCCGGAGGCCGGTAAATGAGGATCGTATCGCTGTAGGTCGCGAGGAATCGAGCCAGGTCGCGGGCGTTGTAGGCGTCGAGTTGCGCCTGGACAACGTCGACCGGATCGCTGGCCGTCATGCGCGACCACCGTGCTGTCGGCCAGCCACACATTTGCCCTGCGCAATGCTGGCTTCGATAGGCGACTTCCCAGGGGTGAAAACGAAAAGTCCGGCGTGACCTTTTGTCACGCAAAGAGTTGTGCGCCGGGCGTGACCGCGGCGACGGCCGGCGCTACCATAAGCACGTCTGAAGGAGTCCGTACCATGCCCGCCGCACCACCTGCCAAGCCGCCCGCAACGAGGGGAACTCGAATCTTGCCTGAACCTCCCAGCGACGACACCTTGGCGGGAGCACTCCTTCCGCCCGACAGCGGCACGCTGATCCAGCACCCCGACGGCTGGTACTGGCTCGCCGAGCGAAGCACCCAGCAATTCGGGCCGTTCGCGACTGCCGACGAAGCGCTGGCCGACATGAATGCCGCCGCCGACGGCGATCTGGAGCCCGGCGAAACCCTCGAAGAAGCCGAAGAAGAACTCGGCATGGCGGGGTGGGTCGACCCCGACACCGGTGAACTCGCCGAAGAGTCCCACACCCGAATCGAAGATCACTGAGTCGATATCGAAACCTCGCGCGCGCGGCGCTGCATCAGCGCAACACCTTCACCAGCCAGGCGTTGAGCGCCTGCACTTCCTCCATGCACACCGAGTGCTCCATCGGGTACTCGTGCCACTGCACTGAATAGCCGAGCTTGGCCAACGCGTCGCGCGAAGCGCTGGCGCGGTCAATCGGGATCACGCCATCACGCTGGCCATGCGCCATGAAGATCGGCACCAGCGCGTTCGCGTCGTGGCGCTCGGCTGCGGTGCTGCCGGCCAGGGGCAGGTAACCCGACATGCACACCAGGCCAGCCAGGCGCTCGGGGTAGCGCAGCCCCGCGAGCAATGCCATGGCGCAGCCTTGCGAAAAACCGCCGAGCACGATGCGGTTCGCGGCGACTCCGCGCGCGCGTTCGCGGTCGATCAAGGCCTGCACCTCGCGCATCGATTCGCGCAGCCCTGCTTCGTCTTCGCGCCGATCGATCTGCTGGCCCAGCACGTCGTACCAGGCGCGCATCTCGTAGCCGTTGTTGATCGTGACCGGCCGCACCGGAGCGCGCGGCAGGACGTATCGCACCTGGCCTACCGATGACAGATCGATCTGGTCACCAAAGCTCAGGAAATCGGCGCCGTCGGCGCCCAGCCCGTGCAGGATGATGATGCTTGCGATCGGCTCGCCGGCGGGGTTGAGTTCTATCGTTTCCAAAGCCATGGTCATTGCGCCGGGGGGTGAAAATGCGAGTTCGATGCTACGCGATTCACGCGGTCAAGCTCGGCAGTCTGAAGTTTCCCGACCCTTTGCGCCACGAGCAGGCTCGGGCGCGGCCCTGAGCGGCGCAAGCAGCATCGCCGCGGCCCGGGCGCCGATGGGCGGTCACGACCCGTCGAGGGATGGGCGGTCACGACGCGTCGAGGTCGTGACCTCGACAAGCAAACCACAGCGTCACGTCGTAGGCAATCTTGAGTGCGCCACTGGCGACCAGCGGTGCCGCCAGAAACCCGGCCGCGAACAGCGCGCCGGCCAGGCCCGGGCTGATGGCCGCGGCCAGGCTGCGCGGCACTGCGGTCAGACTTGCCGCCGCGCCGCGCTCGGCTGGTGTGACGACGCTCATGACGAAGGCGCTGCGCGTGGGCACGTCCATCTGCGACAAGGCGCTGCGCACGAGCAGCAGGGCGAGCGCGAGCGGCAGACTCGGCGCAAGCGCGGCCAGGATCAAACAGGCATTTGCCGGGATATGCGTGAACACCATCGTGTTCAGCAGCCCGATGCGCCTGGCCACCCACGGTGCGGCCGACATCGACGCGGCGGCGAGTAGACCGGTGGCGAAAAAGAGTTGGCCGGTGGCGGCTGGCGCGAGGCCGAAGCGCTGCATCAGCCACAACGCCATCAAGCTGTTCACGACCAGGCCACCGGCGAAGGAATCGACGCAGAACAGTGCCGCGAGCTTGAGCACGATCGCGCGCGATTCGCGCAGCGGTGCAGTCGCCGTGGCGCTTGCGGTGCTACTGCCCGGCGCGGTTCGGGGCAGGCCGCGGTAGAGCCAATACAGCACCACCCCGACCAAGGCGTAGCCGATGAACATGCAGCGCAGCGCCTGCAGCTCATCGAGGCCACCCGCGCTTTGTGTCACGAGCCACGCCGGCACCCCGGCCGCGAGGGCACCGAAGGCGCCACTCAGCGACGCGAGCAGGCTGTAGCGCGCAAACAGCGTGGTGCGTGCGTCGCCCCGAGTGGCTGCGGCCAGGCGTGAATGTTCGAGCGGCAGGAACACGCTGACGTCGCCCGAACCCGGATTCAGCGTGCCGACAAAGGCCACGATCAGCAGCGGCCAGAACTGGTCGACGCTCGCGAATGCGATGCCGGTTCCCGCCATCAGGAGTGCGGCGCCGAGCAGCAAATTGCGTGAGGCAAAGCGGTGCCCCCAGGCTCCGACTGCGAGCGTGGCGCAGGCCGAGCCGAGCAGGGTGGCGGTTGAGAGCACGCCCACCGCCCAGGCTGGCAGGCCCAGGGCGAGCAGGTACGCAGGCAACAACACTGCCACGTAGCCGTCGACGAAGGCGCGCAGCGCGCGGCCGGCGACGACGGTGCGCGCGGCCGGGTCGGCGCCCGCAGGGGCGAGCAGGCGCAGCATGGGT
>JAEMQF010000118.1 GCA_022758925.1 Burkholderiales bacterium | reverse complement strand
CTGCAAGTCTTGGGTGATCCAGCCTTGCGCCTGCGCCTGGCCAAGCGCCGGCGCCACCGCGCTGACGGGCAGCCCGGTGCGCTCGGTGAATCGCGCCAGTTCGAAGCCTTCGCGCAGCCGAAGCGCGCCGAGCATGAATTCGAACGGCAGCTGCGCGCGCGGCACCTCTTCATCGCTGGCGATGCTGCGGCCGCCGAGCGCGCGCGCCATGTAGCTTTCGGGTTCGCGCTGCCGGACCTGGCGCACCACCCGATGCGGATACGACAACTTGCTGTGCGCACCGGCGCCGATCCCGAGGTAATCGCCGAACTGCCAATAGTTCAGGTTGTGCACGCAACGCTGCCCGGCGCGGGCAAAGGCCGAGACCTCGTAGCGCTGCAACTCCCGATCGCTGCAGACTTGAACCAGGTGGTCGAGCATGTCGCACGCGCTGTCGTGATCGGGCAGCACCGGAGGGTACTTGCCGAACACGGTGTTGGCCTCGAGCGTCAGGTGATAGATCGACAGGTGCGGCGGCGCAAACGACAACGCCTGGTCGAGGTCGGCAGCGAGTTCGGCCAGCGTTTGCCCGGGCAGCGCGTACATCAGGTCGATGTTGTAGGTTTCGAATGCGTCGGCCGCCTCGGCGAGCGCGGCGCGCGCCTGTGCTGCGTCGTGCACGCGGCCGATGCGCCCGAGCATGCTGTCGTTGAAGCTCTGCACACCGATCGACAGGCGCGTCACGCCCGCGGCGCGGTAGGCATGAAAGCGCTCGCGCTCGAACGTGCCGGGGTTCGCTTCGAGCGTGATTTCCGCGCCGGGTTCGAGCGGCAGGCGGGCCCGGATGTCACCGAGCAGCCGGTCGATCGACTCGGGCTCGAACAGGCTTGGCGTGCCGCCGCCGATGAAGATGCTTTGCACGCGCCGGCCCCAGACGAAGGGCAGCGCAGCTTCCAGGTCGCAGCGCAGCGCGTCGAGATAGCGCGCCTCGGGCAGCGCGCCGGTGTCGCGCCCGTCACGCGAAGTCAATGCATGCGAGTTGAAATCGCAATAAGGGCATTTCTTCAGGCACCACGGCAGGTGCACATACAGCGACAAGGGTGGCATTGCGGCGAACGACAGGGTGCCGGGCCGCAGGTAGCGTGCGAGCCGTTCGGCGTCGCGCTCCGCGGGCAGCGCCTCATGCGCCGCACCGATCACAATCTTACGCAAGGTGCCAGCTTTCACGCACGGCCAGCAGCATGCGCTGCGCCGCAAGCGCGCGATGGCTGAATCGGTTCTTCTCCTCGCCGACAAGTTCCGCGACAGTCTTTCCCAACGCGGGAATGAACATCAACGCGTCGTAACCGAAGCCGCCGCTGCCGCGCGGCGCATCGAGAATCTCACCCTCCCAGCGGCCTACCGCGACGAGGGGCTCGGGGTCATCGGCATTTCGCAGCGCGACGAGCGCGCTGACAAAGTGGGCGCGCCGATCCGCTATGCCGCGCAGCCGTTGCAGCAGCAGGACGTTGTTCGCCTGATCCTGGGCGCGGCGTTGCACCTCGCGCTCGGCCAGGGGCAGCTCACAAGGAAACGCCGGGCCGCCCCAAGTTTCCTTGACCCCCTCGGGGGACGGACGACGTATGTCGTCGGCCTGGGGGCGCTCAATAGCCGCGTAGTTCGCCGAATCGACCCCGGGCGCGCCGCCCAGCGCGTCGACACAAAGCCCCGAGTCGTCCGCGATCGCAGCGCACGCCGCGTGCCGCGCCGCGTGCCGCGCCTTGACGAGGGCGTTCTCGATGAAGCTGCGGTGCGGCTCGTGCGGCTCGGAAATGCCGAGCTCGGCGCAACTCAGGCATTCCAACCCGAGCGGTGCGAACAGCGCACGCATCTCGCCAAGCTTCTTGGCGTTGCTCGACGCCAGCACCAGACGCATCGCGTTGGAACCTGTCCGTGGCTCAGACAGCCCTGCGCCGGGGCCAAATCGGGCACAGGCGTAGGAGCAAGACGCGCGGTGGTGCCGAGCACCACAAGCGGCTTGCGACCCCCGCATGTGCCCGATTTGGTCCCGGCCCGAAGGGTTGCGACGACAGTGCGCGCCTGCGTCGTTGCAAACCTTGCCCAGGACACCACCCTGGGCTGCGGCTTGCACCTAGGAGCCTGTCGTCGCAACGCAGGGCTGTCTGAGTCACGGACAGGTTCCTAGACGCCCAGCGATGCGCGCTGTGCGGCCAGCAGCTCCCGGATTCCCTTGCGCGCCAGCGCCAGCATCGCGTCCATCTGTTCGCCCGAGAACGCTTCGCCCTCGGCGGTTCCCTGCAACTCGACGAAGCCGCCGTTGGCCGTCATCACGACGTTCATGTCGGTGTCGCACGCCGAGTCTTCGCTGTATTCGAGATCGAGCAGCGGCGTTGCCTGCACCACGCCCACCGACACGGCGGCGACGAACTGGCGAATCGGGCTCACCTCGATGCTCCCTTGCGCGAGCAGCCAGCTCACGGCGTCGTGCGCGGCGACGAACGCGCCGGTGATCGCCGCGGTGCGCGTCCCGCCGTCGGCCTGGAGCACGTCGCAATCGAGCGAAATCGTGCGCTCGCCGAGGCGCTTCAGGTCGAACACGCAGCGCAACGAGCGCCCGATGAGGCGCTGAATCTCCTGCGTGCGCCCGCTTTGTTTGCCGCGCGCCGCTTCGCGCTCACTGCGCGTGTGCGTGGAACGCGGCAGCATGCCGTATTCGGCCGTGACCCAACCTTCGCCGCTACCGCGCTTGTGCGGCGGCACGCGCTCTTCCACCGAGGCCGTGCACAACACTTTCGTGTCGCCAAATTCAATCAGCACCGAGCCTTCGGCGTGTTTCGTGAATTCGCGTGTGATGCACACCGGCCGCAGCTCATCGTGGGCTCTCGCGAACGAGCGAACAAATGCCTGGGCCACGTTCACTTCTTCTTTTGCGCCGAGCGCTTGATCGCGTCGTTGATTTCGCGGATGGAGCGATCGATCTCGGCCTCGTCGAGTTCGTCCACCGGCGGATCGGTGCCCAGCACTCCGGCCTGGATCGTCGAGGCAAAGACGTCGGGGTTGAGCGAGTCGGTGGACACGCCGCTGGCCGAATCGTCGTTTTCAGCTGATTCCCAATCGACCGCCAGCAACGAGACGTTGTCGCACTTGGCCCCACCGTTGCGAAGCGCAAGCTCGACAAGATCGGGCACGGCATCGGAAATGACCTTGCTCGACATCATCGAGATGATCTCGACGTCATCCACCGTTCCCCACAGGCCGTCGGAACACAGCAGCATGCGGTCGCCCGGTCGCAGCTTCAGCGGCCCGGCGGTATCGACCACCGGCTTGCCTGGGCTGCCCAGGCAGGCGAACAGCACGTTGCGGTTGAACCGCTCGGGCATGGGTGTCACCTTGTCCCCCAGCGTATTCTGCAACTCCGAATAGGAGTGGTCGCGCGTGCGCGCGATCAGCTTTCCGCCGCGCAGCAGGTACATGCGCGAGTCACCGCAATGCGCCCAGTAGGCCGTGCTGCCCTGCAGCAGGCAGGCCACGACGGTGGTGCGAGGCGTATCGATGAGCGCACTTTGGGTGGCGTAGTGCAGCAGTTGGTGATGCCCGGCAATGATGGCCTCGAGCAGGAACCGCAGCGGATCCTTCAGCGTGGGCTTGCTGTCGCGCTGGAACATTGCCGCCAGCGTCTGCAAGGCGAGCTGCGCAGCGACTTCACCCTCGGGATGGCCGCCCATGCCGTCGGCCAACGCGAACAGGCCCGACTCACGGGTGTAGCAATAGCCCATCCGGTCTTCGTTCTTCTCCCGGCCCCCTTTGCGGCTGACCTGGTAGACGGAAAAGCGCATGCCTGCTCTCAGTCGGCGCTGGGCCGCTCCCGAGCCGACTGAGCGCCCCCCCGGGGGGCGGCGAACGAAGTGAGCCTGGGGGTCGTCATCTCAGTCGGCGCTGGGCCGCTCCCGAGCCGACTGAGTGCGCCAAGGGTCGGACCGAAATGCGGCGGGTGCGAACGAAGTGCGCCTGGCGGCAGTCATGTCAGCCCTTGGCACCTGCGGTCAGGTTTTCGAGCTGGAGCTTGAGCCGTTCGCTGAAAGTGAGTTTGGTGTAGCTGCGCTCGGTTTCGCGCGCCAGTTCTTTCTGCAGCCCGAACACGCTTTGTGGCCGCGACAACGGATCGAGCGACATGCACCACTCGGTGACCTCGATCAGATTGTCGGAATAGATGTTGCGCAGGCGCGAAAGGCTCAATGCCAGCCGGTCCTTCTCGATGCGCTGCGGCGCGTCGTTCGGCGGGTAGCCCTGCATGCAGGCGTAGATGCAGGCGCCGATGGCGTAGATGTCGGTCCAGGGGCCGAGCGTGCCGTCGCGCCGGTACATCTCGGGCGCGGCGAAGCCGGGCGTGTACATCGGGCGAATGAAGTTGCCCTCCTTGCTCAGCACCTCGCGCGCGGCGCCGAAGTCGAGCAGCACCGCCTTGTTGTCGTTGGTGATGAAGATGTTCGCCGGCTTGATGTCCAGGTGCAACATCTTGTGCTGGTGCACGATGCGCAGGCCGCGCAGGATTTCGTCGTACAGCGAGCGGATGGTCGATTCGCGAAACACCTTGTCGCGCTTCAGATCGCGCGCCGTGACGATGAAATCCTGCAGCGTGTCGCCCTGCAGGTAGTTCATCACCATGTAGACGGTTTCGTTCTCGCGGAAGAAGTTCAGCACCGAGACGACGCTGGGGTGCGCAATCTGCGCCAGCGACCGGCCCTCTTCGAAAAAGCTCTTCAGGCCGAGGCGGTACAGCGGCAGCTTGTCGGGCTTGACGCGCGGTGTCAGTTCGCCCGGCGAGCGCTCGGCGAGCGAGGCCGGCAGATATTCCTTCAGCGCGACCATGCGGCGCTCGGAATCTTCCGACAGGTAGACCACACCGAACCCGCCCGCGGCCAGTTTCTTGATGATCTGGTAGCCTCCCACGACCGTGCCAGGCGGCAACGGAGCAGGCTTTTGCTTTGACATGTTCGATAGCTGCGGGAAAGTCTCGATGGCAGTCTACAGTATGACCGGCTATGCAAGCGCCTCGACGGCCGCGACTTCCGCACAGGTTTGCGCCGGTGCCGAGGCGGTGCCGGCCAGCAGCGATGCGGCAAGGGGCGCGGCAAGCGTCAGCATCGAGCTGAGGTCGGTCAACGGCCGATTTCTCGACCTTGGGTTTCGCCTGCCCGATGATTTGCGCGGGCTCGAGCCGGCCTTGCGCGAGTTGCTGGGTCGCTCGTTTCGGCGCGGCAAGATTGAACTGCGGCTCGCGACCGGTGCCGAAACCGACGCCGCGGTGACGCTGCCTCGGCCCGAGCAGCTCGATCGCCTGGCGCAACTGGAAAGCACGGTGCAGGCTCGGCTGCCCGGTGCAACGGCGCTGTCGGTGCATGAGGTCCTGACCTGGTGCAAGGGATCGCGCGCCGCTGAAAGGCTCGACGAGGCCGCGCTCGAGGCCGCGAAGCGCGCCATCGCGGGCTTGCGCGAGGCGCGAGGGCGCGAGGGCGCGCGCCTGGCCGCGGTACTGCTCGAACTCACCGGCCAACTGCGCGAACTCGCGGCACGCGCCGAACCGCTTGTGCCGGCCGTGGTCCAGCGCCAGCAACAGCGTTTCCTGGAGCGCTGGCGCGAGGCACTCGACAGCGTGGGCGCGGCGCAGACGATCGCGCTGCAAGACCTGCAGGAGCGCGCCGTAGCCGAAGCCGCGGCGTACGCAATCCGCATCGACGTCGCCGAAGAGTTGGCAAGGCTGAGATCGCACCTCGAGGAAATCGAACGCCTGATTCGCGCCGGCGGCGAGATCGGCAAGCGCCTGGATTTCCTGATCCAGGAGTTGCTGCGCGAGGCGAACACGCTGGGCTCGAAAGCGGCATCGCTCGAACTCACGAATGTGGCGGTGGAGATGAAAGTCGCGATCGAGCAGATGCGCGAGCAGGTGCAGAACATCGAGTAGGGTTTCGCGGCCGCATGCTGCCGTACTTGTTCGAGTCAACCATCGGTGTCGCGATGAGCAAGGTCAGGCGCGGCCTGGCGCACTTCACCACGCGCGCCTTCAGCAGCCCACTTGGTGACCGCTGCCGACCGATGGGCGACGCCGATTTTCCGGCCTAGACGTTGCTTGGATATATTCAACGAGCCCAACGTCGCCAACAACACTGCAAAGCTGTTTGTGAATGGTGGCAGCCAGGCGGTGCGCCTGTCGGCCAAGTTCAGGTTCGATGCTTCAGACGAGGTCTTCATTCGGCGCGATAGCGTCACCGGTGATGTGATCCTGTCGGCCAGGCGGACCCGCAATTCCTGGCACGATTTTTTTGCGCTCCGTGACCAAGCCGATGTTTCGGCCGACTTCATGAACGACCTCCCGCTGAATGAACCGCTGAAGCCTCGAGAGTTGCTCGAAGACCGGTGATGCCGCTGTACATGCTCGACACCGACACGGTGAGCTGTCTGCTTGGAGGCAAGACGCCTGCCCTCGATGTGCGCCTGGCGGCTGCATCCGCGAAGCACTTGTGCATTTCGGCCGTGACGCGAGGCGAGCTGCTTTATGGCCTCAAGCTCAAGGATGGTGCACACCGACTCGCCCAGTTGCTCGACCAACTCCTGCTCCGCTGCAGTGCCTGCCTTGGGACGAGGCTGCTGCCACGCACTTCGCGTCGATCGCAAGCGATTTGCACAAGGCGGGAACACCGATCGGCAGCATGGACGCGATGATTGCCGGCCATGCCCTGGCCGCCGGCGCCGTGCTCGTCACCAGCAAGACCCGACAGTTCTCACGGGTGGCCGGCCTCACGCTCGAGAATTGGTCTCAGAGGCATTGACCCTGGAAACCGCAGTTGAACGCTTCCTGCGCTGGCGCCACCGCATCCACGCTGAGATCTCGACCCACGACCACGCTCACCATTGGGGGGGGGAGCGCTACGCGCTCGATAGAGCTGCGCTGCGGCACGCTGCCCGCGTTGCTCCTGCGCGCGGGCAGGAGCCTCCAGCGTCGTCGTGCCTTGCCAGCGCACCGCATCACGGCCAACTCGGGCGCGTCCAACTGGGGTTTCCAGGTTGAAGCGGTACCTGCTCCGCCGGCCGGTTCTTCGCCCCGCCCGCTTTGCGAAGCATCACCTCAGAACCTGTTCGCGCAGGTTCGGTCCGACTTGGCGACCATCTTCTTCGAGGACTGCTGGTGCCATTTGTCATATATCTGATGACGCATTCAACCAACTGGTTTTTGACAGGCCAGCCTGACAAAGATAGACTGAAACCGTTCGAATCTATCTTTTGATTGGTTGCAACATGCCACGCCCACTTCAACTGAGCGAGACCGCTCCCTACGCAGTCAAGCATGGGGCGAAGCGCATCGGCGAGCACATCGCGCTGGCACGCAAGCGCCGTCGTCTCACACTGCGCGAGATCGCTTCCAAAGCAGGGATCAGCTACGACACCGCACGTGCGGTCGAGGCCGGGAACCTGCAGACCGGGCTGGGGGCGTACTTGGCCATGTTGTGGGCGATGGGGCTCGAGTCCGAGATTAATGCGTTCGTCAACCCCGAACGCGACGACGAAGGCAAGCAACTGGAAGTCGCACGGCTGCCGCAGCGGGTGCGACATCGCAAGGAGCGCCTCGATGATGAGTTCTAAGCACCGCGCCTACGTCTACCTGCAGTTGCCGCAGTCACTCGAGGTCGTGACGGCAGGTTTCTACGAACTGGCCTTCCCGCACG
Source organism: Burkholderiales bacterium (assembly GCA_022758925.1). Lineage (GTDB taxonomy): Bacteria > Pseudomonadota > Gammaproteobacteria > Burkholderiales > Burkholderiaceae_C > JAEMQF01. Next base: position 2,876 of record JAEMQF010000118.1, on the reverse strand, counting down.
GACTGGCAACCGGATCGTTCGTCTACAACCCGCTCTACCTGAAGCGACCGGACGCGGTACCGCTGGAGCCGTACGAACTGCCGCTGTCGCCGCGTCGATCTCAGACCGTAAAGCTCAAGGGCATCTTCGGCGCCTTGCGCGACGCATCACCCGACGCGTGGGGCCGCCGCATCATCGAGAAACACACCGGGCGTACCGGCCTCACCGAGCTTGACTACCTGCTGCATTCGCCCGAAGACCGGGCAGGTGCTCTCTCCTTCGGCCGCGACAAGGCGCCGCCCGCACCGGTGCGCAAGTTCAACCAGGTCATTCAGCTGCAAGCCCTGCTCACAGCGGCTGAGCAGTTCATCGACGGCGAGACCCAGGGCGAGCCTGGCATTCCAGAGTACGTGTTCGAACTCCTGCGGCCCGGCACATCGATGGGCGGCGCGCGACCCAAGAACGTGGTCGAGGACAACGAAGGCTTGTGGCTGGCGAAGTTTCCGGACAAGACCGACAGGTGGAACAACGCGCGCGTCGAAGGCGCCATGCTCTCCTTGGCGCAGGAGTGCGGATTGCGTGTCGCAAAGCATCGCATCGATACCGTCGGCGGCGAAGACGTTCTGCTGGTTCAACGCTTCGACCGTACGCTGACGGCCGAAGGTTACTTGAGACATCGCATGGTCAGCGGGCTGACGGCATTGGGGGCCGAGGATTCGCACGACGACCGCGGCAAGTGGTCCTACCTGCTACTGGCCGATGAACTCAGGCGACGCAGTGCGCAGCCGGCGAAGGACCTGGAGGAGTTGTTTCGACGCATGGTGTTCAACGCCTTGATCTCGAATACGGACGATCACCCTCGAAACCACGCCCTGATCGCACCGACCGATAAATGGGAGCTGTCTCCGGCCTATGATCTGACACCCAACCCACTGACCAGCATCGAGAAACGTGACCTTGCGCTGACCTGCGGCACATACAACCGGTATGCGAACCGCACCAACCTGCTATCCCAGCACGGGCAGTTCAAGCTGTCGCTCGTACAAGCCACTGCGATCATCGACCATACCCAACAGGCGGTCGCGTCTCGATGGCACGCTGTACTGCGGCAACACGGCACGACGCAGCTGGAGTGCGAGAAGCTGGCAACGGCTTTCAACTATCCCGGGTTCGAGTTCGATCCAGCAGAAGTAGTTGGTCAACTGTAGACGTACTGCGCGTGTCGAAGTGCAGGTGCACCGAACGCCGAGAAGACGACTCGACTGATAGACCGCCAAATGGGAGCTTCGCTGGCCGGTTCGTCTCAGATCCCGCGGAACAGGTCTCACCGCAGCGCAGGTGTTCCGACGCTGATCGCCTGGTGCCGGCTTGGCGCAACGACACCATTGAGGGTTGACCCATGCGGACCACCCCCTTGCATTACTGACCAGTCAGTCATTACAATTTCAAATGCTCGTTCAACCGCACATCCGCCAACGCCGCAAAGAGGCACGCCCGCAGGAACTGCTCGACGCCGCGCTCGACCTGTTCGTCGAAAAGGGCTTTGCCGCGACGCGCTCCGAAGAAGTGGCGCAGCGCGCCGGCGTGTCCAAGGGCACGCTGTACCTGTATTACCCGAGCAAGGAAGAATTGCTCAAAGAGGTGATCCGCCACCACATGGTGAACGAGATTGCGCAGGGAATCGATGTCGTCGAGCAGTTCACCGGCCCCACGCCCGAGCTGCTGATCCTGGTCTACGAACAATGGTGGCAGCGCATCGGCGAAACCCGGGCTTCGGGAATCATGAAGCTGATGATGTCGGAGGTGCGCAACTTCCCCGAAATCGCGCAGTTCTATGTCGATGAAGTGATCAAGCCGACGCACGCGCTGCTGTCGCTGCTGCTGCAGCGTGGCATCGAGCGTGGTGAATTTCGCCGCATCGACATTGCCGGCGTGACGCATGCGTTGGTCGCGCCGATGCTGTTCCTGGTCATGCACAAACACTCGATCGGCGCCTGCGGTGTTGGCAATTCGATCGACCCGCGCGCCTTCATCGCGGCCCAGCTCGACCTGGTGCTGAACGGACTGCGCGCGCCCGTGGCCAGTGCGAAGCGCGCGCCGCGCAAAGCCGTGTCGCGCAAAGCAAAGCGCGCATGAAACGCACCCTGCTTTGGGCGGCGCTGTTGGCCGTTGTGCTGCTGCTTGGCGGGCTCGGGCTGCGCGCCGTGAAACAGCGCCCGGCGGCACAACCGCCGGCGGCGGCCGCGCCGAAAACCAGCATGGCACTGGAGTTGGCCGCGTCCGACATCGTGACCGCGCGCACGGTCGAACTCACTCGCACGCTCGAAATCTCAGGCGGGCTCAAGGCAACCAACAGTGCGTTCCTGAAAGCCAAGGTCGCGGCCGAAGTGCAGACGCTGACGGTGCGCGAAGGTGACAAGGTCAGCCGCGGCCAGGTGCTGGGGCAACTCGACAGCACCGAGCTCGACTGGCGTTTGCGCCAGGCCGAGCAAACCGCCGCCTCGGCCAAGGCGCAATGGACGATCGCGGTGCGCGCGCTGGAGAACAACCGTGCCCTGGTCGCGCAAGGCTTCATTTCACCGACCGGCCTGGAAACTTCGGTATCCAACGAGGCCGCGGCCCAGGGCACGCTCGAAGCCGCGCTCGCGGCGGTGGAGCTGGCGCGCAAGGGACGCGCCGACGCAACCCTGGTCGCGCCCATCTCCGGCCTCATTTCGCAGCGCCTGGCGCAGCCCGGCGAGCGTGTCGCGGTCGACGCGCGCCTGCTTGAAATTGTCGACCTGTCGCAGCTCGAGCTCGAGGTCGCGATCGCGTCGGAAGACGTTGCCACGTTGAGCATCGGCAGCCCGGCGCTGCTCAGCATCGATGGCACCGATGCACGCGTCGCGGCGAAAGTG
>JAEMQF010000382.1 GCA_022758925.1 Burkholderiales bacterium | reverse complement strand
CGTGCTCGGTGCGAACGGCCAGTTGCTGATGCACTTCGCGGCGTTTCTCGGTTTGCCGTGGGCAGGCTACATCCAGGCGATGCGCGACGGCGTGGCGCGCCATGGGCCGGTGCGTGCCGGCGTGTATGCCATGACGACGCTGCTGGACGACCGGGTGGCGGGGCTATGAGTCTGGTCTTTGCGGGGGTGTGCAGCCACGCCCCCGGCATCACCGGCCGCGCGCAGATGGCCGACCCGCTGCTGCGCGACCCGTTCCACGCGGCGTTTCGCGCGTTTGCGCAGGAGCTGCGCGCGACGCGGCCCGACGCCCTGGTGCTCGTCGGTGCCGAACACTTCGGCAACTTCTTCATGGACAACATGCCGGCGTTCGCCATCGGCATGGCCGATGAATACGAGGGCCCGATCGAAGACCCGGCGTGGCTCGGGATCGCGCGCACGCGGGTTCCGGGCAACGCCGAACTGTCGAAGCGCCTGATCACGGAAGTGATGCAGAGCGTCGATCTCGCGTATGCCGAAGAATGGAAGTTCGACCACGGCCTGGCCGTGCCGCTGCACTTTCTGACGCCGCACTACGACCTCGACGTCGTGCCCGTCAACATCAACTGCCAGGGTCCGCCGCTGCCACCGTTGCACCGCGCCTGGGCCCTGGGCGAAGCGCTGCGCCGCGCGGCGGACAAGGTGAGCGAGCGCATTGCCATCGTCGGCACCGGCGGCATCAGCCACTGGCCCGCGACTCCCGATTCGGGCAAGATCAACGAGGCCTGGGACCGCGACTTCATGGATCGCTGGGTGCGCCAGGACCGACAGGCGTTGCTCGCCTACACCGATGCAGAGATCTACCGCGATGCCGGCCAGGGCGGGTTCGAGGTCCGCACCTTCATCAGCATCGCCGCCGCCGCGCGCGGCCCGGGCACGATCCGCCACCTGCAACCGATACCGATCTTTTCCGTGACCTGCACCCTGGGCGTGATGGAGATCGTCTGATGCCTCATCTCGTGATCCTGTACACGCCGCAAATCGAAACCGAGACCGACATGAAGCTGCTGTGCCGGCGTTTGGCCGACGCGATGTCGAGCGTGAAAGACGAAGCCGGCAAACAAGTGTTCCCGATCGCGGGGATTCGCGTCTTCGCCTATCCGGCCATGCACTTTGCAGTCGCCGACGGCAGCGGCGAGCACGCTTTCGTCTACTTCAACTTGCGCATGGCACGTGGGCGCAGCGAAACCGCGAAGCACAACGCCGGCGCAAGCGTGACCGCGGCCGCGCGCGAACATTTCGCGCCGCTGCTGGCGCGCCGCGGTCTCGGCCTGACGCTGCAAGTCGACGAAGGCGAAGAAGTATTCGACGCCAAGTTCGGCAATCTGCATCCGCTGTTCAACAAGACTTGAGTCCCGTTCAACGGGTTGAACCAGGGTTGATTTCGCATGCTCGATTCCAAAACCATCGGCGACCTCGCGCGCGAGCTGTACCAGGCGCGCAAGACGCGCACCCAGACGCGCCACTTTTCGAAGCGCTTTCCCGCTATTACGGTCGACGACGGCTACGCGATTCAGCGCGAATGGGTCAAGCTCGAGCAGGCCGACGGCCGTTTCATCAAGGGCCACAAGATCGGCCTCACGTCGCGCGCGATGCAGCAGGCTTCGCAGATCACCGAGCCTGACTTCGGGCCGTTGATGGACGACATGTTCTTCGAACCCGGCGGCGACATCGAGTTCGACCACTTCATCGCGCCACGCGTCGAAGTCGAACTCGCCTTCATCCTGAACCGACCACTGGCCGGACCCGGTGTCACGCTGTTCGAAGTGTTGTCGGCCACCGACTGGGTGAGCCCGGCACTGGAGATCATCGACGCCCGAATCGAACAATTCGACCGCGAGACCAAGGCCCCGCGCAAAGTGTTCGACACGATCTCCGACTTCGCCGCGAACGCCGGCATCGTGCTCGGCGGCCGCCCGGTGCGGCCGAACGATGTCGACCTGCGCTGGGTCGGCGCGTTGCTGTTCAAGAATGGAGTGATCGAGGAAACGGGCCTGGCCGCCGGCGTGCTGAACCATCCCGCCACCGGTGTTGCCTGGCTCGCGAATCGCCTCGCGCAGTACGACGAATCACTGAAGGCGGGTGAGGTGGTGCTTGCCGGTTCGTTCACGCGGCCGACGACTGCGCAGCGCGGCGACACCTTTCACGCGGACTATGGGCCGCTGGGCGCGATCGGGTTTCGGTTCGCTTGAACCTGGTCTTTCAGCCCGGACGCTGGACGCGGTCTAGCAGGGTTTCCCAAATCGGCGTCAGGCGCGCCGGCAGCGGCGGCAGGCCCCCCAGGTCCATGCGGCTTTCTTCGGGGCTGTGAAAGTCGCTGCCGCGCGAGGCCAGGAGCTTGAATTCGAGCGCCGCGTCGGCGTAACGCTCGGCGTCGGCGGCACTGTGGCTGCCCGTCACGACTTCGACGCCCTGCCCGCCATGGGCGATGAATTCGGTGAACAACGCATATTCCTCGTTGCTGCTGAACTTGTAGCGTGCCGGGTGTGCGATCACGGCCACACCGCCGGCCTGCGCGATCCAGGTCACGGCGTCGCGCAGCGATGCCCAGCGATGGGGCACATAGCCCGGCTTGCCCTGGATCAGGTACTTGCGAAAGACCTCTTGCGTGTCGTGGCACACACCCGTTGCCACGAGAAATCGCGCGAAATGGGTGCGCGACATCAGGTCCGGGTTGCTGACGAAACCGAGCGCACCCTCGAACGCACCCGGGATACCCGCCTGCGCCAGGCCCTGGGCCATCTCCAGCGCGCGCTGCTTGCGCCCGTCGCGCGTGGCCGCGAGTCCGGCGATCAACGCGGCATTGCCGGCATCGAAGCCGAGGCCGACGATGTGCACCGTGGTGTCGGCAAACGTGACCGAAATTTCGCATCCGGTGAGGTAGGGCAGGTCGAGCTCGAACGCCGCCTGGCGCGCGCGCTCCTGGCCACCGACTTCATCGTGGTCGGTCAGGGCCCACAGTTCGACGCCGTTGGCCTTGGCTCGCGCGGCCAGGGCTTCGGGCTGAAGCGTGCCGTCGGAGACGTTGGAATGGCAATGCAGGTCGGCGTTCATCGGCGGCAAGGGTGTGGGCGCTGTGCATTTTAGGTTGCCCCTTGTCGAACTCGCGTCGCGCAACCGCGGCGCAACTTGCGAATTCGCTCCTGCAGCGAATGAACCAGCGGCTCGCACCGCACCACCCCGTATCGGATTCCGCCCTGAAGTGCGCGCAGCCATTGGCGTGGCGGTTCGCGCGTTAACACTGCACCGACGGCTTGTGGGCCGGGCTGGGTTGCCCGGCAAACCCGGATTCAACGCGCAGACCACGCCCAAATCGGGGGTGTAAATAGTGCCGCATTCGACCTCACCCACACGCTTGGCACCACTTGTTACGGGTTGAATTGAGGCAAGCTGCGCAACCATGTCGTTCCTTCCTCATCTGCGCATTGACCCGAGCCACGCCAGGGCGGCGTTGACGTCGCTTGCCTACTCGGCGGGCGGGCAACCGCGGCTGGGGTCGCGCCTGGTGCGGGCGGTGTTGCTGGCCGCGGGTACGGCGCTGCTGGTGGCTGCGGTTGCGCTGAACGGATTCGCCTACTTCACGCTGCGCACTGGATTCATCGATAACCTGAAGGTCCAGGCGCTGCTGACCGCCGATCACAGTGCGCAAGCGCTCGCCGGCGGTGACAGGGCAGCGGCAGCGCTCGAACTCGGCTGCGCACAGGCCGCGCCGACGCTGCTCGGTGCGGTGCTGTTCGACTCCTCGGGCCGTCTCTTCGCCAGCTGTGTCGCGCGTTCGAGCGCTGACGCCCACAGCCTCACCGATCTTGAGTCGTTGCCCGTCGACCCGGTGCAGTTCGGCCGATCCCAGGTGCGCGTGTTGCAAGGCGTCAAGCACGCAGGCCGGGACGTCGGGCACATCGTCGTCGTCGCGAGTCTGGACCGCTTGTACCGGCGTATGGCCGAATTCGTGGCTGCGAGCGTGCTCGTGGTGCTCGCGGCCCTGGCGCTGGCTTTTGCACTGGTGGCGCGCATTCGGCGTGAGATGGACGCCTCGGAAAGTCAGCTCGATCAGCTTGCGTACGTCGACCCGGTGACAAAACTGCCGAACCGCCACGCGGCGAACGCGCAGATTCAACGCATGATCGAGCGCGTCGGCAAGGGCAGCGAGGGTTTTGCGCTGATGCTGCTCGACCTGGACAACTTCAAGATCGTCAACGACACGCTGGGCCACCCCGTCGGCGACGAACTGCTGCACGCCCTGGCGCTGCGCCTGACCGAACAACTGCCGCGCAGCGACATGGTGTTTCGCTACGGTGGCGACGAGTTCCTGATCCTGTCGGAGGGCTATCGCGAGCCTGAGCAACTGCGCCTGATCGGTCAGTTCACCTTGCTCACGTTGGACACGCCGCTCAAGGTGGGGCCGCATGAACTCCAGGTGCGCGGCTGTGTCGGCCTGGCGCAGTTTCCGCGCGACGCCGCCGATGCCTCGAACCTGGTGCGCGCTGCCGACACCGCGATGTACCGCGCCAAGAGCCTGGGCAAGAACAGCAGCGCGGTGTTCGAAGCCGACATGGACCACACCGCGAAGCGGCGGATTCGGATCGACAGCGAATTGCGCCGCGCCGTGGCGCGTGACGAATTGCATCTGCAATATCAACCGATCGTCGACCTGATCAGCGGCCGCATGGTCGGGGTCGAGGCGCTGCTGCGCTGGCAGCATCCGGACCTGGGCATGATCGCGCCCGCCGAGTTCATTCCGGTGGCCGAGAGCAGCGGCCTGATCGCCGACATTGGCCAGTGGGTGTTGCACGCCGCTTGTGCGCAGATGCAGCGCTGGCATCTCGAGGGGGAGACGGAACTGTACGTCGCGATCAACGTTTCCGGACGGCAACTCAAGCGCGGCCTGGTGCGTCAGCTCGACGCGGCATTGGCGGCCTCGGGCCTGGACCCGAGTTGCGTGGAACTCGAAATCGCCGAGCAATCGCTGGTGGACAACATCGAACCCGGGATCGCCCAGATGTCGCTGCTCAAGAAGCGTGGCATCAGGCTCTCGATCGACAATTTCGGCACGGGCTTTACCTCGTTGAACTGCGTGAAGCGCTTGCCGGTCGACAAGCTCAAGATCGACATGACGTTCGTCAAGGATTTGCCGAACAGCGCGGACGATGCCGCGATCGCGACCTCGATCGTCTCGCTGGCGCAGGGCCTGAACCTGAAGGTGGTGGGAGAAGGCGTGCAAACCCAGCTGCAGCACGAATTCCTGCGCCACCTCGGTTGCGACCTGGCGCAAGGCTTTCTCTACAGTCGGCCCGTGACGGCAGAGCGCATGTCGCGTTTCCTCGTGCAGCGGCTGGCCGAATCGGAAAAAGTCGACCACCACTGGCCGAACGTTTCGTCGGCGCTGTCACCCCTCATGGCGGACTGAGTCTGCGCGCGGCCGCGCGTCGCGCCAACCCCCATGCCCGCCACTTCCGAGCAGGCAGAACAACGCTGATCGCGGCGCATGCCTGGCGCGACCCGGGAACACGCGACAAAGACCGGAAGAGTCAGCCGATCGCCTGTACCAGCATCTGTACCCTTTCGCGGCCGTTGTACTCATCCATGCCGAGCCGATAGGCCATTCGCACGCGCGCCGCGAGCGGCTCGGTGTGGCCGAACCAGATGGCCTCGACCGGCGCCCCAGCATG
>JAEMQF010000112.1 GCA_022758925.1 Burkholderiales bacterium | reverse complement strand
GCGCGCTTGGTAGGCGCCTGAGGCCGCAGCGGAGAACCACCATGAAGACATCTGAACTTCGCGCCAAAGACGTCGCCGGCCTGCAAAAGGAAGTGAGCGAGCTGTTGAAAGCGCACTTTGGCCTGCGCATGCAAAAGGCGTCGCAGCAACTGAACAACCATTCCCAGTTGGGCAAGACGCGCCGCGATATAGCGCGCGCCAAAACCATTCTTGCCGAGAAGAACAAAGGGGCAGCCAAATGAACCAGGCCAGCAGCGCGACCGAAGCCGCCGCCAAGCCCAAGAACACCCGCACCCTGGTGGGCAAAGTCGTCAGCGACAAGCGCAGCAAGACCGTCACGGTCTTGATCGAACGCCGCACCACGCACGAGCTGTACGGCAAGATCGTCGGGCGCTCGAGCAAGTACCACTGCCACGACGAAAAGGGTGAGTACAAACTGGGCGACGTTGTCGAGATCGCGGAATGCCGCCCGATGTCCAAGACCAAGGCCTGGGTTGTGACGCGCATGGTCGAGAAGGCGCAAGCCGTCTAGGGTCATTTCACCTACAGCGCGCTGGCTCGCGGCGCGAGTGTCGGCACGACGGCCGGAACGCTGGGATACTGGCGGCCGGCCGTTCTAATTTTTTGATTTTCATCAGGAGAAGCACGATGCTCAAAGTTGGAGACAAGCTCCCAGCCGGGAAACTGCAGGAATTCGTCGAAGTCGAAGGCAACGGCTGTTCCATCGGACCGAACACGTTCGAACTCGACAAGCTGACTGCTGGCAAGCGCATCGCCGTGTTCGGCCTGCCAGGCGCATTCACGCCCACCTGCTCGGCCCAACATGTTCCCGGCTACGTGGAAAAGGCTGCGGCGCTGAAGGCTGCTGGGGTCGACGAGATCTGGTGCGTCTCGGTCAACGATGCCTTTGTGATGGGCGCCTGGGGCCGCGAACAAAAAACCGGCGGCAAGGTGCGCATGATGGCCGACGGCAGCGCCGATTTCAGCAAGGCGACCGGCCTGACGCTGGACTTGACGACGCGCGGCATGGGCCTGCGCTCGAACCGCTATTCGATGCTCGTCGTCGATGGCGTGGTCAAGTCGCTCAACCTCGAAGCCCCTGGCAAGTTCGAAGTCAGCGACGCGACGACGCTGCTCAATCAAGCGAAGAGCATCCTGCGCTGACCGCCGCGCGTGCCGGTTCCCCATGACGGGGAAGGGCGCGCGATGCTCGCGCCATGAAGCTTGACGAAGGCATTCGCAAGCACGGCTTCCGCAAGTGGTACGAGCGCGAGCTGATGCACAGTCATGCGCATCTCTTGCTGCTGCTTGCCTGCGCCATCGGCTTGATGACGTCCTTCGCGGTCTTCAGCAACGCCGCGCCGTTGATGCAACGAGCGCTGGACGCCGCGGCGATCGCGTTGTTCGCGGCGGTTGGCTTCTGGTCGCTCAAGCGCTATTTCTTCCTGCTGCTGCACGCCGAGCATGTGGCGAATCAGGCAGTGTGTTCGGCTTGCAAGACCTACGGTCGATTTTCGCTCGTGGCAGGGCGCGCCACCCAAGACGAATCGTTGCTGGTGCGTTGCCGAACATGCCAACATGAGTGGGCCATCGTCGACTGACAAGGCGTCACAACAATTGCCCAATCAGCAGCGCCACAAAGCTGAGCAAGACGCTGCTGGCCAGGGGAATGAACCACTCACGCCCGAACAGCCGAAAGCGAAAGTCACCCGGCATTCTTCCCATTCCCAGCTTTTCGAGCCAGGGGCGAAGGCCGCTGAAGATCAACAGCGCGAGCAGGATCACGAGCAGCCAACGCAACATTCACGGTGCTTTCAGTTGAGCGTCAAAGCGTATGCGTGCGGTCGCCGAGCGTGAAGCCGATGCTGTCGTATTCGCACCCCTTGGAAAAACCGATCACCTTGAACAGCTCTCCCATTTCGTGTTCGTTGACAAGCTTTTGCGCATGGGCGCGCTCGCGTACTGTGGCGGTCGCGAAGAATTCGAGCAGCCCGCAATTCATCAAGAAACGCGCTTGCGAGGTGTAGCCCAACACCGACATGCCGTTCGCCTGGCCGGCCAATGCGACGCCGGTGAAATCGACATGCGCGGTGATGTCTTTGCGCCCAACGTCAAGCAGGGGATTGTCGTCGCAAAGATGGGCTCGGTGGCACATCAACGTGCCGCCGCGTCGGTCTGGATGGTAGTACTCCGACTGCGGGAATCCATAGTCGATGAAGAATCCTGACCCGCGCTCCAGGCGCTGCGCCAGGGTCGCGATGAAGGCCATGGCTTGCGCGTGAATTTCCGTTGTCGTGCCCGGCACCAAACCCTGCTCGAACGGCGCGCTGAGCGAAGTTGCACGGTCGCTCCAGGCAAATCCTTCGCCGTCCCGCGTGACCCCGCGCTCCCGCCACACAGCACCGTCGTAATGCAACAGCTGAACCGGCATCGCGTCCAGCACTTCATTGGCGACGATCACCGCGCAGATTCGCTGTGGCAAGGCATCGAGCCAGCACACTTTCGGCTCGAAGCGCGCCAATTGCCGCGCCTGGCGTTCGCGCAAAACGCCGGAGAGTTCGACGATGCAGTAGCGTGCGACGCTGTCGCCCAAGGCATCGAGCAACTGCTCGGCCAACGCCCCGCTGCCTGCACCGAACTCCCACACTTCATCGCATCCGCCCGCCGTCATCGCCTGCCGCACAGCCCGGGCCAGCGTGCGGCCGAACAGGGGCGAGAGCTCCGGCGCCGTGACGAAGTCGCTGCCACCGGCGGGCAGGGTGCCGAACTTGGCACCCGGTGTCGCGTAGTAGCCCAGGCCCGGGGCATAAAGGGCCAGCGCCATGAAGCGATCGAACGGCAGCCAGTCGCCCTGGCCGGCAATGGCCTCATGAATCAACCTCACAAGCGGCGCCGATACACTGCGGCTCTGAATCGATGGCATCGCCGGATTGTAGAAAGCATGCAGCCACGCCCTGTTTGTCTGGTGACCGGTGCCGCCCGCAGAATCGGCCGGAGCATCGCCCTGGAGCTGGCGGCGCATGGTTTCGACATCGCCGTGCACTACCGAAACTCACGCACGCAGGCCCTCGAAACCGTCGCCGAGTTGCTTGCGCTCGGTGTGCGCAGCCAGGCGTTTCAAGCCGACCTGTCCGACGAAGCGGCCTGCCGGGGCTTGCCCGCCGCAGTGGTGGCCACGTTCGGCTGCCTCGACGCGGTGGTGAACAATGCCTCGACGTTCGAAGCCGACTCTGCAGCATCGTTCAGTCATGCCTCGATGGATCTGCACTGGCGCGCCAACACCGCGCCCGCGGTCCTGCTGGCGCAGGCGCTGCACCAACATCTTGTTGGGCGTGGCGCGAGGGGTTGCGTTGTCAATGTGCTGGACCAAAAACTCTGGAACCTCAATCCTGACTACTTTTCCTACACGCTGTCCAAAGCCGCTTTGCAGGCCGCCACTGTGATGCTGGCGCAGGCCTTCGCGCCCTTGCTGCGGGTCTGCGGGGTCGCGCCCGGCGTCACACTCCCCTCTGAGGCGATGGGTGCGCAGCAGTTCGAAGCGGCGCGGCGCATGACGCCGTTGCAAGCCTCCTCCACGCCGCAGGACGTGTCGCGCGCCGTGTGCTTTCTGATTGAGTCGCCGGCGATCACGGGAACCAGCTTGCTGGTCGATGGCGGGCAGCACCTCGGGGGCCAAAGTCGCGATGTGTTGTACCTGACCCAAACTGCAGACGCGATCGCCCGATGAACCCCGCGACCCAGTTCGCGCTCCTGGCCGACTGCCGGCGCCTGTTCGTGCGCGGCATGGAAATCATGGTCAATATCGGCGTCCACGGGTTCGAGCGCGAGGCTGCGCAGCGAATGGCGATCGACGTCGACTTGTACGTCCCTCTGGCCGTCTCGACACCCAGGCGCGACAAGCTCGACGAAGTGCTCGACTACGATTTCATCCGACGCAGCGTCTTCCACCGCATCCAGCAAGGCCACATCGAGCTGCAGGAAACCCTGTGCGACGACTTGTTGGTCCTCATGCTCGCGCGCCCCGAAGTGCGCGCCGCGCGCGTGTGCACTGCAAAGCTCGATGTCTATCCCGGTTGTGAGGCCGTGGGCTGCGAAAGATTTGCGATCAAGGATTCGACATGAACGAGCTCGCGGAAACAGCAGCGCCGAGGAACCGATCGGTCGAGGCCAACAAGCTCGACAAACGCTTGCACCGGCTTGTCGGCCGCGCCATCGCGGACTTCAACATGGTCGAAGACGGCGACAAGGTGATGGTGTGCGTCTCGGGCGGCAAAGACAGCTACGCGCTGCTTGACATCTTGCTCGGCCTGCGCCAACGCGCGCCGGTTCACTTCGACATCGTCGCGGTCAACCTCGATCAGAAACAGCCCGGCTTCCCCGAGCACGTGCTGCCGCAATACCTTGCTGCGCGCAATGTGCCGTTCCACATCGAACAGCGCAACACCTACTCAATCGTGAAGCGTTTGATTCCCGAAGGCAAGACGATGTGCAGCCTGTGCTCACGCCTGCGCCGCGGCATCCTGTATCGGGTTGCCGGCGAGCTGGGTGCGACCAAGATTGCTTTGGGACACCACCGCGACGACATGCTGCAGACGCTGTTCATGAACATGTTCTTTGGCGGCCGCATGAAGAGCATGCCGCCCAAACTGGTCAGCGACGACGGCAAGAACATCGTGATCCGACCGCTCGCCTACGTTGCCGAGACCGATCTGGAGCGCTGGGCCATCCAGCGCGAGTTCCCGATCATTCCCTGCACCTTGTGCGGCAGTCAGGAGAATTTGCAGCGCGTTCAAATCAAACGCATGCTGCGCGATTGGGAGCGTGACCACCCGGGCCGAGTCGACAACCTGTTCTCGGCGCTGGGCAACATCGTCCCATCGCACCTGATGGATCGCAAGCTCTACGCGTTCGAAACGCTCAGGACCGGCGGCGTCGCCGATCCCGCGGGTGACCACGCCTTCGATCAGGATGCAGTGGCAGAGTGCGGCACAGCGGGATTGCCGCAGCTTACGATCGCCAGGACACTGCACCAGGTTTCAGACTGGGAGGCCAGTTCATGCGCTCCATGACGCTGATTCTCTTGTCGCTGCGCCGGCTCGGTACGTGCGCGACGACGCGCCAGCTCGACAGCGACTTGTCGACCTAGATCCTGTGGCGCGCCGAGCGCAAGCCTGCGACCTATGCCTTCGAGCGCCTGGCTTGCGTCGCAACGGGCCCGCGCCGAGCAACAGCAGCAGCTTGAAGATGCGGCGCGCCGCGCCCTCGACGCGCCAGGCTTCACACTCGCGTCAACCCAGGCCAGGTCACGGCCGAGCTGAGTCAATGCCTCGACCCCGAGGTCGCCCGTCAGGGTGCGGCGCTGGCCGACAAGGCGCGAAGATCGGCCTCCCAGCCCTTGAGCTTTCCGACCAATGCCTGGCGCTGTGCTGTGCTCGTCGTGTTGTGCAGGTCGGCGGCGAATTGGCAGTTGTACTCCGTCAATGTCTGGGCGTAGCGTCGATAGTCGAGGCGCGGTGAGAGCGTCATGCGTTCAAAGTAGGTGCGCACGGCGGCCTGGGCCGCATCGCTGCTGGCTCGCTCGGCGAGCAGGCGGCGCATCATTTGCAGTGCCTCCTGTTGGCGTGCCTTGCGTTCCCCGAACCATAGCTCAGGGTCAAACGGCGACTGCGCCACCGACTTGGCGATTCGCTCGCGCTGCGCTTCGTCGATGCGGCCGTAGAAACTCTCGGCGCGGTCCACTGCCCGTTGAATCGACTCTTTGCGGCGCTGCGCCGGGTCGGCCTGCAGGTAGTCATCGAGAAATTCGGCATTTGCCTTGGCATAGCGCCGCTCGATGTGCGCGATCTGCTGCGGCGTGACGCTCAGCAGCAAGTCGGCTGCGGGCGCGACGGCGGGTTCCAGGGCAGCATCGACCCGGCTGCGCGCATTCTCCCACCACTTGCACAGGCGCTCGGCGGACGTGGGTTCGAGAACCTCGGCTTGGGCCCGGGCCAAGAGCCCGATGTAGTCAGGCAACTGGGTGCGACGATGCCACGCATGCCATTGCGCGAGCGCCCTGCGCACCTGTAGCGACTGGGTGTCGTTGAAGTCGACGTAGCTGTCGAGCCACCAGTAGGCGAGTTCGTCCGCCTGGTTGTACCCAAATCGTAACGCGCTGCAGGCGCTGAGCAGGCAGAGCGCGGCGGTGAGCAACGCAATAATTGCATACCGGGACGAGGAGCGGCTCATGGCGTTGAACATCGTGATCATGGCGGCGGGCAAGGGCACGCGAATGAATTCCAGGCACCCCAAAGTGCTTCACAAACTGGCTGGCCGCAGCCTGTTGCAGCGTGTCCTGGACACCGCTGCCACGCTCCAGGCCGAACGCATTATCACTGTCACCGGCCATGGCGCTGACGAGGTCGAAGCTGGCGTCACCGCACCCCGTCTGCGGTTTGTGCGCCAGGTCCTGCAGTTGGGAACCGGCCACGCCGTGCAGCAGGCCGTGCCGGCCTTGCCCGACGAGGGCACGACGTTGATCCTGAATGGCGATGTGCCACTGATCCAGGCGGCAACGCTGCGTACCCTGGTGCAGGCCTGCGCAGGCCGCCACCTCGCGTTGCTGACGATCGTACTGCCCGATCCGACGGGTTACGGCCGCATCGTGCGGGACGGCCAAGCAGTGCGCGCCGTTGTCGAGCACAAGGACGCGAGCCCGGCGCAGCGCGCGATTGCCGAGGTCTATACCGGCGTCATGGCCGCGCCCACCGCGCTGCTCAAGCGCTGGCTGGCGAATCTGAAAAACGACAACGTCCAAGGCGAGTACTACCTGACCGACGTGGTGGCGCTTGCCGTCGCCGATGGCGCGCCCATTACCGCGACGGCAGCCGCGAATGAGACCGAGGTCCTGGGCATCAACAGTCCACTGCAGTTGGCCCAGCTCGAGCGGCGCTTTCAGCGGCAATTGGCCGAGACCCTGATGCACGCTGGCGTGCGCCTTGCCGATCCTGCGCGCTTCGACGTGCGCGGTGAATTGAGTGCCGGTCGCGACGTCGAAATCGACGTGAACTGCGTGTTCGAAGGGCGCGTGCAATTGGGCGACAACGTACGTGTCGGTGCGAACTGCTGTATCCGCAATGCCAGCATCGCCGCCGACGTGTTGATTCAGCCCTTCACCCATATCGATGGCGAGGCGCTGGGCGTCAAAGTCGGTGCGGGCTCGTCGATCGGCCCGTTCGCGCGGCTGCGCCCCGGCGCCGATTTGGCGCAAGACGTGCATATCGGCAACTTCGTCGAAGTCAAGAACTCGACGCTGGCGCGCGGCGCGAAAGCGAACCACCTCGCATACCTGGGCGACGCGAGTGTGGGCGAGCGCGTCAACTATGGCGCCGGGAGCATCACGGCGAACTACGACGGCGCCAACAAACACCGCACCGTGATCGGCGCCGACGTGCACGTGGGCAGCAACTGCGTGCTGGTCGCGCCGGTCACGATAGGCGCCGGCGCAACGATAGGCGCTGGCTCGACCGTGACCCAGAACGCTCCGGCCGGCGAGTTGACCCTGGTGCGCGCCAAGCAGGTGACGATTGAAGGCTGGAAGCGCCCGACCAAGAAGAAGTAGTCAGGGCCCCCAGGCGGACGCCATACGTCGTCCGTCACCGAGGGGGGATGAGCAAAGTGGCAAAGCCACACTTGCTCATGCGGCCTGCGCGGCAAGCTTCGCGGTCTCGACCGCCAGGCACAAATCGTCCCAGGCGCGGGCCTTGTCTTCGGGGTTGCGCAGCAAGTAGGCCGGGTGGTAGGTCACGATCAACGGCACACCTTGGTAGCGGTGCACGCGTCCGCGCAGGCGGCCGACGGGCTCATCGCTGCGCAGCAGGCTCTGCACCGCAAAGCGCCCCATCGCCACGATGATGCGCGGTTTGAGCAGGGCAAGCTGACGGATCAAGAACGGTTCACATTGCGCCAATTCATCGGGTGCAGGATTGCGGTTGCCCGGAGGGCGGCATTTGACCGTGTTCGCGATGTAGACCTGCCGCTGTGGCGCGGCATCGCCACGCGTCAGGCCGATGGCGCGCAACATCGAATCGAGCAGCTGGCCCGACTTGCCGACGAAGGGCTCGCCTGCCAAGTCTTCCTGTTCACCGGGGGCCTCGCCGACGATCAACCATTGCGCCTCCGTGCTGCCAGTACCGAACACCGTTTGTTTGCGCATTTCACACAATTTGCAGGCGGTGCAAGCGGCGACGGCGTCGCGCAAAGCTTCCCAACCCATCGCTGCAACGCCAGCCTGCCGCTGCCCGGTTTCGGTGACTGACGCTGGCGCGGCCCGACCTGGTGCTTGCGCTGCGCCAAGGGCCGCAGTCGCGGCTTTGCGCAATTCGTCTGTGTTCACCGGCGTGGCTCGCACCGATGCCGACGCCATAGCGGGGGCATCTGCGGGCACCAGCTGAGCCTGCACAACACTTTCCTGGCCGACCGGCCACACCCGAATCCCCATCTCGCGCAGCATCGCAAGCTGCCGCTCACTCCAACGCATGGCTCGTCACCCCCGAAGCGCCACCGATTCCGAGACTCATCACGACAGCGTCTTCCCGCGTGTCCCCTGCGGCAGGGTAGTAGCGCTTTCGTACGCCTTTGCCGACGAAACCGAAGCGCTCATAGATCCGCAACGCGCGATGGTTGCTTTGCCGAACTTCGAGCCACAACTCGCTTGCCGCGCGATCCTCGCAGAGCTTGACCAGGGCGCGCAACAGCGCGCGGCCATGGCCATGGCCCTGTGCGCCGGGGACCACCGTGATGTTGAGCAGGTGCATTTCATCGACACCCGGCATGGCAATGAAGTAGGCCAGCACCGCGCCGCGTTCGTCGCACAGGATGCGACAGATGTGGTTGGCGGCGAGCGAGTCGACGAAGTTGCCGCGGGTCCAAGGGAAGGCATAGGCCGACTCTTCAATGCCGAGAACGAGGTCGACACTTTGTTGCGTCATCGGCAACAGCCGCAAGCTGCTGGAGTGCGACGCGCTCATTGGATCTCCCTACGGCGCTGCGCGCCGGTCCCGCCAAAGGGGAATGAGCGTCTTGGGAGCGGCACGGCGGCACTCATTGGGGCCCCGACGGCGCTGCGCGCTGCGCAGTGCACGTTGAGAACGGCCCGGCGGCTCATGCCGGCGGCCCTTGCGCAGCATCGCCCATGTGCCGCCCGGCGGCGCGCTCGGCAACGGTCTGCGCCACCCTGTCGCGCACATACCTGGGCAGCGCCGCACTCGCGTCGAGCACGCAGCCCTGCCGCCACAGCTCTTGCGCCAAGGCCAGCAACGCCGCGGCACGCGGCGCGGCCTCAAGATGACATTGGGCGGCCGTGCATTCAAGCTGGCCGGCAAATGCCACGAGCGCATTGCCGGCAACATGTTGCGGTGCCGACACTCGCCAAGTGGCATTCAGGGCTTGGACATTGGTCAGCGCAGGCTCGTCGAGTGCGCTCCAACTCCCGTGCTCGAACTGAAAATGTGCGGCGTAGATCTGCTGCATGCGCGCATCCGTCGTCACCCACACCTGCAGCTTCTGGGCGCCCCGGCGCGCGTCTTCGGCAACGGCCATCAGGGTATCGATCGGCAGCACCGGCTTGCCCGCGCCGAGCGCCAGCCCCTGGGCCACGGAACAGGCGGTGCGCAAGCCAGTGAATGCGCCAGGGCCACGGCCGAAGCCGAAGGCGTCGAGGTCCGCAAGCTTGACATCAGCGCGCCTGAGCAATTCCAGTATCGTCGGCAACAGGTTGCTCGATGCGTTTGCGCCGCCTGCCGATTCGTGAAGCCAGGTTCGCGCGCCGATGCTCAGGCCGATATGCATGCGCTCGCCCGACGTGTCGAATGCGAGGATGTTGCTCACGCGGGTTCGGCCACCGCCTGAAGCGGCCGCACCGCACGAAGGCCGAGCAGGAGCCCGGCTGTGACGCACACGAGGCCGAGAATCACGGTGGGCGTCAGCGGCTCGCCGAGAAGGGGCACGGCGGCGAGCGCCGAAATCACCGGCACCAGCGCCGTGATCATCACCGTGCGCAGTGGACCGAATGTGGTGACCACCTGGGTGAAAGCGACACCGGCGATCAGCATCGCGACGCCACCCTGGTAGACGCCCTGAAACGCAATCTCGCTCCAGCCGGCATCGGCAAGCCGGCTTGGCCACGCGCCCAGGATCGCACCGATGGCGTAAACAGGAACGGCGGTCACAAGGCAACTCGAAGCCACCGCCAGCGTCGCCGCGATCGCACCGATGCGCCACTTTCGGCACAGCACAGCATAGGTCGCCCAGGTCAGCGAGGCGCACAGGAACAATACGTCGCCCTTCCAGACCTCGCCGCCGTCGAACGCCGGGAGCAGGCTGGCCCCGCCCACGAACAGATCGCCGACGACGATGAAGGCGAGACCCACGCAGCGCATCGGCCCGATGCGTTCACTCAGCAACATGGCTGCAATCAGCGCCGTCCAAAGCGGCAGCGAACCGGGCAGCAGCACCGAGGCGTGGGTCGCAGGTGCGAAGAAGAACCCGTTGTACGCCAAACCGCAATAGAGGACACCGGCGATGCTGCCCAAAGCCAGTGCCCGTGCCAGGCCCATGCCTTCGAGCACCGAGCCGAGCCGGGCCGCGCCTGCCGCGCGCCAGGCCAGCAACGGCAACACGGCGAGCCCGGAAAACAAGAAGCGCACGAAGGCGATGTCGAATGCGGTGAGCGTGTGCTTTGCACTCGAGCGTGCGATCAAGATGAACGAGGACCAGATGCACAATACCGCCAGCGCGCAACCAATACCCAGCCATTTTTGGCCTGGAGTCATCGGCGCAGTTTAGGGCAAGGCCCGCAGGCAGCGGCGGCTCGACGTTGCGACGCGCCAGGCCAGCGTGCCCCCGCATCACCCACCTCCATCCATGCCCATGACTGCGTTGAACTTGATCGACACCCTCGGTTTTCTGGCCGCCACGTTGACGACGGCGTCGTTCGTGCCGCAGGCCTGGTTGACGTTTCGCAGCCGCGACGTGAGTGGCATCTCGCTCGCGATGTACAGCGTTTTCACGCTCGGCATCGTCGCATGGCTCGGGTACGGGCTGATGTTGGGGGCCTGGCCGGTGATCGTCGCCAACGGCGTCACGCTGGCCTTGGCGGCCGCCATCTTGGCCATGAAGATTTCGATCGGGCGCCGCTCCTGAGTCAGCGTCAGAACGGGTTGTTGCTGGAGCGTGAATATGCCAGATTGCCCAACAGTGCGTGACCGCTGCTGCTGAACAAGCGGTCATTGGCCCACAGATAGTTACTCGCGCTGGCGGGGGGGAAGAGCGGCGGAGCAGTCACGAGCGTGAGCGTGGTGCACTCGGTCGGCGCAAGGCCGGCGATGCATACCGCGTCCTTCACGTTGACGAGCCCGTAGCTGAGCGGAGTCTTGACGACAGCTTGCACCGTTTCGTCGATCAGCAGCAGACCGATGCGGCGGCCATCATTGATGATGTTGAGGCGCAAGCGCACATTGAACTCTTTGGTCAAGAGCGACAACGTGGCGGCGCGCCCAGGCGTGAGCGCTTCTTCGCTGCGCGCGAACGGCGTCAGGCCGAGGTCCGGCACAGTCGAAATCAACACCTTGCCGCCCAGGTCGGCAATGTGGTTGACCTGCGCCGCGAGCGCTTCACCTGTAGCGTGCACTACGGCCATCGCTCCCGTGCACGTGGTGTTTGGGGGTTCTGTGCACGACCCTTCGGGCTGGGAGCCGGACTTGATCAGCGCATACTGCGCGAAGATGTCGTTCGCGCCCGCAAGCACGGTCACCAGGTCTTTTTCAACAAAACCGCCCACGCGGTCGATCTGGGCCGCAATGCCGTCGGTGCCGCTGACCTGCGCTCCCGCGACCGCAAAGATCAACGCTGTCACCGGCGCCGTGCCGTTCGGGCATTCGGAGAACGTCAGGCCGTAGGCACTCGCCAGGAGCTGCACCCACAACGGATTGCCCTTGCAATCCAGAAGCGAGTTGTCAACAGCATTCAGCGCATTCACGCTGTATTTGCTGCCGTCGCTGTTCAGCACGCTGGTTTCGTCGCCGAGCACGATCAGGCGCAGCGGCACGAAAGCTACGCGCGATGCCCCACCGCCGCAGCCCACCAGGAGGCATGCCGCACCCAGCACGGCGCCGAATGCTCGGCGCCGCAGTCCAGCCCAACAGTTCATCATCAATCGCTCCGAAGGTCTCACATCAGGGGGGGTCAGGAGGCAGCGGCACGTTGCAGCCGGTCGCGAACGCCGTCCCATTCAGCATCCGCAGGCGGCTCTTCGACCCAGATCAACTGCACGCCCCTCGAGTCGAATTCACGAAGTGTTGCGAACAGTTCGTGTGCCGCGGCCTCCGGCCTCAAGGGCATGCGTTGGTGAATCAGCCCAGGGGCGGCGCCAGCCGGCATCGAACGCGAATATACCGCCAGCCTCAGCGGCTGCGGGCCGAGCATCCGCAGCGCCGTCTCGAGCATCATGCCAGACATGATGCGCAGCCTGGCTTGCGGGGCATAGTGCGCGCCAAGCGTTCCCGGCGCGGGTGTTGCTGAAGCGTCGGGGTCATGCAGTGCCTCGCCCAGCGCGGCCTCGATGCGCTCGCGCGTCAGCACACCCGGACGCAACAGCACCGCCTTCGCCCCTGAACAATCAACGATGCTCGACTCGATGCCCAGCGCACAATCGCCACCGTCGAGCACATTGATGGCCTGACCGAACTCGGCCAGCACATGCGCGGCGCGGGTCGGGCTGACGCGCCCGAAGCGGTTTGCACTCGGCGCTGCCACGCCTGGCACGCCGAGACGCCGGCATGCCGCGAGCAGGCTTTGCGCAACCGGGTGCGACGGGCAGCGCAGACCCAGCGTTGCGTGGCCACCCGCTGCGGCGCCGGCCACGCCCGCGGCTCGCTGCACGATGATCGTCATCGGACCTGGCCAAAAGGCTTGAATCAAACGTTGCGCGCGTGGGCTCAAATCGGCTGCAAAGGCCAGCGCGTCATCCGGTTGCGCCACATGCACGATCAGCGGGTGATCGGCGGGGCGTCCCTTGGCGCCAAAGATCCGTGCCACGGCTGCGTCGTCGTCAGCGCGTGCGCCCAGGCCATACACCGTCTCGGTCGGAAATGCGAGCAACTCGCCGGCCGCCAGCTGCCGGGCGGCCTGCTCCACGACCAACGGATCACGACCGTCGAGCAGCACAGCGCTAGAACGCCTGGATGCCCAGGCGCTGCGCGGCCTGCAATGCAGTGGCATGTGCCTTGGCCGGCGTTGCTGCCGTCACGGTGAGATGGCCCATCTTGCGCCCACGCCGAGGGCTGGCTTTGGCGTAGAGATGAAGATGCACTCCGGGCAGGCGCAGAACGCTTTCCCACTCGGGTTCGGTGGCAGCGTCGCCGGCGCCAAACCACAGATCTCCCATCAGGTTCAGCAGCACGGCGGGCGAGTGTTGCCTCGGTGTGACCAAGGGCGCGCCGGTGAGTGTGCGTACCTGCAGGTCGAACTGCGACAGATCGCAGGAATCAATCGTGGCGTGGCCCGAATTGTGCGGCCTTGGCGCCATTTCATTGGCGAGCAGGCGACCGTCCTGGAGCACGAAGAATTCAACGCACAGCACGCCCACGTAGTCCATGGCTTGCGCCAGTTCCATTGCCGCTGCAACCGCCTGCGCCTCGATCTGCGGCGAAATCGCGGGTGCCGGACATTGCGAGACCGCGAGGACGCCGCCACGGTGCAGGTTTTGCTGCACCGGGAAATGCACTGCCTCGCCTTGTGCCCCGCGTGCGACGATGACGCTGACCTCATGCGCCAAGGCCAGGCGTTGCTCGAGAACACAAGGCACGCTGCCCAGTTCGCTCCAGGCGGCAGCGAGGTCGGCGCGAGTTTCGACCTGCGCCTGCCCCTTGCCGTCATAACCGAGCCGAGCCGTTTTCAAGATGCCGGGGAAAAGTGCGGCGCTCGGCGCTACCAGGTCGGAGGCTGTGGCGATGACCGCATGCGCGGCACAAGCGACGCCGCAGCGCCTGAACTGGGCCTTTTCCGCAGCGCGGTCCTGGCAGATGGCGACGGCTTGTGCACCTGGCGCGACGCGACGCTGAGCTGCGAGCGTCACCAGCGCTTGCGCCGGAACGTTCTCAAACTCCGTGGTGATGGCTGCGCTGCGCTGCATCAGTTGCGCGAGACCTTGCGCGTCGAGGTAGTCGGCGCGGATGTGGTGGTTGGCAACCAACCCCGCCGGGCTGGTGGGGTCGGGGTCGAGCACGGCGGCGAAGTAACCCATGGATTGCGCTGCGTGGACGAACATGCGCCCGAGTTGGCCCCCGCCCATGACGCCCAGGGTTGCGCCCGGGGCGATGAAACGGATCATTTCAGCTCGGCGCTCATGGCGCGCGCGGCCTCGGTTTGGCGCGCGCGAAACAAGTCGAGCTTGTCGCGCAAATCCGGGTCATGATTGGCCAGCAGTGCGACCGCAAACAGCGCTGCATTGGCCGCACCGGCGGGCCCAATGGCGAAGGGGGCCACCGGAATGCCCTTGGGCATCTGGACAACCGAATACAGCGAGTCGACGCCCGACAGGAACTTGCTCGCCACGGGCACCCCCAGCACCGGAACCGTGGTCTTGGCGGCGAGCATTCCGGGCAGGTGAGCCGCGCCGCCGGCCCCGGCGATGATTGCCTTCAGGCCGCGCGCTACTGCGCTTTGCGCGTACGCAAACATATCGTCGGGCATGCGATGCGCCGATATCACGCGTGACTCGTGGGCAATGCCGAACTCGGCGAGAATCTCGGTGGCGGCGCGAAGGGTGTCCCAATCGCTACTGGACCCCATGACCACGCCGACCACCGCTGGCGCGTGGTTCATGCGCTCGCTCCATGTGTTTGATCGATCTTCAATTGTAGGCGGGGCTCAACCGGCAGGCAGCGCGGGGTTGCGCCATCACAGCCCATCAACCGACACTCTGACCATGCTCGACATTTCCTTGAAGAACTTCGAAACCGACGTGATCACGGCTTCGAGGCAGCAGCCTGTGCTGCTGGACCTGTGGGCGCCCTGGTGCGGCCCGTGCAAAGCGCTCGGGCCGGTGCTCGAAAAACTCGAGGTGGCGTACGCCGGGCGTTTCAAGCTGGCCAAGCTGAACTCCGACGAACAACCCGAAATCGCCGGTCAGCTCTCGCAAATGTTCGGCGTGCGCAGCATTCCGTTTTGCGTGCTGTTCAAAGGCGGTGAGCCGATCGATGGCTTCGTCGGCGCAATTCCCGAAGCACAGGTGCGCGGTTTTCTCGACAAACACGTCGCAAGTGCCGATGAATCCGCGGCGCAGGACGACATCGAGCAGGCGCAAGAACTGCTGGCCGAAGGCGATGTCGAGCAAGCGCTGGGAAAGCTCCAGGAGGCAGTCGCGATCAACCCCGGCAACGACGCCGCGCGCGCCGACTACCTGCGCGCCCTGTTGAGTACTGGGCGCATTGCCGAGGCGCGCCGCGCCTTCGAGCCCGTGGCGAGCAAGGTCATGCTCGATGCTCGCCTGGCGGCGTATGGCCACTGGCTACGCGCCTGCGAACGCGCGCCGTCGC
>JAEMQF010000095.1 GCA_022758925.1 Burkholderiales bacterium | reverse complement strand
GCCGGCCTGCGGCGCGCGCACCAGCCGCACCGTGAGCGACGCCTCGGCATCGTCGGCACCGCCCGCAGCGGCCTGCGCCATCTGCAGCGTGCCGCCGGTGAGGGTGTGGTAAACGATCAGCAATGTCTTGGCCATGTGCCAAGCATAGACCCAGTGGCGCAGGTGTGGTGCCGGAATGGCGCGCCGCGCGTAGCATGGGGCCGATGAGCCAGACCGAGCGCCTGTACAAGCTGAAGAGCTTGGTCGACGCCGGCAAGTGCCTGAGCAAGGCCACGCTGCTCGACGAATTGGGCATCTCGCCTGCCACGCTGAAACGCGACATCGCACACCTGCGCGACCGCATGAACGCGCCGATCAAGTTCGACCGTGAACGCAAAGGCTGGCGCCTCGACCGCAGTGCGGCCGTGATCGGCACCCAATACGAACTGCCCGGGCTGTGGTTCAGCGCCGCGGAGATCCACGCGCTGCTGACGATGCAGCACCTGCTTGCGCACCTTGACGCAGGCGGCCTGCTCGGGTCGAAGTGCGGCGGTCGCGCGCGCTTCACAGCGCGCGCGTGGATTGAAACCCCTCATCCGCACCGCGCCGCCTTCGAAACTGTTGTCGCGCGCGCTTCACGCCTGTCGCAACGGACGGAGTGGCTGTTGTCGGATGCCGCGAAATCAGTCCGCAGCCGAAACACGGTTGATCGTTGGCCTTCCTACTGACGGCAAACCCCGTCAAGACGATCGTGGACGCCGAGCGCGAATCGATACCCGACAAAGCTGGTACGAAATGTCGAGTTCCGCTGCCGCGTGAGGACGAGCAGCTCTTGTAGTTGACGCGCAAGCTCGATGACGCAGCCTAGATTCTGTCGCCGGTTGCCCGAGGGCACGCACTGATTCACTTCCGCACGGGCGGGCGGCCCGGAAAGGTAGCCCAAGAATCGTTCAAAGGAAAGCTACGCGTTCGCGATTTTGGATCGCTGTTGGCACACTTGCAGAACGGCATCGGCCACGCCATGGCCTTCGCCTGTGGCTTGCTGCTCGTGCGTCGCGTGAGTTAACCTTGCGGCATAGCATCCCGCAGAGCCGACCATGCCCACCCTCACCTCCGAAGAACTCGAACTTCAACCCAGGCGTCTCCTCGACGACGCCGAACAGGGCACGTCCGACGTTGTCACAGTGGAAGGCGAACCCGTCATGCTCACGCTGCCTCTGGGGGCCTCCGCGGGAACGAGCGCCGAGCGGCTCGAGCTGGGTGTCACGCTCTACGAACGCGATCTCTTGAGCCTGGGCCTGGCCGCAAAGGTTGCCGGCCTGTCCTATAGCCGGATGATCGACGAGCTGGGCGCGCGCCAGATTCCTGTGGTGCGCTACAGCGTCGAGGAACTCGACCGCGAACTCGAATATGTCCGCACCCTTACTGGTGGCCGATAGTGGGCCGTTGATCGCGCTCGCGCGGCTCGATCTGCTGGCCATTCCTTCGCGCATGTTCAGCGAGTTGCTGGTCACCGCAACGGTGTGGCGCGAAGTGACGGGCGAACCACGCCCGGAGGATGAAGTGGCACTTGCCGCGGCGTTTGACCGAGGATTCCTTCTGGTCGTCGCCGACCCGCCGCAGATACCAGCCGCGTTGGCCGACGCGCAAATCGATGAGGGCGAGCGCTCGGCGCTGGCGCTCGCGCTGTTGCGCGGTGCGGTGGTCCTGGTTGATGAACGTCGCGCCCGGGCCTGCGCGCTCGGCTTGGGCCTGCCGGTGCTGGGCACATTGGGCTTGCTGGTGCGCGCGCGCGAACAAGGCATGGTCGGCCCGGTACGTCCACTCACCAATGCACTGCTTGCAAGCGGCTACTTCCTGGCACGCCCGCTCGTCGAACGCGCTCTGGCTTCTATCGGTGAATAGGCCACTGACGTCATGGCGTCGGGCCTGCTACCACCCCCACACAGTCGCGTTTCGTAATGCGGTATCGGCAGGCTACTGGCGTCATGGCATCGGACCTGCTACCACCCCTGAAGCCGATTCCAATCAAGGAGCGGGTCTCGGTCATCTTCGTCGAGCGTGGCGAGATTGACGTGCTCGATGGCGCCTTCGTGGTGGTGGACTGACGGCCTACCGCCTCAACCAATACCCCGGTCTGCGCCTCTGGTTCGCCACCGCCGGAATCCGGATCAGGTCTGCATCGAGCCGATAGTGCTAGGTGTACGGAAAGCCATCCAGTCGCAGTTTTTCGGCTCGCCTTCGGGCCTGGCGATCCAAGCTCTGGAACGCGCAACAAAAGCTGTACTGCGTCGTCGAGCCTGGTCTCGAATGCGCCGGCGCTTTTCGTACCAGCCACGTCGCCATCTCATTGCACCGCTTCAACCACCTCTGCATACGGTGCGGGCTCTTGTTGCGCGTTCACCGCGTGCGACGTGCATCGATCAGTGCCCGCAGCTCGGCGCGCACTTGCTCATACGGGATGGCTTCGGTGTGCCCAGCGTCCATCGCTTCGATGCGGCGCTCGATCTCGTCGTCCCACGCTTTGGCGATGTTCTCGGGTGTATCTTGGGCGCCTGGTTCCAGAGTTTCGAGGAGGCGGCCCGCAAGCCGGCCGCGTTCATCGGGCGGCAACTGCAGCGCCTCGGCTTCAATCACTTGGAGCGGCATGGGCATGGTGGGCTTCCCTTGGCTTGAATACGGGGAGTTTGGTGCGCCGGCCATGACAATCGGCGCGACCCACGTGTGAGCTACGAGCCCGATCCGATCACCCTGTCAGCCCTGCAGCACTGGGCCTACTGCCCGCGCCAGTGCGGGTTGATCCA
The DNA here is from genome assembly GCA_022758925.1 of Burkholderiales bacterium. Lineage (GTDB taxonomy): Bacteria > Pseudomonadota > Gammaproteobacteria > Burkholderiales > Burkholderiaceae_C > JAEMQF01. The sequence goes on along the minus strand of JAEMQF010000095.1, from coordinate 10,067 downwards.
CCTCGAACCGTGGGCCATGGCAAGTCTCCATTGCTGCAAATTGATGCTGTTGCTGATGGTGCGCAGCGTGCACGATTTGCACGGCACCCATTCGGCGCGGCGCCTGCGGCTGTGCCAGAAGGGCACGAGCGGCCGCTCGGGAGCTTGCGGCTCGATCGGTGCATACTTTCGCCTGATAGGTGAACCCGGAGGCAAACCCCATGGACTGGCGTGAACGCATCGTGAGCAACCCTGACATCCTGGTCGGCAAGCCGTCGATCAAGGGAACGCGAATTTCGGTGGAGTTGATCCTCGGCTGGCTGGCGAACGGCTGGACCCACGAGATGATCCTCGAGTCGTACCCGCAGCTCGTGCGCGAGGACATTCTTGCCGCGTTGGCGTTTGCGGCGGAGTTGATGCGCGATGAGGAGTACGTTGCGATGCACAAGGCGACCGCATGACGGTGCGCCTGCTGGCCAACGAGAATTTCCCGCGGCCGGCATTGCTCGCGTTGCCCGCAGCGGGCGTCGACGTCGAATCAGTTGGCGAACGCATGCCATCGGCCGCCGATGCCGCCGTCCTCGCCTAGGCGGCTGCAAACGGTCTCTGGCTCGTGACTTTCGATCGCGACTACGGCGAGTTGGTCTTCGCCCGCAGAGCGCCCGCGCCGCCGGCGATCCTGTACCTGCGCCAGGGTGCCTATCCGCCAGTCTGGCCGGCCGAGGCGGTGCTCGCCGCGCTCGGGCGCGCCGATTTCGTGGCCGGGCATCTGGTCGTTCTTGCGGGTCAGTCGATCCGCCGGCGCGCGTTGCCCGCGACCCCCAGCGCGTGACCGACGACCGCGAACCCATCCCCCTTTCGGCCCTCCAGCACTGGGCCTATTGCCCACGCCAGTGCGGGTTGATCCACCTCCAACAGGCGGTTGACGACAAGCGTTCGCGGCAGAATTCTTCAAGGTAGAACGCCAAACGGCACCAGCCCGCCAGGAGAGTCCTCACACGTCGAGCGCGATGCCGGAGAAGAAGGGCATGAGTGCGAGCGTCGTCAACGTCGTCGGCGAGATCGGCCAGAGGCGTATCGGGCTCGGGGGCGAGCCACTTGGCGGCGACGCTGGCATCGATCACCCATTTCATCGCTGGTCTCGGCCTTCGCGCAGCAGGTCTTCGGAAGGCGTCTGTTTGCGCCCCTTGCTCAGCACGCGAATGTCTGCGGCCAACTTCTTCAGCTCGCAGCAGCTGCTGCGCCGGGGCTGGGCCAGCGCTGCGCTCACAATTTCTCGCAGCTCGGCGTTCATGGAGCGTTGGTTGCTCGCGGCGCGGTGGCGCTGACATCCCGTGCAGCGGGTCGAGCCCCGGCGAGCACGGCACGCGGCATGATCCCGTCCATCACCGCGCGCGCCAGGCCGGCCGCGCCAGATCGGGCCCGGGCCCGAACACGGGTACCGGATTGCCGGCCTGCTCGATCTGTTGCAACGCGGTGGCGAGTGCGACTTCGAGTTGTCGATCCAGGCCCGCGGCGGCGTCTTGTGGCGCGTTGTCGATCTCGATCTGCGGATCGGTGCCGTGGTTCTCGACCCCCCAGCCGACATCGCTGAACCAGAAAGCGTATTCGGGCTGCGTCGTGCCGCTGCCGTCGACGAGCGCGTGGCGCGGCCAGATGCCGACCACGCCGCCCCAGGTGCGCGTGCCCACCAGCGTGCCGATGCCCATCAGCTTCAGGCCGTGCGAGAAGATGTCGCCGTCGGAGCCGGCGTGCTCGTTGGTGAGTGCGATCACCGGGCCGTTCAGCGCTTCTTCCGGATAGGGCATCGGCTGGCCCCAGCGCGTGTGGGCGTAGCCGATGCGCTTGCGTGCGATCTTCTCCAGCAGCAGCGACGAGACATGGCCGCCGCGGTTGTAGCGCACGTCGACGATCAGCGCCGCACGGTCGCACTCGGCGTTGAAGTAGCGGTGGAACTCGGCATAGCCCGCGGCCATCATGTCGGGCAGATGGAAGTAGCCGACCTTGCCGTCCGAGCGCGCGTGGACCCAGGCGCGATTGCGCTCGACCCACTCGCGGTAGCGCGCCGGCACTTCGTCGGCGAGCGTGTTCACGAGCACGTTGCGCGTGCCGCCCTGGCCCGTCAGCGTGAGCTCGACCTTGGTCCCCGCCTGATGCACCAGCAGCGCCTGCGGCGGGCATTCGAACGAGACGCGCTGGCCGTTCACGCTGAGAATGCGCTCGCCCACTTTCGCCTCGACACCGACTGCGTTCAGCGGTGAATCCGCCGCCGCGTCCCACGCGTCGCCACTGACGAGGCGTGTGATCTGATAGCTGCGGTCGGCCTCGACAAAACGCAGCTCGGCGCCAAGGTGGCCGAGCGTCACCGCCGGCGGCTTGCGGTGGTCGCCGCCCTGCTCGTAGGCATGCGAGGTGCCGAGCTCGCCCTGCATCTCCCAGATCAGGTCCGACAGCTCGCCGCGCGTGGCCACGCGCTCGACCAGCGGCGCATAGCGGGTGTAGATCGCGTCCCAGTCGACGCCCGACATGTTTGCGTTCCAGAACTGGTCGCGCTGCAGGCGCCAGACCTCGCGCAGCATCTGCCGCCACTCGGCGCGCGGCGTGATCGAGAGGCGAATGCGGTCGAGCTCGAGCCAGCCGTTCTTGCGCGAAGGCGGGCCCGACGCGGCGCCGGGCGCCTTGTCGGCATCGGGCTTGCGGTCGACGCTGATCGCGCGCAGGCGCTTGCCCACGCGCAGCAGCAGCGTCGCGTGGTCGGCGGCGAGTTCGAAGGCGTCGGCCTCGACGCCCAGCGGCTCGGCAAGCTGGGTCGCGAAGTCGAACACTTCGAGCGCTGCCGGCGCCTCCTTGTGGCCGCCGCGGCCATGCGCGCCGACGATGTTCAGCACGCTCCACACGACCTTGCCGCGATGCGCGCCGACGAGTTTGCCGAAGCGGTTCTCGGGCACCGGGAAGGGTGCGATGCGGCGCTGGATTCCGTCCAGGTCGATGTGGATCGGCTTCGGCTTGGGCGCGGCCTCGGCGTCGGCCTTCGGCGCGCCTTCCGCCCCGCCATCCGACGCCAGTCCCTTCGGTGCCGGCTCGAACGGCGGCGCCGCACCGGCCTGCAGCGCGATCAGGTAGGGCCGCGCGGCGCGCGGGAAACTCAGCTCGAAGTGCACGCTGTCGTACACCGGGTCGAAGGTGCGCAGCGACAGGAAGTAGAGGTGCTTGCCGGCCGGGTCGAACGCGGGGCTGTAGTCGTTGAACTCGGGTTGCGTGACGAGCGTGCTGCTGCCGTCGCCGCCTTGCGCCTTGATCGAATGCAGCTTGATCGCGCAGTGGCGCATGCTGCTGCGGTAGGTGTAGGCAAGCCAGGCGGCGTCGGGTGACCACGCGAGGTGGTCGCTGCGGCCGAAGTCGCTGCGGTCGACCAGCGTGAGCTCAGCGCTCATCACATCTCCCAGCCAAAGCTCGTTGCGGTGGTTCGCAATCGCCACGCGCGTCCCCACCGGCGCTGCGAGCAGCGCGCTGACGTGGCCGACATCCCAAGGCAGAACGCGTGTCTCGCCATTCTCGAAAACCGTGATGCGCTCTTCGCCGGATTCATCGCTCACCGCGACCAGCGCGCTGGCGCCTTTCGGGTCCGACGCGAGCCACTGCCCGAGCCGCACCCGCCCGATCTCGGTCGATCCATGCTGATGCACCGCGCCCTCCCAGAGCGCCATCGTGCACAGCTTGCCGCGGGCGTCGAGCGCCACGCTGTGCCCGGCAGGGTGCAGGCGCATGCCGCCGAGGTGGTCGGCAGCGGGCACGAACCTGCGCGCGAGCTGGGTCTGGTGCGAAGGTGTGCTCACTTCGAGGCGTTGGCTCAGGTTTGTCGCCGGGTCGAACCGCCAGAGCTCGGCCCCGCACTGGTAGACGATGCGCCGGCCGTCGCTCTGTGCGTGGCGCGCATAGAAGTCCTGGTGCGCGGTGTGGCGCTGCAGGTCGCCGCCGTCGGGCCGGCACGAGTAGAGGTTGGCCACGCCCTCGAAATCGGACAGGTGGTAGATGCGCGCGCCGAGCCACATCGGGCTCGTGATGTTGCCCTTCAGCTCGGTCATGCGGCGGTAGCTGCCGCTGCCCTGCGCGTCGATCCACAGATGCCCGGCGGTGCCGCCGCGGTAGCGCTTCCAGCGCGCCGGATCCGCGGTGTTGCGGCCGATCACCCGCGCCTGGCCCGGGCCGAACGCGAGGTGGTTCACCTGGCCCAGGGGCAGCAGTTGCGGCGCGCCGCCTGCGGGGTCGATGGTGTAGGCGCGGTGATTGCGAAAGAACGGCTGGCCGTAGGTGCTGACGAACAGGATCTGGCCCTGCGGCGTCCAGCCGCGCACGAGGGTGTCGGGGCCGAGCCAGGTCAGGCGGCGCGCGCTGCCACCCTCGGCCGGCATGACATAGACCTCGGGGTGCTGTTCGTCGCGGCCGATGAAGGCTATCAACTTGCCGTCGGGCGAGATGCAGGGCGTGGACGGCTCCGACAGCCCGGCCGTGAGGCGCCGCGCGACGCCGCCGCCGGCGCTCACCTGCCACAGGTCGTCATCGCAGACGAAGCTGATCGTCTCGGCGTGCAGGGTCGGGAAGCGCAGGTAGGCGGTGTTGTGCATGGGCGGGGTCCTGGCCATTGGCGAGACCCGACGATAGCGTCAACGAGGTACGCGCCATGGGCTGGGGTCGGGTCGCGCCGGTCGTGCCGCTCCTGAACAGGCAGGGCGGAGTGCGACACTGCGCCACTCTCATCGCAAACTCCTCTCCCCCTGGGTCTCACGGCCCGAAGAAAGTCAGCCATGTGGATCCTGGTACGAGTGCTCAAGGGCAGCAAGTATTTCGAGGCCGAGACGAAGGTCGACAACCAGGTGCTGGTGTGCGACAGCAGCGAACTCGTGATCTCGGCGCGCGCGACGAACGATGCAACCTATCGCTTCGAAGCACGCAAGGGCAACGAGACCTTCATCGTCGCCGAGTTCACGGGTGCCAAAGCGAGCGGCTCGCTCACGACCGAGTTCTTGGCGCTCGCGGCGAAGATCGGCGCGATCTCGATGGTCGCGGCGCCCGCAAGGTAGGGGCCTGGCGGGCACCGGGTACCGCATCTTTCCTGGGCCGAGCCATGCCGCGCCTCACCGTCTTCATGACCCACAGCCCGAGCGCGCTGGCCAACTACTACGGGCCGCGCGCGCTTGGCGCGTTGCAGGCCGTGGCAGCGGTCCAGCGCGGCGCTGCGGAGTCAGACTGGACGGCGCAGACCCTCGCCGCCGCGGCGCGCGACTGCGACATCATCGTCAGTGACCGGCGCGCCGCGTGCAGCGCCGAACTGCTGGCGCGGCTGCCGAGGTTGTTGGCAGTTTGCCGCTGCGCCGTCGACATCCGCAACATCGACGTTGCCGCAGCGAGTGCGCAGGGAATTCTGGTGACGCAGGCGAGCGCGGGTTTCGTCAACTCGGTGACGGAATGGATCGTCGGCGCGATGCTCGAACTGAGCCGTGGCATCGGTGCCGCCGCCGCGACCTACCACGCCGGCGCCGTGCCGGTGGCGCGCATGGGCCGCGAATTGCGAGGTGCCACGCTGGGCATCGTCGGCTACGGCCGCATCGGCCGCCGCCTCGCTGACGCGGCGCTGGCGTTGGGGATGCGCGTGATCGTCGCCGACCCCGCGGCCGAAGTCACGAACCCCGGCCTGCGCAAACTTCCGCTGGCAGAGCTGCTGCCGCAGGCCGACTACACGGTGTGCCTCGCCACCGCCACGCCACAGACCGAGAACCTGATCGACGCGGCGGCGTTCGCGGCGATGCGGGCGTCGGCGTTTTTCATCAATGCCTCGCGCGGCAATCTGGTCGACGAAGAGGCGCTGCTGCAGGCGCTGAACACCGGCCGCATCGCCGGCTGCGCGCTCGACGTCGGGCGCGCCCCGGACCAGATGCCGAGCCTGCAACTCGCGCGCCACCCGCGTGTGATCGCGACACCGCACAGCGGCGGGCTGACGCTGCCCGCGATCGAACATCAGTCGATGGAAACCGTGCAACAGGTGACCGACATCGTGCACCGCCGCATGCCGCAGGGTGGCGTGAACGCAGTGCACGCGACCCGGCTGCGCACTTTCATCGACGCCGGCTGACGCGGCAGCCAAGCCTTCGCCGTGCTCGCAAAAGCGCTGAATCAGCCAAACACCACCACCTGCCGCAGCGCGTTGCCCTCGCGCAGCAGGTCGAAACCATGGTTGATCTGGTCCAGCGGCAAGCGCCCGCTCAACAGCTTGTCGACCGGCAAGCGGCCCTGGCGGTAGAGCGCCATGAAGCGTGGAATGTCGCGTGACGGCACGCAGCTGCCGATGTAGCTGCCTTTCAAGGTGCGCTCTTCGGCGACCAGACTCACCGCATTGATCGACACGGTCGCGCTCGACGGCGGCAACCCGGCAGTGACCGTCATGCCGCCGCGCCGCGTCACGCCATACGCGAGTTCGAGCGCGCGAATCGCGCCGGCAAACTCGAATGCGTATTCGACGCCACCGTTGCTGAGCGCGCGCACCTGATCCTTTGCGTCCGCGCCGGCGGCGTTCACGGTGTGCGTCGCCCCCAACGCCTTCGCCTGCTCCAGCTTCGCCTGCGACATGTCGACGGCGACGATCTGGCGTGCGCCCGCAGCCGCCGCGCCGATCAATGCCGCCAGACCCACGCCACCAAGGCCGACCACGGCAACCGACGCACCCGCGCGCACCTGCGCCGTGTTGACGACCGCGCCCACCCCCGTCAGCACCGCACAGCCGAACAGCGCAGCCTCGACGAGCGGGATGTCGGCATCGATTCGCACCAGCGAGCGGCGCGACAGCGTCGCGTAAGTGGCGAACACCGAGCAGCCCATGTGGTGGTTCAACGGCGCACCTTCGAGGTTCAGGCGCCGCGCGCCCGACAACAAGGTGCCCGCGGCGTTGGCCGCAGCGCCGGGTTCGCACAGCGCCGGGCGGCCCTCGGCGCAGGGTGCGCAATGGCCACAGCTCGGCACGAAGACGACGACAACGTGGTCCCCGCGCTTCAAGTCGCCGACCCCGGCACCGACCTCATGCACCACGCCGGAGGCTTCGTGGCCGAGCGCCATCGGCATCGGCCGCGGCCGGTCGCCGTTGATCACCGACAGGTCGGAATGGCACAGGCCCGCCGCAGCGACCTTGATCGTCACTTCATCCGGCCCCGGCGGCGCAAGATCGACGCTGCGAATCGCCAGCGGTTTGCTGGTCGCGTAGGGCGGCGCGGCGCCCATCTTGTCGAGCACGGCGGCGTTGATCTGCATGATGGAACACTCTCCTCGTCGCGCCAGCATAGCGGCATTGCGATCGCCTCACGCCGCCGCCTCGTACGCAGCAAACGCCTCGCTTCGAATTGAGCGCGAGCGCGAACCCAGTCTCGGCGGCGCAACAACGCGCAGCCAGCCCTTGCACGAAAGTTGCATGTTCGCTCAACAGGCGACCTGCTAAAGTAATGCTTCCTTACTTTCGACACCAGGGGACGAACATGCTCGCGAAGTTGACGTCCAAGAATCAGCTGACCCTGCCCAAGAGCGTGACCGCCGCGCTTGGACCGGTGGAATATTTCGACGTGCAGGCGCGCGAAGGGCAGATCGTGCTGACGCCAGTGCGAATTCAACGCGCCGACGCCGTGAGGGCAAAGCTGGCTGAACTGAATCTGGCTCAGCCCGACATCGACGCCGCGGTCGCTTGGGCACGCAAACCAGCATCCAAGCCTGCAGGCGCAGCGGTCGCAACTGTCGTCGCACGCCGCACGCGCGCGCGCAAGGCGGCCTGACACCACAGCCGATTCGCGCCGTGGCCACACCTCCTCGCGTGGTGCTCGATACAAACCTGGTGCTGTCGGCCCTGGTCTTCAGCCATGGCCGACTCGGCCCGCTGCGAAGAGCCTGGCAAGCCGGCTTGTGCATCCCCCTGGTTTCAGCCGTCACGGCGGCCGACTTGTTGCGCGTCCTTCAGTATCCGAAGTTCAAGCTGACGCCGAGCGAACGCGAGGACTTTCTGTCGGACTACCTGCCGTATTGCCGAGCGGTCGCGATACCTGCCCGCCTGCCGCGCATGGCCCAATCCCGCGACCCGTTCGACCAGCCATTTCTTGAACTCGCCACGGTGGGCCGCGCCGACTTCCTGGTCAGCGGCGACCGCGACCTGCTGGCCATGGCGCCAAACTTCAAACGGCCGATCGTCAACGCCGCAGCCTTTCTCGAACGCCTCGCTTCGAATTGAGCGCGAAGCGCGCCTCAGCGCCGCGCCAGCACCGCCTTCAACGCGGCCCCGGTGTGGCTCGCCGCGCATTGCACCAGCGCTTCGGGCGGCCCCGCGATCACGACCGCACCGCCCTTCTCGCCGCCTTCGGGCCCGAGGTCGATGACCCAGTCGGCTTCGGCAATCACATCGAGGTCATGTTCGATCACGATCACGCTGTGACCGGCGTCGACCAGGCGGTGCAGCACGCGTATCAGTTTTTCCACATCGGCCATGTGCAGGCCCACGGTCGGCTCGTCCAGCACATACAGCGTGTGCGGCGCCTTGTTGCCGCGTTTGCCCAGGTCGTCGCGCACCTTGCTCAGTTCGGTGACGAGCTTGATGCGCTGCGCTTCGCCGCCGGACAGCGTGGGCGACGGTTGGCCCAGCGTCAGGTAGCCCAGGCCCACGTCTTTCAGCAATTGCAGCGGGTGCGCGATGTTTTGCATCGAGGCGAAGAAGTCGACGGCTTCGTCGATCTCCATCTTCAGCACGTCGCCAATGCTCTTTCCGCGCCAGCTCACGGCCAGCGTTTCGGCGTTGAAGCGCGCGCCGTGGCAGACGTCGCACGCCACCTTGACGTCGGGCAGGAAACTCATCGCGATCGTGCGCACGCCCTGCCCTTCGCAGCCGGCGCAGCGCCCTTCACCGGTGTTGAAGCTGAAGCGCGCCGGGGCATAACCACGAGCGCGGGCTTCGAGCGTTTCGGCAAAGAGTTTGCGAATCGAGTCCCAGAATCCGATGTAGGTGGCGGGGCAGGAGCGCGGCGTCTTGCCGATCGGCGTCTGGTCGACCTCGAGCACGCGGTCGATGAAACCCCAGCCCTCGATGTTCGCGCAACCGGTCCATGAAGTTCCTGTCTCCTGGCGCTGCGCCCCAGCGCCACCTGCAGGCGCGCCTTCGCCTTGGCGCGGCCCGGCGCCTTGGGCCGGCCCGGCGCTTGCGGCGCCCGGCCTGCCGGCGCGCGAATTGATGAATTGCAGATTCGCCAGCAGCACGTCGCGCGCGAGCGTCGACTTGCCGGAACCGCTGACGCCGGTGACCGCGACCAGCCGCTTCAGTGGAAAGTCGACGCTGATGCCCTGCAGGTTGTGCAGCGCCGCGGTGTGCACCGTCAGCAGCAGGTTGTCCCGGCTTTCGCGGCGCAGCGTGGCGGCAGTGACGGCTGCGATTGCGCGCCGCGCCTGCAACGGGTGCAGCAGCGGTTTCGCCAGAAAACGCCCGGTCGCCGAAGCCAGGTTCGCCGAGACGTTGGCGACCGTGCCTTCGGCGACGAGTGAACCACCGCGCCTGCCGGCGCCCGGGCCGATGTCGATGATGTGGTCGGCGCGGCGTATCGTGTCTTCATCGTGCTCGACGACGACGAGCGTATTGCCCTTTTCACTCAAGGTGTGCAGCGCCTTGAGCAGGATCTGGTTGTCGCGCGGGTGCAGCCCGATCGTCGGCTCGTCGAGCACGTAACACACGCCCTGCAGGTTGCTGCCGAGCTGCGCCGCGAGGCGAATTCGCTGCGCTTCGCCGCCGCTGAGCGTGGGCGCGGCGCGGTCCAGTGTCAGGTAGCCCAGACCCACTTCTTCAAGGAACTCGAGGCGGCTCTTGATTTCACTCACCACGTCGCGCGCGATCTCCGCGTCGCGGCCGACCAGCCTCAGCCGCTCAACCCAGGAGCGCGTGTCGCTCACGCTCCATTGCGCGACCGCGGCGATCGAGTGGCCTTCGAACGTGACCCCGCGCGCCGCCGGGTTCAGGCGCGTGCCGGCGCAATCCGGGCAGGCTTGATCGGGGATGCCTTCGACCTCGGCCAGTTCCG
>JAEMQF010000218.1 GCA_022758925.1 Burkholderiales bacterium | reverse complement strand
GCCGCCCTTGCCCTGGGTTGCCGCCGCCCAGCGCACCTGGCCGGACGAGTAAAGCACCAGATTGCCGGCGCCTTGCAGGACGAACTTGTGAGCGCCATTGGCGGAGACGATGGACTGGCCGGCGCTGAGCTTCTGGTCGGTTTTCAGACTGGATGTGCCAGGGCCGCTGCCGCCGCCGCTCGCGTTGATGACGTTGACGGTTCGCGTCACGGTCGTGGCATCGTTGCCAGCCAGGTCGCGGGCGTTGTATTGCAGCGTGTAGATGCCCACCACGGACAGGTTGACGCTGCCCGTCACGTTGACGCTGACATTGCCGTCTATGTTGTCGGTGGCCGTAGCGCCTGGGTCGGAAAAACTCGAGCCTATGGTCACTGTCATCGAAGCTGAACCGTTCAGCGTGATCACGGGGGGCGTGGTGTCCGCGGTGCCGCCACCCAATGGCGTCACGGCAATGCGTGCCGCCACAACCGCGTACTGCCTGCCAACGCTGTCGTAGTTTTTGATGTTGACGCTGCTCGGAACGGACACGCCGGGCTGGAACAGCAAGCTCGCAATACCATTGCCATCGCCAGAGCCCCAGGTCTTGAAGAGGATGCTGCCGCTGCCCGCGGACAGGACCTCGACCGGGTCGTCAAACATCATGGCAACAAAGAGCAGGCCACTGCCGCCGGGTGCCGAGAAGCTGGCGCTGCTGCTGCTGTGCGAGGCAAAGGTGTTGGCGGTCTGGATGCTGCTCAGATTCAACTCGCTCTTGCTGCCGTCGATGGTGGTGATGCTCCACAACACGTCAGGGCCTTTGCCCGTGATACGGATCGACGCTTGCTCGCTACTGCCGTTGTTCTTGCGGATCCAGATCTCGCTCTTGCGGTCGGCTGCGCCGCGCACGCCGACCAGTTGGAAACCTTGATCCGTCATCAGCGCACTGTCGATGGGCGCATTGGATCCGCCCTGGACGGAGCTGCCGGCCACGGCAACGATCTCGTAGTCGCCGGAACGGGCGGGCGAACTCACGCTGATGTTGGACTTGGTGAGATTGACGCCACCCTTGGTAGCGTGAACCACCGCAGCACTGGTGCCGCCACCGCCACCGCCACCCGATTGGCCGGTACTGGTGCTCCAGACCGAAACGCCGGCAGCCGTTTCAAGCACCAGATTTCCGTCATCCTGCATCACCAGGCGTGCTGCCCCTGAGCCATTCGTGCCACTGCTCCAAACGGCGGCGCCCGCGCTGGTATAGAGGACCAGATTGCCGTCGCCTTGCAGCTCCAGGCGCACTCCGCCTTGGCCCGCGGTCGCGCCAGCCCAGAGCGGCTGCGAGCTGGCGTTGTAAATCACCAGGTTGCCGTCGGTGTGCAAGGTCAGGCGGTAAACCCCGTTGGCCGATGCCAGACTCTGATCGGCATTCAGCCTTTGGCCGGTGACGAGGCTACCTTCAGCTGACTCAACAGGCACTGGCGCCACACCGCCGATGGGAGGCATGGTTGCGCTGAGCGCGCGTTCGCCTCGCAGCATGCGGCTGGCCTCGCCCATGAGGCTCAAATACCAGTCGCTGGGAACGGTCTCGCCGTCGGCGTTCAGCGGGAGAAACTTGCCCGAGGTGGGCATCTGCGACGAGCTCTCGGCGATCTTGTACATTGCCGTGCCTTCGTCCACCTCATCGAACATGGCGACATAGACCATGTTGGCGCCGGCCTGAATGGCGTTGTAGGTTTGGCGCCAGAAGAAGCGCCCACCGCGGCGCGGGATTTCGTTGATCGGCGTGGCGCCGCGCTTGAGGTTCGTCGCGGAGAACCCGGGAAAGACCACCGGCATGTATTCGGTGCCACTTCCACTCAGCGCGTTGAGGTCGGGGGTGATCTTGTCGTTGCGCCAGGCGTCTGCCCCGGCGTCATTGTTGTAGCGACCGACCGTCCAGGGGCTCAGCACAGCGACGCTTCGGTAGGCGGCTTGCCAGGCGGCGCCATGAGTGCGCCAGTCCGGGTCCACGCCAAGCTTGACGGTGGCGCGGTACTTCTCCGGTGCATCGGTCTTGAACCAAGCGATCAGCGCTTGCAGTTCCGCTGCGCTGCCCGGGCGGCCGCCAACTCCAAAGCCCAAGACCGAGACCACCGGTCGACCCTCATGCCGCAGGTAGCGCGAGCTGTCCGTCACTTGCAGGTTGTCGACCAGATGAATCCAGTCGTTCTTGATGTCGGCCACCAAGCTGGAAGCGCTGGCGCCCGAGATGTCGTACATGTTGGCAAATACACGCCCATGCTTCTCGGCGCCGGCGCGCACGTCTTGCAGCACCTTGTCGCGAACCGGGCGCATTTGCACGGCGTCAACCACGAAGCGCTGCACGAACACGCCGTCGATGCCGTAGTCCCGCATCCACTTGACATGCCGCTCAACACTGGCCGCGTTGAAGGAGCTGAACAGGCCGGCGGTCGAGCCGTCGGCGTACTTGAAGCCCGTTGCAGTCAATTCGCTGGCCGCGAACTCGCGTAGATCGGGCCACATGTCCACGCTGACGCTGCTGGCGTCAGGCACCACGCCGGGCGGCGACCAATGGCGCCAACTTGCGCCGCCCGCGCCATCCGGGGTCATGAACCAGCCCTGGTAGCCGGCCATGATCTTGTTGTTCAAGGTGCTGGCATCCACCTGCGCCTGGGCGTTGGCGCCAGCCGCAAACAGCAGCAATGCACACGCCGTGAACCGGTAGCCAGAAGCCAGAAGAGATCGAATCATGCAGGATCTTCAGATGAAGGGATTCGTTGACGGGGCTCGGCAACTGCGGCTGACAACGAGCATGCAGCGAACGCTCAGCGCCATGCAATTGACTTTCTCGGGAAAAATCCTAGGTGAAAACCCACCCGCAACGCCTTGGTACATTCCCTAAGCACCCATCCGTAAATAATGTTCATCGTCAACGTCACCTTGCGGACACAGGTGCTTGCTGCGACGAATACGGGGCGTCTTGCGCTTGACCATGATGGCCCGTAACACTGCATCGACTTGCGTGACGTCATGCTCACTGGCTCCGGTCACGACGAGCGACAACGGGACACCACGGCCGTCCACCAGCAGATGACGCTTGCTCGCCTCTTTTTCCCCGATCCGTCGGGTTGCGACCGACGGCCTCTTGCGCCAGCGGCGCCCTGAACATGGCCCCATCGATGCTCTGCCATCGCCAAGCGATGCCTTCCATCTGGTCGGACTCGGCCAGTCCCGCTCTCCAGATTGCCTCGAACACGCCCGCGCTCTCCCATTCCAGAAACTTCTTGTGCACCGAACTGGCACTGCCAAAGCGCTCCTTGGGCAACGCCTTCCATTGGCAGCCCGTGCGCAGCACATACACCACTGCCTCGAATACCTGTCGCGCTGGCTTGGGAGGTCGCCCCGCTCCTGGCCTGCGCACGTACTCCTTGCTCGCCACTCGGGTGCGCACAGGAATCAGCGGCTCGACGCGCTGCCAGAAATCATCGGTCACGACCCATGAGTCAACTCGCTTGCGTGTTGCCATGCTTTCGCCCGTACACCGCGTGGAATGCGGTACGGAACGAGAGTGTACTATTTACGGATAAAGGCTAAGTCGACTTTCGGTGTGCCGTGCTATTGCACTGTTGTTCAGCGGGCGCAAATCCCGCCCGGCAACTGCCGCTCCAGCCGGTAGCAGTCGGCGCAACGATGGCGCCAAAAGCAGCAGTTACCCCGGAGCCGCAAGTGCCCAACTCGGGATTGGCAACGCAAACTGACTGACGATTCGTCGGCGGATGAAGGCGATCAGGGTGGCCCAGCGGGCCAGCTGCGGCAACTGCGCCACGCGACGGCCATACCGCCACCGACCCACGTCGGTCACGGCCGCCCCCAGGTTGAACATCGGGCGAACTGTCGGGCAACTGCCGCCGTAGCGTGCGCGAACCGCCCTCGAAGCGACGGAACAGCCGCGGCTACATGAGTTCGCTGGTGCGCGCGTGGCGGGTCGTGCGGCTGGCTTTCTCAGGGTGAACCCGGTTGAATCTGGGCTGACTGATTGATCATGTCTGGCCTGATACGGGCGGCGCCAGCATCGCTATCGTCAGCACCCAGCGAAGACGTGAGTGGCCGACGAGTCCCTGCAGATGGTCGACAAGGATCCGGTACTCAAGGCGTTCGCAGTGCTCGTCTTCCACCCAGTAGGGCTCGTCGAGCTCGAGCGGCACGCGCCGCAGCCGGCTGCGGAAGATGGGCGAGCGGTGCAACCGGCTCTCGATGTGCGCCAGGATGCTCTTGAAGCGCACCTTGCCGCCCGGCGCCGTACGCTGATCGTAGATCTGCACGAAGGTGACGTTGGCATTCGCGTGCACCGTGTCGGCATACAGGAAACTCGCGTCCTGTCGGGTCAGCTGGCGCATGAGGCCGCTCCTTTACCGGGGGGAAGGGGGTGAGGTCAGGCCGCGGGCAATGCTTCGGCCACGACATTCTTGCGCAGCACGCGGCGGCGCGGGGCCTGCATCTCGTGCAGTGCTTCGAGCAGCGCCGCCGAGAGCTGTTGCGGGTCAGGCACGGCGGCGGTGGCGGTGGTGAAGCCGAAGCCCATCGCGCCGGCGTAGCTCATGACCGTGATGTTCAGGCCCAGGCCGTGCTCGACGATGGACAGCGGCCAGTAGGTGGCCATGCGCGCGCCGGCGGCGTACAGCGGCAGCTGCGGCCCGGGGACGTTGGAGATCGCGAGGTTGGCGAACGTCGGCATCGCATCGGCGATGGCCGGGCGCCCGTACAGCGCCGCCAGGGCCTGCAGCAACCACGGCGTGCCGATGGACGGAAAGTCGGTCGGGAGTACGCCCTGGGCCTGCCGCGCCAGCGCCTTGACGGCCCCGGCTGCGTCGCGGATGGCGTGCATACGCAGCACCGGGTCGGCGATCTGGGTGTTCAGGTTCACCAGGCTCATCGTGGCCTGGGTCGTGTACTCGACGTTGCCGGCTTGGCGCAAGGAGATTGGCATCGCCGCGATCAGCGGCTTGTTCGGGCTGCCGCCGTGCCGCGCCAGGTAGCGCCGCAGCGCGCCGCTGCACAGCGCCAGCACGACATCGTTGAGCGTGGCGTCGTGGCCCTGGGCCAGTTGCTTGAGGCTGGCGAGCGGGATCGACACCGCGGCATAACCGCGCTCGCCGGTGATCGGCACGTTCAGCGGCGTCTTCGGCCCGAACGAGAAATTCTGACCGAGCCCGCCGCGGGCCTTCGCCGCGCCGGCGCCGAAGAGGCCGCCGAGCGTCTTCAGCACCTCGGGCAGGTGGCGCAGCAGCTTGATGTACTGGCCGGCGTCGTGCTTGAGCGCCGCTGCGGCCAGCTCGGCGCGGCCCGGGTGCTCGGCCGGCAAGGGCTTGCCCGCCGCGACGTGCCGCGGCTCGGCCGTGATGTCGAACAGTGCCTGCGCCAGCAGCACGCCGGCCTGGCCGTCGAGCACCGCGTGATGGACCTGGATGTAGTAGCCCATCTGGCCCGACTGCAGGCCGTCGATCACGGCCAGGCGCCACAGCGGGCGGTTGCGGTCCAGCAGCTCGGCGTGCAGGCGCCCGGCAAGATGCTGCAGCTGCGCCGTCGTGCCCGGGCTGGGCAGCGTGATGCGCTGCACGTGGTAGTCGAAGTCGATCGCGTCGTCCTCCACCCACACCGGGTTGGCGAACTGCAGCGGCATCGGCGTGAGCTTGCGCGTGAAGACCGGCGCCAGCTGCACGCGGCTGCGCATCAGGTGCTGGATGTCGGCGTGGAAGTCACCGCGGTAGCCAGGCGGCAGGTCGAACAGATGCAGTGACGCCACGTGCATCGGCGTCTGCGGCGTTTCCAGGTGAAGAAAGGCACCGTCGATGCCGCTCAGGGACTTCATGCCACACCTCCATCTTGGCCGGCCCGGCCCGGCACCGAGCCCAAGGTAGCACGCCGCGCGCACACCGGACGGGATGCAGATCAATCCTTGCCGCAGCGGGCCGGCGCACAATCGCCGTCACAGTGGTCACCCGGAGCACGCGTCATGTCTGCCACACAGCCCGCCGGAGCGCTGACGGTGCTGATCACCGGGGCCTCGTCGGGCATCGGCCAGGCCTTGGCGCGTTGCTTCGCGCGTGATGGCCACCGGCTGCTGCTGGTCGCAAGAAGCGAAGACCGTCTGCAAGCATTGGCGAGCGCCCTGCGCGCGGCTCACGGCACAAGGGTGGAAGTGCTGCCGGCGGATCTGGCCGCGCCCGGCGCTGCCGCCTTGCTGGCGCAGACGCTGCGGCGCAAGCGCAGGCCGGTCGACGTGCTCGTCAACAACGCCGGCGTGCTGGAGCAGGGCTCGTTTGGCAGCATCGCCGCCGCGCGCCATCAGCAACTGATCGACCTCAACGTCTCGGGCCTGACGGCGATGCTGGCCGCCTTCGTGCCCGCGATGGTCAAGCGCGGCCGCGGCCGGGTGCTGAACCCGGCCTCGATTGCCGCGTTCCAGCCTGTGCCCGGCCTGGCCACCTATGCTGCAACCAAGGCCTACGTGCTTTCGCTGACCGAGTCGCTGGCCGAGGAGTTGCGCGCCAGCGGCGTCACCGTCACTGCCCTGTGCCCCGGCATCACAGCCACCGGCATGCTCAGCGCAGCGGCCGAGCACAACGCCAAGTTGGCGCAACTGCCGCGCTTCCTGGTCGGCCAGGTCGACGAGGTGGCCGAGCAGGG
>JAEMQF010000136.1 GCA_022758925.1 Burkholderiales bacterium | reverse complement strand
GGCGCCCTGAATCGCGCCGCGCAGGCGCGCTACCTCGCGTATTGCCACGAATACCTGGCCGGCACGCTCGACATCCATGCCATGCACCACGCCAGCATGGCGCCGCTGGCGGCATTTGCACCTGAGCAATTGCGCTGCTGGCAAGCCGAGTTCGAGAGCGAATTGGCGGCGCTGCTGCCGGCGTCGATGCTGGCGCTGGTGGCGAGCCACCGCGATCGTGGCGACCTGTGCGCCATCGTCACGGCGACTTCGCGACTTGTGGCCGAACCCTTCGCGCGCGGTTTTGGTGTTGCGCACCTGCTTGCCACCGAAGCCGTGTGGGTGGCCGGCGTGCCGACCGGCGCCATCGACGGCCTCCCCTGTTACCGCGAGCACAAGCTCGCCCGCGTCCAATCCTGGCTCGACGCGCGCTCGACGCCGCCGCGCGACCTGGAGAGCTTCGAAGCGTCCTGGTTCTATTCCGATTCGGCGAGCGACCTGCCGCTGCTGGCAGCGGTTTCGCATCCGGTGGCCGTGCGGCCCGATCCGCGTTTGCGCGCCCACGCCAGCACTGTGGGCTGGCGCATCATCGACGCGATGTGACTTGCGACCGCTCGAACCGCTGCGAGAGACTGGGCTACTTCGCTTCTGCGGCGTCCGCCAGCGACGTGCCCGCCTGAGCCGCACGCAGCGATGCAATGCGCTTGCGCGTTCCCGGATGCGTGGCCGTGTCGTGTTGCACACCCTGGCGCAGGAACGCCGAGAGCGCCACATCGACCGACCAGCCGAGTCTGGCCAGCGCCTGCAATGCAAAGGCGTCCGCCGCGTACTCCTGGCGATGCGCAAGACCCGAAGCCTCGAGCCCCAGCATGGCAGCCACCGGATCGGTCTTGTCCTGCGTCACCTCGCCGGGCACCCAGCGCTGGTAGACACGACCCATCTGCGCCCAATGGCCCTCGCTCACGTGGCCCAATTCATGGGCGATGATGAAGGCGCGTTCGCCTTCGGGCATATCGGCCAGAGACTCGTTCGCGACGATGACGTCGCCGCGCAGCGTCTCGGCGATGATCGGCCCGCTGACGACGCGGAACTCGACCGTGACCTCGGGTTTCAGCGCCTGGAACAATTTCTCGAACGTCGCGCGCACCGTCTGCGCCCGCTGCGCATCCTGAGCAGGTTTCAGCGCATCGAGGCGCTGGTCTTGCGAGCGACGCAAGACGTCCATGATGTCCTCGCTGTGTGCCGGCCCGACCAGGGCCATGCCGAGAACTGTCAGATGAAGCCACCTCATGAAGAACCTCCCGTGAACTGCTGCGCAGTTGCCGCCATGGCGGGGGAGAGGTGCAACTAACGTTCCTGAATCAGGGGGTTGCCTCAAATGAAGGCTGTTTGCGGGTCATATCTCGATCAAGCCCCACTGCAGAGCCACCAGCGTCAGCTCGGCCTGGTTGCCTGCTCCAAGTTTTTGTTTGACGTGATAGAGGTGCGTTCCCACCGTACTCGGTGAGAGCTTCAGGTTGTCGGCAATCTGCGCGACATTCAAGCCACGCGCGAGTTGGATGAAGACGGAAAATTCACGCTCGCTCAGGGTTTGCGCCGGGCTCGCGTGACCCCTCATGTGGGCAGTGGCGAGGACGTTCGCGGTGTGCGCGTCGACATACGGCTCGCGCGCAGCGACGGCGGTCACCGCCGCGATCAAGGCGTCGGGTGCGCTGCGTTTGGTCACGTAGCCGAGCGCCCCGCTGCGCAGCACGCGCTGCGGGTGGGCACTGTCTTCGTGCGCCGAAAGCACCAGGATGCGCGCCTGATCGTCCTGCGCGAGAATGCGCCGCACGGCCTCGAGCCCGCCCATGCCCGGCATCGACAAGTCCATCACCACCACGTCGGGCTTGATGCGCGCATACGCAGCGCAAGCCGCCTCACCCGTGTCGAATTCGGCCGCCACCTCGATCTGCGCTTGCGCCAGCAGCATGCGAAACCCCATGCGCACGAGGGCGTGGTCGTCGACCAGCATGACGCGGATCATGGCACTGGCACTGGCACTGGCGGCGGCAGCGGCAGCGGCAGCGGAATCGTGACGTCGAGCAACACGCCGTGCGGTGCTGCCGACTCGATTTTCAGCACGCCATTCAAGCTCTCGACGCGTTCGCCGAGCCAGCGCAAGCCATAGTGGCCGGCGCGCTGGGTCCCTTGCGGCGGAAGGCCGACGCCGTCGTCGCGAAGGGAGAAGCGCACCTGCCGGGGCTCGCCCGCGACATCGAGCGTCACCTGGCGCGCCTGGCCATGGCGCAAGGCATTCGTCAAGCCTTCTTGCGCGGCGCGGTACAGCGTCAACGCCACCTCCGCCGGCAGCGGCGTCGCGCCCAACTCGACACGCAATTCGATCGTCAGCTCGGGCTGGCTGCGCCGGGTACGTTGCACCAGATCGTCCAGGGCTTCGGCGAGGCCGAAGTTGTCGAGCACAAGCGGTGTGAGCCGCGGGATGATGCCGTGCATCGCGTCGTACAGGTGCGACGCTTCGTCGGCGATCGCGCGCGCCGCCTCCCCGGATTGCGCATCGCTGGCCTGCACGCGCTGTGCGATCGACAGGGCCAGGCTGCGCATTGCCGTCACCGACTGGCCGAGCTCGTCGTGCAACTCGCGCGCGATGGCACGCCGTTCGGCCTCGATATGCCGGTCGATCCAGTGCGTCAACTCGCGACTGTCGGAGAGTTGAATTTCAGCGCGCACGGCGCGGCGTTCGGTTTCGATGTGGTCTCGCAGTTGCCCGACCATGCGGTTGAACGCGGCGCCGATCGCCGCCGCTTCAGTACCGGGAAGCGGCGGCAGCGCGATGTCGAATCGCCCCGCTTTCAACGCATTCAGCGCAACGACGATTCTTCCCAGCGGCCGCACGGCGCGCCCCACCAACCAGAACACCAAGGCGTTGACCGCGAGCAGCAACGCCAGCGCGCCAGCCGCCAGATTGACCGCATAGTCCCAGGCGTCCAGCGCCGCGCGTGACGCATTCGCGCGCACCTCCAGTTTGCCTTCGAGAAAGTCGATCGCCTGGACCGAGGGCGCAGGCGCCATCAGCGCTTCGAACCAGGGCGGCGCGTCGCGCCCGGCCTTGTAAGGCGAAGGCGGTGAGCGGTACAGCTCCCGACCTTGGCTGTCGAGCAAGGTCACGTCGTTCGAGCGGATACGCCCCACGCCCTGCAGAAACGCGAGCACCGCCGGCACGCCCTGCGCCGCGTAGCGCCCGACAGTGCGATTCAGCAATTGGGCGGCGACGCGGTTCGCGGCGACCACTTCCTCGTGCACCGAGTCGCGCAGCGCGCCGAGCTGCAATCCGATCACCGCGGCAGTGAACAGCACCGTGAGCGCGCCGACGATCAGATTGATCTTCAGGCGCAGCGTCATGGCGCGAACCCGTCGAAGTCGCCCCGTTCGGCGTAGCTGTCGAGTGCGGCCCGCATCGCGCTGGCCATCGCCGGGTGCGCGGGGTCGTGCCCAGCACCTGCGACCCAGCGCAGCCGGCTGTGCGGCACTCGCTCGTGCAGCGCCGCCGCCCCGGCGGGCCGGCAAATCCGGTCATCGTCAGCGTGCAGCAGCAGGGTCGGCACCTGCGGCAGCGTTGTCAGGCGGTCCAGCAAGGGCGGCGCAGTAAGCCAGCAATCGTGCGCCAGATAGTGGCTCTGCACGCGGTAACGGTCGACGAGCGCGGTGAGGGCAACGCCCTCGGGCGGCGCCGGCGTTGCCGGAGCGTCCGAGCGCCCCCAGGCCGACGCCATACGTCGTCCGCCCCCCGCGGGGGGCAAGGAAACTTGGGGCGGCCCGGCGTTTCCTTGCGAGGCGAGCGCCTGCTCCCAGGCCCACCAGGCGAGCGCCGCGCGCGTCTGTGCCGCGGGTTCAGCTGTGCTGAACACGCGCCGCAGCCAGGGCAGCAGCGCAGCGCGGTGTTCGGCGGGTGCAGCAGCTGCGAACCGCGCCCAGGGCGCCGGCATTTCGGTGGCCGCGCCTTGAAAGAACCAGACGACATCTTCGCGCCGCGCAAGGAAACTGGCGCGCAGCAGCAGCGCTTGCACGGCGTCGGGCTCGGCGGCAGCATGGGCCAGCGCAAGCGTGGCGCCCCACGAGCCACCCACCAGGAACCAGCGCGACAACCCCAAGTGCGCGCGCAGCAGGCGCAGGTCGGCAAGCAAATCGGCCGTGGTGTTGCGCTCAATGCTGCCGCGCGGCCGGCTCTCGCCTGCACCGCGCTGATCCAGGCAGATCATGCGATAGCGCTGCGGGTCGAAGAAGCGTCGCAGCAGCGGTGAACAGCCCGAGCCCGGGCCGCCGTGCAGGATGAGCGCAGGAATGCCTTGCGCATTGCCGTACTCCTTGACGCTCAGCACGTGGCCGTCGCCCGCCGCAAGCGCGTGGCGCTGCAGCAGTGGTGAATCGGAATGCAGTGTGGGCAGTTGCACGCCGCGATGGTATCGGCAGGGACGCGCTGGGTTTGTGGAAGGCGCCCGCGTCGCGATTCATGAAATTCATGAGGCTGCAATCATGGTTCAGGGGCTTGGCGCGGGCGCGCGCGGCGGCGAGTATGCGCGACGGGATGGCGATCATCCCCGCGAGCGCCGGCCGGCGCCCGTGCCACCGACAGGAGAATCTTCATGCAATGGCAAACCCCGAGCGCCACGGACTTCCGTTTCGGCTTCGAAATCACGATGTACGTAGCGGCTCGCTGAGTCGATGAAAGCACGCTGCCGCGTCGCCCGGCCGTAGGCCGGCGCCCGGCCGCCCGAGCCCCGCGGCCCGATGCGCATCACGATCCTCGGTTCGGCGGCGGGCGGCGGCTTTCCGCAGTGGAACTGCAACTGCCGCAATTGCGCCGGGGTGCGCAGCGGCAGCGTGCGCGCCAAGCCGCGCACCCAATCGTCGATCTTCGTTCAGGCCGACGACAGCACCGACGGCGTGCTGCTCAACGCCTCGCCCGACATCCTCGAGCAGATCCGGTCCCACCCGGTGCTGCAACCGGGCCGATCCTTGCGCGACACGGCCATCGCCGCAGTGGTGCTGATGGACGGCCAGATCGACCACGCAACCGGCTTGTTCATGCTGCGCGAGCGCGGCGGCCCGCTCCCGCTGTGGTGCACCGACCCGGTGGCAGAAGACCTGACGCAGGGGAATCCGGTGTTGCGCGTGCTCGGCCACTATTGTGGCGTGCAGCGGCACCGCATCGCGATCGACGGTTCGGCTTTTACGGTGGCCGGCGCACCCCGCTTGAGCTTTCGCGCCGTCGCCCTGTCGAGCAAGGCGGCGCCGTATTCGCCGCACCGCGACGCGCCGGTGCCGGGTGACAACATCGGCCTTCTGATCAGCGATGCATCGAGCGGCCGCGGCGCGTTCTACGCACCGGGCCTGGGCCAGATCACGCCGGCGCTGTTTGACGTCATGGGCAGCGCCGCTGCCGTGCTCGTCGACGGCACGTTCTGGAGCGACGATGAAATGCCGCGCCTCGGACTTTCGCGCAAGAGCGCGCGCGACATTGGCCACTTGCCGCAGTCGGGCCCGGGCGGAATGATCGAATGGCTCGACAAGTTGCCGGCAGCGACGCGGCGCCTGCTGATCCACATCAACAACACGAATCCGATCCTCGACGAAGACTCGCCCGAGCGATGCCTGCTGGCGCAGCACCGCATCGAGGTCTGCGAGGACCGGATGACGCTCGAGATCTGAGGACATGGCCGAAGGCATAGCCAACACCCACCCTGCCGCACGAGCCCGGACTGGCGCAGCGTGGAGCCGCACCGAGTTCGAAGCCAAGCTGCGCGAGCGCGGGCGCGCGTACCACATCCACCACCCGTTCAACGTGATGCTGAATGCGGGGCGGGCCACGCCCGCGCAGATCCGCGGCTGGGTGGCGAACCGTTTCTACTACCAGATCGCGATTCCGGTGAAAGACGCGGCCGTGCTGTCGAACTGCCCCGACCGCGAGGTGAGGCGCGGCTGGGTGCAGCGCATCCTCGACCACGACGGGTTTGAGGTCGCCGGGCCGAACGGCGTGATACGCGACGAGGGCGGCATCGAGGCCTGGCTGCGGCTGGCGTTGGCCGTCGGCTTGAGCCGCGAAGAAGTGCTGGACCAGCGCCATGTGATCCCGGCGCTGCGTTTCGCCGTCGACGCGTATGTCAATTTCGCGCGCCGCGCACCCTGGCAAGAGGCGGTGTGTTCGTCGTTGACGGAGCTCTTTGCGCCTGAGATCCACAAGCAACGCCTGGCGACCTGGCCCGAGCACTACACCTGGATCGATGCCGATGGCCTGGCCTATTTCCGCAACCGCGTCAGCCAGGCGCGGCGCGACGTCGAGCAGGGCCTGGCCGTCACGCTCGATCATTTCACGACGCATGCGCAACAGGAACGCGCACTCGAAGTGCTGCAGTTCAAGCTCGACATCCTGTGGGCCATGAACGACGCGATGGCTTTGAAGTACATGAGTCCGTGATGGCCTTGAGCACCGACACGCGACCGCGCATCGGCCCGGGCTTTCGCCTGCAGTGGGAGCCGGTGCAGAACTGCCACGTGCTGCTCTACCCCGAGGGCATGGTCAAGTTGAACGGCAGTGCCGGCGAGATCATGAAACGTTGCGACGGTCAGCGCAACGTCGGCGACATCGTCGCCGACCTCGAACTGGCCTTTAGTGCGAACGGCCTGCAAGGCGACGTGCTCGCCTTCGTCGAGATGGCGGGCAAACAGCGCTGGCTGGCATGGGTGTGACAGCCAGCAGCGCGATCACCGACCCGGGCGCAGCCAGGACGCCCGGGCCGCCCGGGCCGCCGCTATGGCTGCTCGCCGAACTCACCTACCGCTGCCCGCTGCACTGCGTGTTTTGCTACAACCCGGTGGACTTTGCGCAGCAGTCGAGCGAGCTCGCCACCGAAGACTGGCTGCGCGTCTTGCGGCAGGGCCGCGAACTCGGCGCCGTACAGCTCGGTCTTTCGGGTGGCGAGCCGCTGCTGCGCGACGACCTCGAAGCCATCGTCGCCGAGGCGAAGCGCCTCGGTTATTACACCAACCTGCTGACCTCGGGTGTGGGCCTGACGCGCGAGCGCGCTGCGGCGCTGAAGACCGCGGGCCTGGACCATGTGCAGCTGTCGTTCCAGGATTCGACGCGCGAGATGAACGATTTCCTCTCGCACACGAAGACATTCGAGTTGAAGAACCGCGTCGCCGCGATCATCAAGGAGCAGGGCTGGCCGATGGTGCTGAACGTCGTGATCCATCGCTTCAACATCGACCACATCGACCGCATCATCGCGATGGCCGCCGAGTTCGGCGCCGAGTACATCGAACTCGCAAACACGCAGTACTATTCCTGGGCATATCTGAACCGCGACCAGCTGTTGCCGACGCGCGCACAGCTCAAGCAGGCCGAGTTCGTGACCGATGCCTGGCGCGAGAAACTTGGCGAGTCGATGCGCATCTTCTTCGTCGCGCCCGACTACCATGAGGGCAAGGCGAAAAAATGCGTGAACGGCTGGGGCAGCATGTTCCTGACCGTCGCCCCCGACGGCACTGCCCTGCCATGCCATACCGCAAAGATGCTGCCGGGCCTGGCTTTCCCCAACGTCCGAGAGCAAGCGCTGCGCGACATCTGGTTCAACTCGGAAGGCTTCAACCGCTATCGCGGCACCGGCTGGATGAAAGAGCCTTGCTCGAGCTGCGAACACCGCGAAGAAGACCTGGGCGGATGCCGCTGCCAGGCCTACTTGATCGCCCAGGATGCACAAGCGGCGGACCCGGTGTGCCGCTTCAGCCCGCACCACGACCGCGTGCTCGACGCCGTGCAGCGCGCCGAGGCCAACGCAGCGCGCGGCGTGATCGAACATCCGCTGCTGTTTCGCGACCCGGTTAATTCACGTCGGCTCGCGAAAGCGACGCCCTGAATCCGCGCGGGGGCGGCGCCTATTGCACGAGCCGCAGGATCTCGAGCTGCTCTTCCACCGTCTCGAACGTGCCGGTTCCGGCAGGCATCTGCATCAGCGGCTTGGCCTTGGCATCGAACAGCCACACGCTGGGATAGACAAGCAAGCGCGCGCGCTCATCGCCGATCGAGCGCTGGAAGTCGGCGTAAGGCAGGCTCGTTTCG
The DNA here is from genome assembly GCA_022758925.1 of Burkholderiales bacterium. Taxonomy (GTDB): domain Bacteria; phylum Pseudomonadota; class Gammaproteobacteria; order Burkholderiales; family Burkholderiaceae_C; genus JAEMQF01. The sequence goes on along the minus strand of JAEMQF010000136.1, from coordinate 2,234 downwards.
CCGATGCGGATGAAGAGTTTGTTCGCCTGCACCGTCAGGCTGCTGCGCAGGTCGACGACGAGATAGTCCTTCGCGAAGTGCGGCGCCAGCTCGACGGCATGACGTTCAAGAAAGGCCTCGTAGCGACGGCAATACGGGCAGTCGTTCGCGCCGAGATAGACGTACAAGCGTTTCTTTTCGCGCTCGGCACGGTGCAGCGCGGCGCTGAGGTCAAACTCGAAGCGCTGCGGCGCTCCCGTGGGCTGCACCACGGTCGGCGCGTAGGGCACCGGAAATCCGGCTGCGGCACTGGCGGCGCAGAACAGTGCGCCGGACAGCAGGCACAGCAGGCGCAACCAGTTCATTTGCGCTGCCTCGCCCCGGCGCGGGCCCGACCCAAAGCCCGACAGGCTCCGAGAGGGACGTCGCCTTTCTCGAGGCTGGGTGCCGCGGCCCCAGGTCCGCCTGCGTGATGATGGACGGCGTGAAGGCCAGCAGTCTGCGGCTGCTGGCGGCCCGGCGCAAGCGTCATCCCACCACCAAGGTTCCAACGAACTGCGCTTCTTTCGAGTCCGTGACCTCGGCGCGCAGCTCGCCGCGTCCGTGCGGGACAAAATTAAAGCGCAGTGTCGGGTTCTCGCTCACCGAAAAATCGAGTTCGGCGTCGAACACTCTGCGCTGCGCGTAGCTCACCTTGATCGAGCGCACGAAGTGCGGCGGGATGTACATCACCGTGATGTGGTTCAACTCGAAACCGGTGTCGTTCGGGTGCACCACGGTCACGTCCACGGGCGTGGGCTGGTCCATGCGCAACTCGCCGGCCACCTTGAGCTGGGTGCGGCCGATCAGGTGCAGCGCATCGCGGTTCGGCGGCGCCGAGCAGCCGCCTGAGGTCTTGACGTAGCGCGAGTCGGTGTGCAGTTCGCCGTTGGAGAGCTCGCTCACGACACGCACATGGCTGTATTCGTCGACGCGCAGGCGCGTCTCGAAATCGGCCTGGCCGACCTCGACGGTCAGGTCCAGCACGGCGGCAATCGGCGAAGGATTCTTGTCCACCACCAGATAGATTTTTCGCACAAACAGCTCGGGGCGCTGCGGCAGTTTCGACAGCAGTTTCACCGGCACCGACGCACCATACGCCGCGCGCAGCGGCGCGATCACCTGCACCGTGCCCTGGCCAGCGCTGAGTGTGCGGCCCGGAAACAGTTTCTCGCGCAACTTGTCCCATTCAGGCGACGTGGCGTCGTGCGTCGCCGAGGGCAGGCCACCGACAGCCGCACGAACCGCGCCGGGCGTGATGGCCAGCGCGGCAAGGCCTTGCAATGTCTGCAGCGTTCGGCGGCGGGTTTGCATCGTGAATCCCATGGTTTGCATCTCCTTGCCGGGCTATTTGAACATCAACTCGCGCTCGAAGCGCAGGAAGGCCACCGAGGCGTTGCGTCGGTGAATGAGATCGTACTGGTCCCAGGCTTCATAGCCGGGCAACTCGCAGGCCTCGGCCACATCGAGCAGCGACGTGCCCGCCGCGAGCAGGGCGCGCACCCGCAGGTCCAGAGCCTTGAGATAGCCTTCGACACCGTCAATCGCCTGTGCCGTCGCAGCAGCGCCATGCCCGGGCACGACGCGCGCGACGCGCAACTCCCGCAGTTCGCGCAGCGCCTTGCGCCAGCCTTCCAGGTCGCTGTCTTGAATGTCAGGGATGCGCTGCACATCGAGCAGGCCACCGGCAAACAGCACACCGCTGCGCACGTCGAGCACGGCGCTGTCGCCCGGCCCGCTCGAGTGGCCAAAGTGCAGCACCCGCACCGGCCGGCCGATCAGGTCGAGCTCATGCGTGGCGTCGAATTCCTGATCGGGCTTGACCATCGTCGTGCCACGCATGGCAGGTTCGCCGAGTGTCTGGCGCAAGGTCTTCAGACAGCCCTCGCAGCGCGAGGCCATGAGGCCGGCCGTGCGGCGGTGCATTCGAATCGGAATCTGCGCCTCCCGGAACGCCGCACCGCCGAACAGAAATTCCGGCCGGGTGTGGGTGATGAGCGCCACGCGCACCGGTTGCTCGGTCATTTCGCGAATCGCCGCGAGCAATTCCCGGCCATGGGCATACGACGTTCCGATGTCGACCGCGATCACGCCGCGATCACCGACGATGAATCCCGAGTTGCCGATGCGACCCCGGTTCTGTTCGTCGGCCGCGCCGCCCGTGCCAGGCACCATGTAGACACCCGGCGCGAGTTCGATAGTGCGCACACCCAGCG
>JAEMQF010000239.1 GCA_022758925.1 Burkholderiales bacterium | reverse complement strand
GTGTTCGCTTCGCCGGCGCTGGTCTCGGTCAAGGCGGCGTTGGCGTCGGTGACCATCAGCAATTGATAAGCGCCCTGCGCATCGACCGGCAGCACGGCCGAGAGATTGCCCGCATCGCTGCCGCCGGCGGCAATCAGCGCATGGGTAAATTCGCCCAGCTTGATGTCCGAGCCGTCCAGCACGCCATTGCGCGACAGATACACCGCTTCGCGCACATTGGCGGCATCGGCGGAACCGATGTTGCTGGTGGTCCAGGCGATGTCGATGGTTTCGCCGCCCCGGCGCGCGCCCTGCACGCTCACGCCGCTCACCATGACATCGGGGTGGACGATGGTGACTATCTGGCTGGCGGTATTGTCGGTCTCGTTCTGCTCGTTCACCAGGCCCGTGGCATCCGCGATCACTTCGAGACGCCAGTTTCCAGCGCCGACCACCGGCACGGCGACCCTCAGCGTCTGGATGTAGGCGGCGCCCGGATTGACGCTGCGGCCTTGCGACACCGTGCGCAGCTCCAGGACATTGGCTGCATTGGTCGAGTCGACAAGGCGGATTTTTTCCGCGAGCAAGGTGCTGGCGATTTCATTGCCGGTGTTCTGCACCGTGTACGCCAGGTCGAGCGCGTCACCGGCGTTCCAGAGCGCCGGCGCCTGGAGATTGGCGACCTGCAGGTTGGCCTTGGGTTGAGGCAGGATGCTGGTCGCCTGGCCGGCTGCCGCCACGTTGTTGTTTGCCGCGGTACCGGGCTCATACGCGCTGCCATAGACGTCGGTCTTGACCAGGAAGAACATCGGGCCACTCGTGGTGACAGGCAGGAGCACATCCAGGCCGGCGCTGTAGCTGCCGTTCACCTCCAGCGTACCCACGTGCGTGACAGTACCGAGCAGAAAGGCGCTCGTGTCGAGCGTATTGGATGCCGAGAGGTAAACCTGGTCCACCCAGAGGTTGACATCGGTCGCGATCGTGCCGCGGTTCGCGACCTGCCATTCGACGCGCGCGCTGCGGCTGGCGGTGGCTTCGGCCGGCACCAGGGTCAGCTCGGGGACGAGGTCGGCAATGGTCGGGGTGATGGTGATGGTGTCCGACCAGCGCGTGTTGTTGGAACGGGTATCGGGCTCGAGCACCGTGGCGCTCGCGTCCGCGACCACGGCAATGCGATAAGAGCCTTCGATGCGGGTGGGGATGCGCACAGTTGCGCTCTGGCTGTAACTGCCAAGCGCAGCCAGCGCCGTGCTGCGCGCCACATTGGCAAGGATCACGTCGTCGGCGTTGCCGATCACGCCGTCCTTGGACAGCACGATGCGGTCGGTCCAGCCGCCCGCTGCACTGAGCGAGCCTGCGTTGACCACCGTCCAGGCTACGTTTACGGCATCGCCTGCGCTGACAGCGGCAGGAACGCTCAGCGCGGCCACATTGAGATCGGCGTAGGGAGCGGCCTGGGACACGATGCTCATCGAGGCGGCGTTGTTGCTCTCGCCATTGTTTGCGGCATTGAATTCGAACAGGACGCCCTGCCCCGCGGTGTTCTGGTCGGCGGTGACGGTGATGCCGATGCTGCCCGCGCCCGCCAGCCCATCGGGCAGCCGGAAGTCGAGCGTGCGGCTGCGCGCTGTACCGGGCTGTATGGCGCCGTTCTGCAGCGGGTCGTAGCCGAGGCCCGTGTCGAGCAGCACCGCATTGCTGTCCAGATTCCGGACAACGATATGATCGGTGAAGCCGATGCTGGCCGGGCTGCTGCCCAGGTTCCAGTCTTCCCAGCCGATGCTGATGGTCGCGCCCGCCTGAATTGCGCTGGTATCGACGTGCAGATTGCGGATCTGCAGGTCCGGGCCGGCCTCGTTGATGATTTCCAGCGTGTTGTTGCTCTCGCCGGTACCGGCGGCATTGGCTTCCAGCAGTTGCGCTGCGCTGTCCTCCACCACGCGGATGGAGAATCGGCCCGAAGCGGAGGCGCCGCTCGGCCAGGTGAATTGCGTGCTGCGTGCGCGGATTGCACCCGCGCCCAGGGCACCCGCGCTCAGGTCGTCCGTCAAGGTGATGCTCGCCACCAGCAAGTTGGTCGAGAGGTTGCGCACTTCCAGGCGCTCGCTCCACGGCTGCTCGGCCGCCTTGGTGCCGCGATTGGCCGTGTTCCACGATGCCATCACCTGCTGGCCCGGCTGGAAATCCTCCGATGGACTGAGGATCAGGTTCTCGGCGACCAGGTCGGCATAAGGCGCCAGCGTGGATGCGAGGCTCAAGCTCGCGCTGTTGTTGGTCTCGCCGGTCCCGGCTGCATTCACTTCGGCGAGACTGCCGGCGCCGGCGGTGTTCTGATCTGCGCTGACCTGGATCAGCAGGTTGCCCACTCCGGGGTTGCCCTCGAGGAGGCGGAAACTGTAGCTGCGCGAGGCCGATGCCCCGGCTTGCAGCGCACCGCCCGGCGGCGGGTCGTAGCGCAGCGCCTGGTCGACCAGCACCGCACCGGTGCTCTGGTTGGTCACCCGAATGCGGTCATACCAGCCGGCATTCACCGCGGTGTTGCCGCTGTTGGCGTCGTTCCACGTGAGGGTGAGGAGATCGCCGCTCTGCGGCGCGGGCTGGTCGCTCGCGAGACTCGTCACCACCAGGTCCGGCGCCGAGAGCACCGTGATCTGGGTCGCGTTGTTGCTCTCGGCCATGCCGGCCAGATTGTTCTCGAACAGCTGGCTCGCGCTGTCCGTGGTCACCGTGAATTGGATCTGGCCGTTGGCATTCGCCCCCGTCGGCCAGGTGAGCGTGGTGCTGCGGTCGCGCGAGGCGCCGGCTGCGATGTTGCCGAGCGCCGCGGCGTCATAGGGCACGCCCTGCGTGAACAGCGTCTGCCCGGTGGTGAGATTGCGAACGCTCAGGGTTTCGGTCCACGATCCACTGGTGGCGCCGTCTCCCTGGTTGCGCGTCTTCCAAGATACGGTCACAGCATCCCCCGCCAGCCAGCCGACCGCGGACGCGGGTGTCACGTCGGTCACGATCAGATCGGGATAGGGAGCCAGGGCCGAGGCGAGGTTGAGGCTGGCGCTATTGTTGATTTCGGCGCTGCCCTGGCTGTTGGTTTCCGTTACGGTATTGGTCAGGTCCGCAGTGACGGTAAAGTTGAAGTTGCCTGCACCCCGATTGCCCGCGGGCAGCACGAAACTCGCCTGGCGCACAACGCTGCCGCCCCCCGCCAGAGGGCCATTGGCCGCCGCATCGTAGGGCAGCTGGATGTCCGCAAGGATCTCGTTGGTAGCGGTGTTGCGCACCACCAGCCGGTCGGTCCACGACGATGACGTCGCGAGGGTGCCGGTGTTGCTGTCCTGCCACACCACGGTGACGGGGTTGCCGGACTGCAGCACCGTGTCCGCCGACAGCCCGAGGCCCGTCACGGAGAGATCGACGCCGGGCAGCACCGTGGTGACGGTGATGCCCTGGACCTTGAGCGTCTTCGAATCGGAGGCGGTGTCGACGCTGAAGCTCATCTGCGCGCCGGGACTCTCTCCGCGCAGGATGCTGAATGCCCCGGTCCGGTTGGCGTAGGTGATCACGCCGAAGACATCGCTTGACGCGGGCACATAGCCGCCGTCCAGGTACACGGCCAGCGTCCCGTTGAGGTTGGCCGTGCCGGTGACCGCGAGCACGCCTATCGTGGTCGCGTTGCCTAGGCCCACGCGGAGCGTCGCCTGCGCCGCGTTGGTGAAGCTGCCGCCGACGCTCATGCGTGCGCCGGGGGCGACGCTTACGGTGCCCTGGTTGGTCAGGTTGGCGTTGTAGACGAGCGTGCCGGCGCTGACGTTGAGCGTGCCGGTGTTGTTGAAGCTGATGCTGCTGCTGATCGTGTGGCTGCCGGTGGCGGTCTGGTTCAGCGTGCCGGCGTTGTTCAGCGTGGCCGTGCCGGTGAAGTAATTGATCGGCACGGCATTGGTGCTGCTCAGGTTGAGCGTGGCGCCGGCAGCATTGGTCAGGGTGTTGGTGCCGCCGCTGGTGTAACCGAAGTAGAGGAAGTCATCGCCCCCCACC
>JAEMQF010000391.1 GCA_022758925.1 Burkholderiales bacterium | reverse complement strand
GAAGTGCCCGACCCGCGCCGTGAGCGCTACGCGCACTACCTGCTCGCCGAGCCCTTGCGCGGCGACTGAGGGAGTGGCCATGGGCGAACTCCAACTCCCGATGCTGCCGAACTGGCTCGACGCCGATGCCGCAGCGCTGTCGGGCGCCGTGGCGCCTGCCGCGACCCTGGCCGCCGCGCTGCCCGGCCTCGCCCGCGCCCAGGCCCTGACGCCGCAGCAGCGGCTGCAGCGCATGCAGCAGTCGGGCCTTGCCGCATGCGGGGCTGCAGGTGAACCGGTGCATCTGGCCTGGCGCCGCTTCCTGCGCGGCCACGGGCCTTCGGTGCTGGTGATCGACGCGACCTCGTTCGATGCGCGCTCGCTGGGCCCGGCGGCAGTGCTCGACCGCGCCCCCTGGCTGCTGGCCGAAGGCGTGCTGATCGCGGCAGGCCTGCGCGACAGCCTGACGATCGAGGTGCGCCTGCCGGCCGAGCTGGTCGGCCACGAAGCGGCGCTGCTGAACGCGGCCGATGCGCTGCGAACGCTCGCCAACATCCAGGTCGCGAAGCGGCGCATCGACGTTCAGCGCAATTGCAAGCCGAGTTGCTGGGCCGAGCCCGCCACAAGCGACGCGTCACGGTTGGTCCACACGCCGGAAACCTGGTGCCGCATCGCGCTGCTGTTCGCGGGCGCATCGGGCCTGAACGCGTCGCTGTTGACGCTGGGACGCGGCCTGCGGCAGCGCGGCCTGGTCGAGTTCGCCCGGTCCGGCAACCTGCGCCGGCTGATCGACGAGTGGGGCGGTGGTGTCGAGGTCGAAGGCGCGGATCCGGTGCTGGTCTTCGACGACGGACTCGGGGGCTTCCTGCCGTTGTCCCAGGCCGACCTGGCGTGCGAGCCTCTGGATTTCGCGGCGGCAGGCATCGCCCCGTCACCGTCGAGCCTGATGCTGATGGCCGCCGGCGTGTGCGTCGTCAAGCAGACCCGGCGCGCGCTGTACCGCCACTGGCAGCTGGCCGAAGGCGAGCCGCCCGCGGTGCGGGGCTTGCTGGCGCGAAGCGCGCGCCTGACCACCGAGATCACGCTCGGTCGCGGCGATGCCGGCCACCTTGCCGCGCTGGAAGAACTGGCATTCGATCTCGCGATGCAGGGCCTGGCGGCCGCGTGGCCGCTGGGCAGCTCGCTGCGCCACTTCCGCGCGCAATGGGAACAGCATGTGCGGCGCGAGTCGTGCCCCGAGGGCTTGTGCCTGGTGCGCAACCCGGCGCCCTGCCACAGCACATGCCCGGCCAACATCGACATCCCGAGCTTCATGGCCCACCTCGGCAATGGTGACTACCGTTCCACGATCGAGGTCATCCGCCGCGACAACCCGTTGCCGCTGACCTGCGGCCTGGTCTGTCCTGCACCCTGCGAATCGGCGTGCGTGCGCAACAGCAGCGACGGCGCCGTCTTCATCCGCCCCTTGAAGGCGAAGGCGGCCGAGCACTGCCTGGCCAATGGCGGCTATCCCAAGCCCGAACTGGCTCCCGACACCGGCAAGCGCGTCGGCATCGTCGGCTCCGGCCCGGCGGGCCTGACGGCGGCGTACTTCCTGCGCACCTGTGGGCACCAGGTCGAGATCTTCGAGGCTCAAGAACATGCAGGCGGCATGCTGCGCTACGGCATTCCGGCCTATCGCCTGCCGCCCGAGTTGCTGGAGCAGGAACTCGAGCAGATCAAGGTGCTGGGCATCACCATCCACACCGGCGCCCAGGTCGGCCGGCTCGAAGACTTCCGCAAGAACCACGACGCCGTGTTCTTGGGCCTGGGCACGCAGACCGCGCGCCTGCTGCCGATACCCGGCGCCCACCATCCGTTCGTGATGGGCGGCATCGACTTCCTGCGCGCGGTGCGCAGCGGCGAGACGGTGCGGGTCGGGCCGCGGGTGGTTGTCATCGGCGGTGGCAACGTCGCCATCGACGTCGCGTTGACGGCGTTGCGCCAAGGCGCCAAGAGCGTGGACCTGGTGTCGCTGGAGAAACGCCGCGAGATGCCGGCGAGCCCGCACGAGATCGAAGCTGCAGCGGCCGAGGGCGTGCAGTTGCGCGGCGGCTGGGGGCCGCTGCGCATCGAGGAGGAGGGCCTGGCGGTGTTCCAGTTCTGCGAGCGCGTGAAGGACGAGAGCGGCAAGTTCGACCCGAAGTTCGACACCGCGCGCCTGCTGACGCTGGAGGTGGACCACGTGATCCTGGCCACCGGCCAGGGCACCGACCTCGCGATGCTCGAGGGCAGCGGCGTCGAGACCACGCGCGGCTTCATCAGCGCCAACCCGAAGACGCTGATGACCAACGTGCCGGGCGTGTTCGCCGGCGGCGACGGGCAGCAGGGCCCACGCACCGCGGTCGAGGCAGTCCGCGCCGGCAAGATCGCCGCAGCGGCTATCGACGCCTGGCTGCGCGGCGTGCCGATGCACGCCGCGACCGGCAAGCCGGTGCGCCGCGCCGAGGTCATTCCGCTCGTGGTCGAGGCGCACGACCGCAGCCATCGCCGGCGGGCCGCTATGCCCGAGAAGAGCGTCGAGGAGGTGCTCGGCGAGGGCAACTACGTGCGCATCGAACAGGGCCTGACCGATGCGATGGCGCAAGGCGAGGTTCGCCGCTGCCTGCGCTGCGATGTCTGCATCGGCTGCGGCATGTGCATGGCCGCCTGCAGCGAGATGGGAATCGAGGCGCTGCGCATGGGCGACACCCAGGCCGGGCGGCTCGCCTACTTCGATTTCACGCGCGCGGCAACGATGTGCATCGGCTGCGGCGCGTGCACCCAGGTGTGCCCGACCGGCGCGATCCGCATCGAGGACAGCGACGGCGTGCGGCGCACGATCATCACCGGCACGGTGGTGTGCGAACAGCCGCTGCAGGCTTACAGCGAGCCGGGGATCCCGGCGCAGACGCTGGCCCATCGCGAGTACATCCGCAAGCGCCTGCCGCCCCACATGGCGGCGCATCTGGACCGGCAGATCAGCCCGTCAACCGCGCGGCAGCGGGGCGATCGCCCCGCGCTGGGAGAAAACAACCATCCGAGGGTGAAGCCATGAAGAATCAAAAGTTCGATCACGAAATCCTGGTGTTGCAGGGCGGCGGAGCGCTCGGCGCCTATCAGGCGGGGGTCTACGAGGCCCTGGCCGAAGCGGGCCACACTCCGACCTGGGTCGTCGGCGTCTCCATCGGCTCGATCAACACGGCGCTGATCGCAGGCAACCCGCCCGAGAAGAGGGTCGAGCGCCTGCGCGCGTTCTGGGAGCGCGTCTCCTCCTATGCTCCCTTTGCCTTTCCGCCGGCGTTCGAGCCCATGCGTGAGGCGTTCAACAAGATCAGCGCGGCGACCGTGGCGACGTTCGGCAGCCCGGGTTTCTTCACGCCACGCATGCCCCCGCCGTCCATGGCAATGGACGGCACACTCGAGGCCACGAGCTACTGCGACACCAGCCCGCTCAAGGACACGCTCGAAGAACTGGTCGATTTCGACCGCATCAACAGCCGGCAGGTGCGCGTCTCGCTCGGCGCGGTGAACGTGCGCACGAGCGCATCCGTCTACTTCGACAACCAGAAGATCCGCATCCGGCCGGAGCACGTGATGGCCAGTGGCGCCCTGCCGCCCGGGTTTCCGGCCGTGGAGATCGACGGCGAGCACTACTGGGACGGCGGGATCGTCAGCAATTCGCCCCTCAACTACGTGTGGGACGAAAAGCCGCTGACGACCGCGCTCATCGTCATGGTCGACCTGTTCAACGCAAAGGGTGAACTGCCGCGCAACCTCGACGAGGTCGGCGAGAGGCAGAAAGACGTCCAGTACGCGACCAAGCAGCGCTTCACCAACGAACGCGCCAAGGAACTTGGCGAGTTGCGGCAGGCGTTGAAGGTGCTGCTCGCCAAGCTGCCGGCCAATCTCAAGGACGGGCCCGAAGCGCGCAAGCTCGCCACCCTGTGCGACGACCGGCAGTGGCTCATCGCCCGTGTGACCAACCCGCGCCTGCCGCATGGCTCGCAGACCAAGGACTACGAATTCTCGCGCGCCACCGTCGAGGAACGCTGGGCTGCCGGCCTGAGGGACGTTCGCCAGGCCATCGAGGCCCGCAAATGGCTGGAGCCGGACAT
>JAEMQF010000378.1 GCA_022758925.1 Burkholderiales bacterium | reverse complement strand
GGACCACGTCGACCTGTACCAGATCCATCGCGCCGACCCCGAGACACCGATCGAGGAGACGATGCAGGCGCTGCACGACGTGGTGCGCTCCGGCAAGGCGCGTTACCTCGGCGCGTCGTCGATGTTCGCGTGGCAGTTCGCGAAGGCGCAGCAGGTGGCCAAGGAAAACGGCTGGACCAGGTTCGTCAGCATGCAGCCCGAACTGAGCCTGCTCTACCGCGAAGAAGAACGCGAGATGCTGCCGCTGTGCATCGACCAGGGCGTGGGCGTGATTCCGTGGAGCCCGCTCGCGCGCGGGCGCCTGGCGCGCGCCTGGGGCGAAGACACGCCGCGCATCGCGAGCGACGTCTTCGGCGCGACGCTGTTCGCAAAGACGCAGGACAACGACCGCCAGGTCGGATCGGCGCTGGCCGCGGTGGCGGCGGCGCGTGGTGCGTCGCGCGCCAGCGTCGCGCTCGCCTGGCTGTTGCGCAAGCCCGGAGTCACGGCGCCGATCATCGGTGCGTCGAAGCCCGCGCAATTCGACGACGCGTTCGCGGCGCTGAAACTCGAACTCAGCGACGCCGAAGTGGCGGCGCTCGAAGCGCCTTATCTGCCGCATGCGGTGGTGGGGTTCGAGTGACGCCGCGCCCAGGCCGCGCCCGCGCGGTAAGCCGCGCGCGATCCGAGCAAGCCCTCGGAGATCAGGCAGATCCGGTGTTGCCCTACAACCCGGTCAACAACTCATACGACCGCAGGCGTGCCGCGTGGTCGTGAATCGCACCGGCCGCGATCAACTCATCCGCAGCGGTTCGCTCGATGATCGATTCGAGTTGCTGCAGCACGCTGTGCGGCGAGCCCACGGCGGCAGCGGCGAGCATGCGTTGCACTCCGGCTTTCTCCGGCGGCGACCACATCGACTCCATCTGCACCGGATCGATCGGCTTCGGCAGCGGCCCGCGCCGGCCGCGCTGCATTCCCAGAAAGCGCTGCTGGATCGAAGTGAACAGGTGCGCGGCCTGCGCGTCGCTGTCGGCGCAGACGACGTTGACGCCGACCATCGCGTGCGGCTTGGGCCACTCCGCCGACGGCCGATAGCCCGCGCGATAGACCTCGAGCGCCTGCAACAGCAGGTCGGGCGCGAAGTGCGACGCAAAGGCGAACGGCATGCCGAGGTAGGCCGCGAGCTGCGCGCTGTACAGGCTCGACCCCAGCAACCAGATCGGCACGCGGGTGCCGATGCCGGGGATCGCGCGCACCGGTTGATCCGGGCTGCCCTCGCCGAGGTAGGCCTGGAGCTCGAGCACGTCGCGCGGAAAGCTTTCTTCCTCGTTGCCGCCCAGGTTGCGGCGCAGCGCGTGCATCGTCAGCCGGTCGGTGCCGGGCGCGCGCCCGAGACCGAGGTCGATGCGGCCTGGGTAGAGCGTGGCCAGGGTGCCGAACTGTTCGGCGATGATCAGCGGCGCGTGGTTCGGCAACATCACGCCGCCCGAGCCGACGCGGATGGAACTCGTGCCGCCCGCGATGTGGCCGACGAGCACGGCAGTGGCCGAACTCGCCACGCCGTCCATGTTGTGATGTTCGGCGACCCAGTAGCGCCGGTAGCCCCAGCGTTCGGCGTGGCGCGCCAGGTCCAGGCTGTTCTTCAGCGCATGCGTCGCGTCGCTGCCTTCGACGATGGGGGCGAGGTCGAGGATGGAAAGGGGTGTCATGGCTCGCATCATGCCGCAGCCGATGCCGGGTCACAGCCGCTTGCGCTTCGTGCACACTGGGCGGCATGGGGTCAGCGCAGCGTGACCTGCGCCCCGTAGGGCGTACCAGCTGAAGGTTAGGAGAGTCCGCTTTTTATCTCCGTTGGTCAGGGCAATGCCGCCATCGGCAACCCGCTGGCTGACGAGTGCCGGTCACCACCGGCTGCTCTAAGCAGCAACCGTGATGCCAGCGCCGTGCGCGCGACGCGCAGGTCGAACCACGATTTCCACCCGTTGGTCGAGAGATACCAGCGCCTGCATCAGGCGCTCGAGCGAGATGTTCTGAAGCTTGTACCGCCGCACCTGCGACACCTTGGGCTGCGTCATCCCGGTGATCGCCGCGACCTCGGTCTGACTGAGCCCGCGCTTCTCGACCAACTCGTTGAACTTCACAGCGAGGGAGGCCTTGGCTGTCAGCTCTTCCGCGTCCTTGAAACCGAGATCGACCAGGACGTTGTCAGTACCCTTGCGACTGCGTTTGCTTTCCATGGCTACCTCCGGCCAAGCCCGTAACGGGCGAGCACTGCCTTCAATCGCTTCTCGACCAACTCAACATCCGCCTGCGGCGTCGCGATGCCGGTCTTGGATTTCTTCTGAAACGCGTGCAGCGCGTGCACCGCATCGGCCACTTGCACCACGTAGACCGCGCGGAACGTGTCGCCGCGATGGTCCTCAACCAGCTCATACACCCCGGAACCCAGCCCCTTCCACGGCTTGGCCGAAGCCGCGGTTCGACCGAGCTGGGCGACGAACAGCGCGACGCCCATGTCCTTCTGGACGGGAACGGGAAACTCCTTGAAGTCTCTCTTCGAAGAGCCTTCCCAAAAAAGTGGTCGCCGCGCCTCGCTCACAAGCTATACCCGTTCGGATATTATCAGGGAACCGGGCGGGTGTCAGCCCGGCCGAACGAATTCCGAGATGCTCGCTGACTGGATACAGCTCGCGGTTTCGTGACAACGCGCCGAGTCCGCACTGGTGCCGGTCTGGGCGTTGCTCCAGGCCAGGGTCTTGCGCGCATCGACGATCGGGAACAGGGCGGCGTCGGGCTTCCTGTCCAGCGCTTGCGTCGCGTCGCTGCCTTCGACGATGGGGCGAGGTCGAGGTTGGAAAGGGGTGGCATGGCTCGCATCATGCCGCAGCCGCCTGCGCTTCGTGCACACTGGGCGGCATGGGTTCAACGCAGCGCATCGTGATCACCGGCACCGCCGGTTTTATCGATCAGGATTCGTGGCGTGAATGTCTTGAAATCGCTTGGGGTCCTGAAGCGCTGATCACCTCAGCGCCAAGAAGCTCGCCAGTCTGCTCCGTAGCTCGCTCACGACGAGACCGAATCCAGGGTCCGGGCCGGAGAGGTTTCGAGCAAAGGCATGCCACTGCCGCTGCTTTCCTGGATCGGTCGCGAAAGCGTCGCTGAGCCCGGCTGGAACCAGCACCGGGAGCACCGTGTTGCGCCGCGCAAAGGTCGCCACGATGGCCAGCCGCAGGCGCTCTGGTTCGAAATTGAATGTACTCAAGAGCATCCACGCGTCGTAGTAGTCCTTCATGCGGCTGTTGGCGAGTCCCAGGGCCACCATCGCATGAAACTTCTCAGCGATCACTGTCTCGGGCGCATAGGCGCGCAGGTGAGGCGATGGCATGTCGAGCAACACCGGCAAGTCGATGTCTTCGACACCGGGCTCGACCGCATCGCCGAAGCCGATGTCCACGGTGATCGGAATGCGCGCGCCGGCGAGCGTGGCCGTGGTGCGAAGACGCGATCCGCCGTACTCGACCTCTTCGCGGATGGCCTCGATCCGCAGGCTCTTCAGGTCGAAGCTCACCCCGTCGTCAACCTCGAACGCCAGGATTTCTCGGAACGTCGCGAGCAGCGCATCGTGCGCAGGATCGCCGAATCCAAGCAGGTCCACATCGCGGGTTGCGCGTTGCGGCTCGTCAAACCAAGTGGCGAGCAGCATCGCACCCTTCAGCGCGAACCGTTCGCGGTGCGGCGACAGACTCAGCCGATGCAGCGCTCGCTCCAACGCGTACCGCGTGAGCAGCAGCTCCATCGGCTGGCCGCGCGCATGCGCCAGGTTCAACAGGCGCTGGCGCACGGAGGCGCCGAGGTTGCGCGGGTGATCAGGCATCGCTGGTCAGCGCCATGACGTAGGGTTCCATCGTGGCCCACACGCCCGCGGCCTCGGCTTCGCGTGCGATTTCCGCGGGCGTCGCCTTGCGCCGCCGCAGTGCTTGGCGCAGGCCCTCGATGGCAAGCGCATCGCCCACCGTTCGACGGTAGCGGAACAGGTCGGCCACCGTCTTGGCAACGCCGAACACGGGCACCTGCGCGCCGGCGATCTTCTTGCGCTCGACGCTGCGGCGCAGAAGCTCGTCAGAGAACCGGGCGATGCGGATTGGCGGATAGGCGAACCGGGGGCGCCAGTCCTTGCGTCCGATGGCGATCCAGACCTTCGGCGGCATCTGGTCGGTGAGGCCGTGGAACGCAAGTGCCGAGGCCAGGCAGATGACGCCCTTGGGCACCAGCCGAGCTGCTTCGGCCAGCGACTGCTGCGCATGGAGCGCGGCATTGGAAAGTTGGTATAGCCCTCGGGCGAGGCGCACGACCTCGCCGGCTCGCTCCATGCGGCTGACCGTGGTGGCAGTGATGCCCGCTTCATGGAACTCTGCGAGTCGCGTCATCCCCCGCCGCTTCAGCAGCGCCAGCGCCTGCGTGCGCTGGGTGGAGGTGTCAGAGGCGGGCATGTTATGAATCCTCGGGTGAATAAAAGGAACGTCCGAGGATTTATACCACTTCGGCGCGCTCTCGCAGCCGCAGCCGCTGCCGGGCCGCGCTGCCTGCGCTTCGTGCACACTGGGCGGCATGGGTTCAGCGCAGCGCATCGTGGTCACCGGCGCCGCCGGTTTCATCGGCGCTGCGCTGAGCCGCGCGCTGCACGCGCGCTCACGTCAGGCCCCGCGCGCGGGGGCAGAACTGTGCCTGACCGACGCAGCGTCGCTGGAACGAACCGATGCCGGCAAGTTCGAGCCCTTGCCTGCAACCCGAATTCGTGGCGACATCGGCGATCCGACGCTCGTGGAACAGCTGTTCGCGCAACCCGTGCAGCAACTGTTCCACCTTGCCGGCATCGTGAGCGGCCGCGCCGAAGCCGACTTCGCGCTCGGCAAACGCATCAACCTCGACGCCACGCTCGATTTGCTCGAACGCTGCCGGCTGCAGGCCGAACGCGGTGGGCCGGTGCCGCGCTTCGTCTACGCGAGTTCGATCGGCGTCTTCGGCACACCGATGCCCGAGCGCATCGACGACGCGACCGCGCCTTGCCCGACGCTCAGCTACGGCACGCACAAACGGATGATCGAACTGCTGATCGCCGACTACACGCGGCGCGGCTTCATCGACGGCCGCGCGCTGCGCCTGAGCGGCGTGTTGCTGCGCCCGGCGCTACCCAATGGCGCGTTGTCGGCCTTCAACAGCGATCTGATTCGTGAGCCGCTTGCCGGGCGCGACTATGTCTGCCCGGTCGGGCCCGACGCCAGCGTGTGGGTGGCGTCGCTGCGCTGCAC
Source organism: Burkholderiales bacterium (assembly GCA_022758925.1). Classification (GTDB taxonomy): domain Bacteria; phylum Pseudomonadota; class Gammaproteobacteria; order Burkholderiales; family Burkholderiaceae_C; genus JAEMQF01. The sequence continues at coordinate 1,331 of JAEMQF010000378.1, read as the reverse complement.
GCTTGCCAACCTGCTACGGCTGGCCGCGCTCGAGCCGTCTGCGCTCGGTGCGTCGCGTGCCCTCACTGCCCCCGCGCTGGCGGTGCGCGTGCGCGACATCGTTGCGGCGCTCGGCCGGATCGATGCCGCCGCGCCCGGCCTTGTGTCGTACCGGCCCGACCCGAACCTCGAAGCCCAGTTCGGCTGCTGGCCGCTGCAATGTTCGTTCGAACGCGCGCAGGCGCTGGGCCTGCAGCGCGACGCTTCGCTCGATGACCTGATCCGCACCTGCCTGGAACCCGCATGAGACCCCGCCCGGCCGTTCCGAAGGGGGCTCGCACCGCAGTGCGAAGCACGGAGGTTACCCAATGACCGCACCCAAACCCAAACTGCGCTCGAGCCTCATCACCGAAGGCCTGGACCGCACGCCGCACCGCGCCTTCCTGCGGGCAGTGGGCATGAGCGACGAAGACTTCGGCAAGCCGATGGTGGGCATCGTCAGCCAGCATGGCGAGAACACGCCTTGTTCAATGTCGCTCGGCCCGCAGGCCGACGCGGCGCGCCTGGGCGTCGCGGCGGGGCAGGGTGTGGCGGTGCCGTTCACGACGATCTCGGTCTCCGACGGCGTGTCGATGAACCACCGCGGCATGCGCATGAGCCTGGTGTCGCGCGAGTTGATCGCTGATTCGATCGAAGCCGTGGTGCGCGCCCACTGCTACGACGCATTGGTCGGCTTCGCCGGCTGCGACAAGACGCTGCCCGGCGTCATGATGGCGATGGTGCGCCTGAACTGCCCGAGCGTCTTCGTCTACGGCGGCGCCATGTTGCCGGGCCGCTGGCGCGACCAGGACGTGACCATTCTCAGCGCCTACGAAGGTGTCGGCGCGGTCCTGAACGGCACGCTGACGGAGCAAGAGCTCGAACAACTCGGCCATGCCTGCGCGCCGACGTTGGGGTCGTGCCCGGGCCAGTTCACCGCGAACACGATGGCGATGGTGGCTGAAGCACTCGGCCTGGCGATGCCCGGCTCGGCGATGCTGCCCGCGGCGTATTCGCAGCGCCTCGCGCTCGCGCGCCAGGCGGGCAGGCGCGCCACCGAACTCGTGCTGCAAGGCGGCCCGTTGCCGCGCGATCTGGTAACGCGCAAGTCGCTCGAGAACGCTGCCGCCGCGGTGGCCGCGACCGGAGGCTCGACGAACGCAGGCCTGCATCTGCCCGCGATCGCGCACGAAGCGGGAATTCGATTCACGCTCGACGACGTCGCCGAAGTCTTCGCGCGCACGCCGCTGATCGCGAACCTGCAGCCCGGCGGCAAGTACCTCGCGATCGACCTGCACCGTGTCGGCGGCGTG
>JAEMQF010000140.1 GCA_022758925.1 Burkholderiales bacterium | reverse complement strand
GTGGATCAGACCGGCCACCATGCCGCAGCTCCATGCGCCGGCGTCCATGGTGCCTTCCTTCATGATCTTCGGGTAGACGCCGGCCACCTCTTCGATCACGTCGTCAAACTTGATCGCCGCGCCCAGTTGGCGCTCGTTCTCCAGCAGCCGGTCCACTGCAGCGTTGCGCAACACGCGCTCGGTGTTGCGCAGCGGGCGCATCACCAAGCGGGTGTCCAATTCGCTGGCGGCGACGATGGCCTGCTTGACGTTGTCGTGCACCGGCGCTTCTTTCGTGGCGATGAAACGTGTGCCCATGTTCATGCCCTCGGCGCCCAGGGCCAGCGCGGCCACCAGCGAGCGGCCATCGGCCATGCCGCCAGAGGCCACGAAGGGGATCTTGAGCTCGTCGGCCGCGCGCGGCAGCAGGATGAAGTTGGGCACGTCGTCCTCGCCGGGATGCCCGCCGCATTCGAAGCCGTCGACGCTGATGGCGTCGCAGCCGATGGCTTCAGCTTTAAGCGCGTGACGCACCGACGTGCACTTGTGGATCACCTTGATGCCGGCGTCGTGCAGCATGGGCAGCCATTTCTGCGGGTTGTTGCCGGCGGTCTCCACCACTTTCACACCGCCGTCGATCAGGGCCCGGATGTAGCCGGGGTAGTCGGGCGTGTTGACGATGGGCAGGAAGGTGAGGTTCACGCCGAAGGGCTTGTCGGTGAGTTCGCGACAGCGGCGGATCTCGTTGGCCAGCAGCTCCGGCGTTCTCTGTGTCAGCCCGGTGATGATGCCCAGGCCGCCCGCGTTGGAAACCGCGGCGGCCAGTTCGGCAAAGCCGACGTAGTGCATGCCGCCCTGGATGATGGGGTGCTCGATGCCGAAGAGCTCGGTGATGCGTGTCTTCATGGGGCGGTCCTCCGTTGAGCGATCTCTTCCTCGACGTCTCTCAAGCGATCTTTGCCGAAGAATAACGCGTCGCCCACGAAGAACGACGGGGAACCGAAGGCGCCTCGCTCGAACGCCGACTGGGTGTTGGCCGCCAGGCGGGCCTTGACCTCAGGCTCCTGCGCCTTGGCCTGCAGCGCCGGGCCGTCCAGGCCGGCTTCGCTCAGCACGGCAGCGATCTCATTGGCGTCGTCCATGTTGCGGCCTTGCTCCCACATCGCCGAATACATCGCGTCGATGCATGGCGGTCCGCATTCCAGTGCCTGCGCCGCCACGGCAAGCCGCATGATTTTCAGCGTGTTCACCGGGAAGTTCGGGTTGAACGTGAACTGGGTGAGGTGGTGCCTGGCGATGAAGCGCTGCATCTCCAGCCGGTCATAGGCCTGCTTGTTCGGTATGCCGGCAAAGGCCTCCGCCGGCGAGCGGTTGTTGCTCAGCTTGAACAGCCCGCCGAGCAGCACAGGAAAGTAGTCGAAACGCTGGCCGGTGCGCGACTCGATGTGCGGCAGCACCTTGTGGCAGAGGTAGGCGTTCGGGCTGCCGAAGTCGAAGAGGAACTGAACTTGAATGGGCTTCATGGGGTGTGCGTTGCCGTTGTGGAAGGGCCTGGATCCGGCGATCACCACGATTCCGTCCATGGCCGCAGTTCGGTTTCGTGGGTCCAGGCGTCGCGGGGCTGTTGGTGAATCTGCCAATACGCCTCGGCGATCGAGTCCGGGTTCAGGATGCCCTGCTGGTCCTTCATGGCGTAGCGCTCCGGAAAATTCGAACGGATGAATTCGGTGTCAATGGCACCGTCGATCACCGGGTGCGCAACATGGATGCCCTGGGGCCAGAGTTCGCGGGCCATGCTCTGCGCCAGGGCCCGCAGCGCATGCTTGGCCCCCGCAAAGGCGGCGAAACCTTCGCGCCCGCGCAGGCTGGCGGTGGCCCCTGTGAACAGGATCGTGCCGCGTCCGCGTGGCAGCATCACCTTGGCGGCCTCACGTCCCATCAAGAAGCCGCCGAAGCAGGCCATTTCCCAGACCTTGTGGTAGACCCGGGCGGTGGTCTCCGTGATGCCGAATCGCACGTTGGCACCGATGTTGAAGACGGCCACCTCGATGGGCGCGATGTCGCGTTCGATCCGAGCGACCAGGCCGACCATCTCGTCTTCCTTGCGCGCGTCGCTGCCGAAGCCGTGGGCCTGTCCGCCTTCGTCCTTGATCTGCTGGACCAGGGGCTCAAGCTTGTCGGCCGTGCGGCGGGTCACGCAGGCGATGTAGCCCTCGCGCGCAAAGCGCCGGGCGATCGCACCTCCGGTGGCATCACCCGCACCGATGACGAGGATGGCTTTCTTGTCGGTCATGGGGACGCTTTCTTGGGTTGAGTCACGCCGGATTGGGTGACGCTGAGCGGATGCAAGCCTGGGTCACGGCGCGCGTCATCCGGCGGCCTGCTGCGTGGCGCCCAGGCGCACGATCTGGACAGGCACGTGCTTGTGCCAAGGCGTGCCGGCGAACGGGTCGCGGCTTGCCGTTCCGCGCGCCGCCGCGTCGGGCTGGTGATGCGGTCGGCGCCGTTTTGGTAGAAATCCATGCGCAGCGACTTCTCGCAGGCGTAGCCCTGGGAGGTGGGGTTGTCCTTGTCGCCGCGGGCCTTGACGATGCGGCCGCCCTCGGTCTGGGCTTCCAGCCCGCTGTTCAGCGCGCAGAGGATGCAGGCCGTCTTATTCCACCCTGCCGCCAGCGGTGCATTCATCGCTTGCCCCGTTCTTCTGTCAGACGTGTGTTGGCGTCATGGGTGGGTGTCATGAGATAATGAACGTTATCCTATTGACGACTGTTCGCACTGTCAATCCGGCGACATCACAACCAGGCCATGCGCTACCCCAAGCATCACAAAGACTCGTCGCGCCAGCGGCTCATTGAGCTGGGCGGCAGCCATGCGAAGAAGCATGGGTTCAATGACAGCGGCATGGCGTCGCTGGCGGCATCAGCCGGTGTGACCACCGGCGCGCTGTACAAGCACTTCGAGGGCAAGGCCGATCTGTTCGCCGCGGTGATCACGGCAGAGTTGGCGCGCACCGCGAAGATGTACGACGGCTTCGACCCTGCAGACGGTGCTGGCGCCGCCCGGTCATTGGCGGGCTACCTCAGCCTGCAGCACGTCAGGCATCCGGAGCAGGGATGCCCGTTGCCATCACTCACGCCCGAAATTGCGCGCTCTGACGATGCCGCCAAGGCCGCCTTTCAGTCTGGGCTGCTGCAAGTACACGCCAGTCTGCGGCGCCTGACGGCCACCGCAGAGGATGCCTGGACGCTCATGGCCCAGAACGTCGGCGCCGTGATGCTTGCCCGGGCAGTCCCCGAGGAAGCGCTCCAGCAGGAGATCCTGGCTGCGCTGCGGCAGGCGGGTGAGAAGTTGCTGCAGGACCGCCCCAGCCGCCCGGCCGTGCCGGACGCCTGAACGTCGGCCTGGTTGATCGACACCGGGGTGATGGCGACCTGCTGAGCCTGGGTCACCGGCAGGCTGATCCCGCGTGCCGTCAGCACGTTCCCGACACGCCAGACGTCCCAGGGCGGCTGCCGTTGGTGTGTTGCTGCGGGGCGCAGGCCTTCACGGTCGCCGGGGCCCCTTCGGCCAGGTTCGGCGCGCACGGGCCGGCCGGGGGCCACCAGAGCCGGCCAGTTGGCAGGTGCTGCGCCCGCGCAGGCGGGGGCGGGTGGGTACCACCGGGCAGGCGATGCCCGTCATCGCTGGCTGGGGGCGGTGCGCCAGCGAACAGACGCTGACCGGGCGCCGCCATCACACTGGCGGCGAGATGACCTCATCGCACCGGTCAATGCACGGGGGAGTCTGCCGCCAAGGCGTCCGGCAGGCGACGTCCCACCCATCCGCCGTCCACGGACGCATCCCTGGATGCGGATGTCGGCCTCACTGAAGGAACCCCCTGATGCTGCGCAACCTGAATGACTTCAAGAACTGCCCGATCGCCGCCACCGATGGCGAGATCGGACAGGTCAAGGACTTCTATGTCGAAGACGATGCCTGGGTGGTGCGCTACCTGGTGGTCGAGACCGGGACGTGGCTGACGAGCCGCAAGGTGCTGATCTCGCCCATCTCGGTCCACCATCCGGACGGGTTGGCGCAGACGCTGTCGGTCTCCATCACCCAGCAGCAGGTCAAGGACAGCCCCGATTTCGACACTGACAAGCCGGTGTCGCGGCAAAACGAAGAGCAGTACCTCGGGTACTACGGCTACCCCTTCTACTGGGGCGGCGGCGGCCTGTGGG
>JAEMQF010000264.1 GCA_022758925.1 Burkholderiales bacterium | reverse complement strand
GACGGTGAAGGTCGGCAAGGAACCCGAAGGCGTGAAAGTCAGCGCCGACGGCAAGACGGTGTACGTGACCTCGGAAGTGGCGAGCATGGTGCATGTGATTGACACCGCAAGCGCCAGGATCGTGAAGAACGTGAAGGTCGGCAAACGCCCGCGCCGGATGGCCATCACGCCCGACGCCAAGGAGCTGTGGGTGACGAACGAACTCGACGCGAGCGTGAGCATCGTGTCGACCGTTGACCACTCGGTGCTCGGCACGATCCAGTTCGAGGTGAAGGGCGCGCGCGCCGCCGACATCACGCCGGTGGGGATACAGATCACGCGCGACGGCAAGCGCGCTTTCGTCGCGCTCGGGCGCGCGAACCATGTCGCGTTCGTCGACGTCGCATCGCGCAAGGTCACGCACACCGTGCTCGTCGGCAAGCGGCCGTGGAACGTGATGCTCGACAAAGCCGAAGCCCGCCTGCTCGTCGTGAACGGCCTGAGCGACGACGTGACGGTGATCGACGTCGCCGGCGCGAAGGCCCTGAAAAGCATCCCGGTCGGGCGTGTGCCTTATGGCGTGGTGATCGTCGAATGATGCGCGCACCGTTCCTCGCTGCGCGCGTGCAGGCGCCGGGGATCGCGCTGGGGATCGCGCTGGGGATCGCGCCGGGGATCGCGCCGGGTATCGCGCTGCGTATTGCGCTGGGCATTGCGCTGGGCATTGCGCTGGCTATTGCGCTGGCTATTGCGCCGGGGTCGGCGCAGGCGCAGGCGCGCATCAGCACGCTCAAGGCCACCCTGCTCGTGCCGCAGGACGACACACGGCTCGAGCGCACGCGGCTGGCACGCGCCTACCTGGGCCACACGGGCGGCGCGCTGACCGATGCGCTGCAAATGGCGCTCGATGAGAACCAGTTCGAGCTCGAATCCGCCGGCCTTGCGCTGGCGGTCAGCGCACAGGCGGTGGCCACGCTCGAAGCCGCGCGCAGCGCCGCCGTCGCTGCCGAAAAGGCCGGCGCCGCGGTGCTGCTCACGGACCTGAACCCGGAATGGACCTTGGCCGTGACTGACGCCGTGAAGCTGCCCGTGTTGAACCTGAGCGAAGCGGCCGACTCCTTGCGCCAGCAGGATTGCCGTGCGCGCCTGTTCCACCTGATCCCGAGCGACCGCATGCGCAGCGACGCGCTGGCGCAAACGCTCGTCGCGCGCAAGTGGAGCAAGGTGCTGCTGTTGAGCGGCCCCTCGGCGCTTGACCAGCAACGCGCCGCGACGGCGCAGGCGTCGCTCAAGCGCTACGGCTTGCAGGTAGTGGCAGGCAAACCGTTCAAGCTCTCGGCCGACCCGCGCGAGCGCGATCTGGCGAACCCGCTGCTCCTGACCGCCGGCAGCGCCTATGACGCAGTGTGGGTGGTCGACAGCGACGGCGAATTCGCGCGCACCCTGCCCTACCGCACCGCACTGCCGCGTCCGGTCGTGGGCGATGCCGGCCTGGTGCCCCTGGCCTGGCATGCGCAGTACGAACGCTATGGCGCGCCGCAGGTCGTGCTGCGTTTTGCGAAGGCCGCCAAGCGCGCGATGACGGCGCAGGATTGGGCGGCGTGGATGGCGGGCAAGGCACTCGTCGGCGCGCTCACGGCTGCGCCGAAGGGCCCGGCATCGGCCTGGGCCTCGGCGCTGCCCAAGGTGGCGCTGGACGGGTCGAAGGGAATGACGCTGGGCTTTCGCGCCTGGGACGGCCAGTTGCGCCAGCCGATGCTAATGAGCGACGGCCAGGGCGTGATCTCGACCGCCCCGGTGGAAGGCCTGATGCACCCCAGCGACGTGCTCGACACGCTCGGCGCCGATGCGCCGGAAAAACTTTGCAAGGTGGCGCGATGAAAGCCGCGAGTGCAACGCAGGAGGCGGCGCGATGAAAGCCGCGAGTGCAACGCAGGAGGCGGCGCGCCACGGCGCTGCACACGCGCTGCAGGCCCTGGCCGCCATCGTGCGCCGCGAACTGTTCAAGTTCTCGCAGCAGACCGGGCGCCTGATTTCGGCGCTGGTGCGCCCGCTGCTGTGGCTGGCGGTGTTCGCGGCCGGGTTTCGCAACGTGTTCGGCATCGCCATCGTCGAGCCCTACGACACCTATATCTCTTATGACGTGTACATCGCCCCGGGCTTGATCGGCATGGTGCTGCTGTTCAACGGCATGCAGTCGTCGCTGGCGATGGTGTACGACCGCGAAATGGGCCTGATGCGCCTGCTGCTGACGGCGCCGCTGCCGCGGCCCTGGCTGCTGTTCTCGAAACTGTGTGCGACGGCGCTGCTGTCGATGTTGCAGGCGCTGGCCTTCGTCATCGTGGCGGCGCTGATCGGCACTACGCTGCCGGTGCTTTCGCTCGCCGGCCTGCACGCGCTGTTCGCGCTCGCATGCGCAGCCTTGATGCTCGGTGCATTCGGCTTGCTGCTGTCGGTGCACATCAGGCAGTTGGAAAACTTCGCCGGAACGATGAACTTCGTGATCTTCCCGATGTACTTCATCTCGACCGCGCTTTACCCGCTGTGGAAGTTGCAGGAATCGGGCGCCGAATGGGTCTATTGGCTCGCCCGCGTCAACCCGTTCACGCATGCGATCGAGTGGATCCGCTTCGCGCTGTACGGCAAAGACCCTGGCGTCGCGCCCTGGGTCGTGCTCGGTTGCCTGATCGTGTGCTTCACGTTGTCGTGCTGGGGATATGACCCGCAGCGCGGCTTCGGCGGCTTGACGAAGAAGGGGCCGCCGGGGTGAGCCCGCCGTTCAACACAGATCGCAGGCGGCTCGTTCTGGGCGGCGCCACGGCGCTCGCGCTGGGCCGCGGCGCAGCGCGCGCGGCCGACAGTTTCCCGTCGAAGCCGGTCACGCTGTGGGTGCCCTGGCCTGCCGGCGGCGCGACCGATATTTCGTTGCGCCTGCTCGCCGAACTCGCCGGCCACGCACTCGGGCAAAGGGTGTTGGTCCAGAACCGCGGCGGCGCCGGCGGCACGCTGGCGATGCCGATCCTGCAACAGGCCGAGCCCGACGGCTACACCATCGCGCAACTGCCGCAAACCATCTTCCGCGCGCCGCACACGCAGCGCGTGTTGTGGGATCCGATCCGCGACGTCACGCCCATCATCCAGATTTCCGGAACCACGTTCGGCGTTCTCGTGAACGCAAGCAGCGCGTTTCGCAGCCTCGAAGAAATGTTCGCCTTCGCCCGCGCCAGGCCCGGTGAATTGAGCATCGCGACGAATGGCGTGGGCACGACGCCGCATGTCGTGCTGGAAGAACTGTTCACGCTGCGCGGCCTGAGCTACATCCATGTGCCGTACAAGGGAACCGCGGAACAGTTGCAGGCGATCAGCGCCGGCCAGGTCATGGCGGGGGTCAACTCCACCGGCTTCGGCCCTGCGGTCGAGGCGGGGCGCCTGCGCCTGCTCGCGACCTTCGCAGCGCAGCGCTCGAAACGCTGGCCGAGCGCGCCGACGCTGCGCGAACTCGGCTTCGACATCGTCGCGATGTCGCCCTTCGGCCTGGGCGGCCCACTCGGCCTGAGCAATGCGGTGCGCGACACGCTGCACGACGCATTCAAGCGCGCGATGTTCGATCCGGCGTTCGTCAACGAGATCGCGAAGTACGACCAGGAACTCGCCTACCTCGGCCCGGCCGACTATGCACAGGCCTGCCGCGACGCCTTTGCGAAAGAGCGGGTCATCGTCGAACGGCTGGGGCTGGCGCGCCCGCCCGGATAGGAGCCTGGCCAACGGCCAGCCAAGGGCGCGGGCAGCAGAATGCCGCCGGCTCATCGGCGCATGTCAGGAACCGAGCAGCGCGACGACCGCGTTGTGGCCTTCGCGGCGCGCCATGTCCTGTGCCGACAGGCCCCGGTTGTCGCGCGCATCGGCGCGCGCGCCGCGTTGCAGCAACCGCGCCACGACTTGCGTCTGTCCCTGGCCCGCGGCCCACATCAATGCGCTGAGCTCGTTTTCGTAAGTGGCATTCACGTCGACCCCGGCGTCGAGCAGGGCGTCGATCGCATCCGCATGGCCCTGGCCCGCGGCGTAGACGATTGCCGGCTTGCGCATGCGATCCAAAATTTCAGTGCGTGCGCCTTTGGCGAGCAGGCGCCGGACCACGTCGGTGTGGCCGCCGTAACAAGCGGCCATCAACGGCGTCACGCCCTCCAGAGAAGCGAGGTTGACATCGGCGCCTGCCTCCAGCATGCGTTGCGCGAGAGGCATGTTGCCCTTCTCGGAGGCCATCAACAAAGCGGTCTTGCCCAGGCGATTGCGCGCGTTTGGCGCCGCGCCCTGGCTCAACACCCGGTCGACGAGGGCCAGGTCGTTCTGCCGGGCGGCCACCAGCAGTTGGGCGCTGAGGCTGAGATTGCTGTTCGTTTGCGCGAACGCCGCAGCTGCCGGCGCGGCGAGTGCAATCAGCAGCAATGCCCGGGCCCAGGCTCGCTGGTGGGTGGGGTGGGTGCGGTTCATCGGGAAAGTCCTCGGGCGGGGAGTGGGCCAAAACAACAACATTCTGCCGCTTTGTCTTATATTCTCGCGCCAGAGGCGGGTCATGACCAAACCGGCTCGGCTCTTGGCATTGGCGAATCTTCCACTCGCAGCGTGCCACCCAGACAGCAGACAAACAGGAGACTCATATGCCCAGTCACATATCCAGACTACGCCGTTCGCTTCCCGTGCTTTCGCTGCTTGCAGGCAGCTTGATCTTCGGCAGCTCAGCGAGCTTGGCGCAAGAAGTGGCGGGCCAGATGCCCGCCACCGGCTCACCCGTGCCGAAGAACATCTCGGTCTCGCAGGCCAAGCTCAACGACGCCGCAAAAGACGGAACCAACTTCCTGCACAGCAACGGCAGCTACGAACAGACCCGCTACTACCCGGCGACGCAGATCAACAGCGAAAACGTGGCCAAGCTCAAGCCCGCGTTCACGTTCCAGACCGCAGTGCTGGAGTCGATGGAAACCGCGCCGATCGTGGTTGACGGCATCATGTACATCACGACCTCGTACAACCATGTGTACGCGGTCGACGCCGCCACGGGCAAGGAGTTCTGGCACTACAAGCACAAACAGGGCCCGGTCATGACTTACTGCTGCGGCCCGAACAACCGCGGCGTGGCGATCCTGGATGGGCAGCTGTTCATGGGCACGCTCGATGCCAAGCTGGTGGCGCTCGACGCGAAGACCGGCAAGGTG
>JAEMQF010000127.1 GCA_022758925.1 Burkholderiales bacterium | reverse complement strand
CTGGTCGTCGCTCGTCGTGATCGCCCCCGCGTCGCCCAGCGCACCCAGGTTCTTGCCGGGGTAGAAGCTGAACCCTGCGGCATCGCCGAGCGATCCTGCGCGTTTGCCGTGGTAACGCGCACCATGTGCCTGCGCTGCGTCTTCGATCACGCGCAGGCCATGGCGGCGCGCGATCGCATTCATCGGGTCCATGTCGGCCGGCTGACCGTACAGATGCACCGGCATGATCGCGCGCGTGCGCGGCGTGATCGCGGCCTCGATCCGGTTCGGGTCCAGGTTGTGGGTGCGCGGATCCGGTTCCACCGGAACCGGCGTCGCGCCGGCCTGGCTGACGGCGAGCCAGGTCGCGATGAAGGTGTTGGACGGGACGATCACTTCATCGCCGGCGCCGATGCCGCAGGCGCGCAGGATCAGGTGCAATGCGTCCATGCCGTTGGCGACGCCGATGCAGTGCGACGTGCCGCAATAGTCGGCGAACTCGCGCTCGAAGCTTTGCAGTTCCTGACCCAGGATGTACCAACCCGAATCGAGCACGCGCTCGATCGCCTCGTGAATCGCATTGCGGTGGGGCGCGTTGACGCGCCCGAGTTCGAGGAACTCGAGCATCAACTCCACCTCGCGCGCATGAAGGTCGGATAGTCGCGGTAATAGTCGGCCTCGTCGTACTTGGTCGACGCGAGCACCATGCACACCGATCCGGAAGAAAAGTTGTCGAGCTCGCGCCAGATCATCGGACACACGTACAGGCCGTTGTACGAGCGGCTCAGGTGCACGCGCTTCTTGTCCTGGCCGTCGTCGAGCAGCACGTCGAAACTGCCCGACATGGCGATGATGAACTGGTGCAGATCCTTGTGTGCGTGGCCGCCGCGCTCAGAGCCACCGGGCACGTCGTAGAGGTAGTAGACACGCTCGATCGAAAACGGGACGTGGCTGTTGCTCTCGACGAAGGTCAGGTTGCCGCGCGGGTCTTGAATCTTCGGCAGGTCGAGCATCCTGCAGCTTTCGATGGTCATGAAAGCTCCTGGTATTTCTCGGCCGTTCGATGGCGAAGCTTCTTGAAGCGTGCGGAGTAAATATCCTGTTCCTGGTCGAGCACGACCACTTTGGCCGGCACCTTGAAGGCGGTGAGCCTGGCCAGGCAGGCCTTGCGGATGCGGGTTCGCAGCAGGTCGGGCGCCTCGGGCTGCGCCAGGGCGACCCTGGCGACGACGATCTGGCCGAGCAAGGCGTGCGGCTCGCCGCTCACCACCACGTCGGTGATGTTGGGTTGCGCCAGGATCACGTCTTCGACCTCGGCGGGATAGACCTTCTGCCCGCCGACGTTGATGAGGTCGGTGATCCGCCCGAGGATGCGGAAGTATTCGCCGTCGACCTCGACCTTGTCCTGGGTGTTGAACCAGCCTTCGGCGTCGAACCCCGAAGGCGCGTTCAGATACCCCACCATGCGGTACTCGGATCGCACCCACAGGATGCCATCGCGCACCTGGGTCTCGAAGCCCGAGCCGCCGATTCGTACCCAGAGCGAGCCATCGGGGCGCGATTGCGAACGCAACACGCCGACCTCCGACAGACCATAGGTCTGCTGCAACTCGACGCCGGGGAAGCGTGCACGAATCCGGTCCAGCGTGGCGCGCGGCATGGTCTCGGTGCCGTAGGTGATGCGTTTCAGCGAGCCCAGGTCGTACCTTGACGCCAGGTCGCTGGCGGCGAGCAGCGTCAGGAACGATGGCGTGGTCGGCAGCAGGTCAACCCGGTAGTCTTGAATCGCCGCGCAGATCGAGGCAATCGAGCGGCTCTCGGTGGTCACGACCGTGCCCAGGCTCGACGTGATCGCGAGAATCGTGTTGATGCCGCCGAAGTGGTCGAGCATCAGAAAGGGAATCGCCACCACCGGTTGACGCGCGACGCGGAACTTGTCCATCACGCGCCAGAAGTCGTGCAACATGCCCTTCGGCTTGCCGGTCGAGCCGGACGAGAACAGCACCAATCCGGCGCGTCGCGTCGCGCGAAATTCTTCGAGCAGCGGGTTCGGTGCGCGCATGGCCCGCGCCTGGATCGTCCAGCTCAGACCGTCGGGCGCGAAGCTGAGCAGGTGCTCACAGCCTGAAATCGCCAACGCTTCCGATTCTTCGATGACCGAGCCGCGCGTCATCGGCACGACGATGCAGGCCAGGTCGGCGAGCGCCAGGATCGCGCAAAACACGTCGGGCGCGTAGTCGGCGAGCACGACCACAGTGTCGCCGGGCTTCACGCCTTGCTCGGGCAACTTCGCATGGAAGTGTGCAATGCGCCGCGTCACGTCGGCGTAGGAGGCGGGCTTGCCCTGATGCACGAAGGCCCGGAGCTGGGGTGGCGCCTGGCTGAAGCGATCCAGCAGCCAGCCCATGCCGCTGGCCGATTCCTGACGTGCCGCGATCCGCGGCGCGGCAGTCGGACGGGCAGTGAGTGTTTCCATCCTAGGCTGTCGCGAGTTGTTCATCGAGCACGAGCACGAGCAGTTTGTATGACGTGGCGTTGGCCGCGTCGTCGTCGGGGATGGACACCGCAAATGCCTCTTCCAGCGCGAGCACCAGGTTCATCTGGCGCAGCGAATCCCAGCTGCCGATCGTGTCCATGCTCGATTCGTCGTCGATCTGGTCGGCGTTGACTTCGAGCACCGACGCCAGCACTGATTTGAGCAACACCCGATCAACCATCGATGATCTCCACCCAGTTGCTGTCGGCCAGCTGCACTTGTGCCACCTCGGCCTGGTAGTGGCGACTGCCGTCGTCGCCTTGCGCCGTCAAGGGCAAACCCAGACGGTCGAAGAAGTCTGCCACCTGAGCATTTTTGGCAGAGGGCACATAAGCGGCGCGCAACACAGTCTTTCCGCGCGAACGGGCGTCGTCGAGTACCCGTTTCCAGACCGAAAACTCCACCCCCCGGCCGATCACGCGGCAACTCATCAGGAAGGTGTGAACGAGCACCGCATCACCTTCGTCTTCGGTGATGAGCACGCCGGTGAGCCCGTGCTCGGCAAGCCGGTCGCTGACGGCAAAGGAGTAGACCGTGGCGCCCTCGGCCTGCATGAGCCGCGCCACATCGCCCGGCATCAGGCGGCGCGTCGTCAGGTTGAACTGGTTCGACTTGTTCGTCAGTTCCGCGATGCGGCCGATCTGTTCCGTGGCGTCGCGCTGCAAACGCACCTTCAGGCCGAGTGAACGCAGGTAGTCCTGCTGCGACGCAAAGCCGGCCCGCAGCGACGCCGCAGCAGCCAGTTGCCGATACTGCCGGGTCCTGGACGCGTCAGGCGCGTTCAATCCGCCGGCGAGAAACAGCGCCGCGATCTCGCGCATCATCGCCGGGTAGTCGGTCAGGCGCTGCGGAACCTGGAACACGCGCACCATCGGCAGACGCGTGCGCACCGCTTCCACCTCGAAGGCCGAATCGTCGACGAAGACGAAGCTCTCGAGCCCCAGATTCAGTTCGGCCGCCAGCGCCTCGAGGTTGCCCGGCTTGTCATTCCAATTGACGCGGCGCGCCACCACGTGTTCGCCGCGCAGCACCATGTGTTCGTGCTGGGTCAGCGCCTGTTCCACGTCGGCCTCGTTGTTCTTGCTGCACAGGCACACCAGCACGCCCTGGCGCTCGAGCGCGCACACCTGTTGCTGCACGGTCCAGAAGATGTTGCCCGGATAGCTGTGCGGGTCGAGCTGCAGGCCGGCGATCCCATCTTCGCCGATGACACCGCCCCACAGCGTGTTGTCGCAGTCGAGCACCAGCACCTTGTGAAAAGCGCCGCCGAACCCGCGCGTGGCCAGGCCGACGCGGCGAGCCAGCTCGTTCATGAACGCCGGCCTGTACGGCGCCTTGCCACGGTAATAGAAGCGCGCGTCGAACGCCTGCTGCCTGCCCAGCGTGGCCACGATGTCGGCCAGATCGATGAAGCGCGCGTTGGCGTGACGGGTCGCCGTCTCACGCAGCGCGGCGTTGAATTCGGCCAGCCCTTCGCTGCAGGCGTCTGCGCCATCGAACGCCGCCGCCGCATGCCACGCATGCGCACCGCAAAGAAACACGTTGCCGAGATGGCTTGCCGAGATGAGCCCGAGTTCCAGCCGCGCCAGATAGTCGTGCATCGGCGCTTGCCGCGCGGCCTCGGACAAGCCTTCGATTCGAGCCTCCCACGAGGCTTGCAGATTGTCGAAGAACGGAATGACGAGCAGATGGTCGACGCCGCGCGCGCTGCAGGTCTGCACGTCGTCCAGGAGATTGTCGTAGGACCCGGTGTGTACCTCCAGGCGCACGCCGGCCAGGTAGGCGTGCCGGCGCAGGTAGAGCGCGAGCAGGTCGAGCGTGATGTTGGCGGCGATACCGATGCGCTGCCGGCGCAGGTTCAGTTCTGCGCGGTCGAGCTCGGTCAGGGCCCGCATCACTTCGGCCATCGACGCGTCGTCGCGGCGCAGCACGGCCAGGGCGGCTTCGTGATTCACCACGACATCGACCCCCCGCCGTTCACGCGCAGGCTTTGACCCGTGATGTACGACGCGCCGTCCGAGGCCAGAAAGGCCACCGCCTCGGCCACGTCTTCGGGCTGGCCGAGGCGGCGCAGCGGTATCTGGCGCGCGGCCAGCAGTTGCTGCTTCTCCGACACGGCGCTGATGAACGCGGTGTCGGTCATTCCCGGCGAGACGCAGTTCAGCGTGATGCCGGCGGGCCCGAGTTCGGCGGCCAGATAGCGCGTCAGCGTGGCCAGGCCGCCTTTGGCGATGGCGTAGGCAGTCCAGCCCGGCACGGGAGTGCCGTCCCAGGACTGCGACGTGAGATTGACGATGCGGCCGTGGCCCTGCGCGGCCATGCCGGGCTTGCAGGCCTTGATCATGGCCAGCGCGCTCTTCACCTGCACTTCGAGGTGTTGCGCGACGTCGCTCCATTCCAACTCGTCGATCGACTTGGCGACGATGCGCGGCGAGGCCGCATTGACGAGCACGCTCACGCCGCCGAAATGGCGCCGCGCTTCGTCGGCGAGGCGGGCGGCACCGTCGGCGCTGGCCACATCGGCCTGGATCGCGACCGCGGGCTTGCCATCGGCCACCAAGCTGCGCACCAGCGCTTCGGCGCGCTCGCGACCGGACAGGTAGTTCACGACCACCGAAAAACCGGCGCCCGCGAGCTTCTCGCAGATTGCGCGGCCGATGCCGCCCGCGCCTCCGGTGACGATGCAGACCTTGAGCCGGGAGGCTTGCGCGGCAGCCTTGGGCTGAGGCGGCTCGAGCAGCTTGACCTTGCCCTGGCCGGTGAGCACGGTCTGCCCGTGCTGATTCACGATGTTCGTCTGCAGCTCGAGCAGGCGGTCCCGCGCATGCTTGCGCAGCACCGTGCAGGTGATGGTGAGCGTGTCGTCCAGGCGCACCGGGAGCTTGAACTCCATCGCCTGCGACACCCACAGCGCGCCCGGCCCGGGCAGCTTGGTGCCGATCACGGTCGAGATGAACGAGGCGCCGAGCATGCCGTGCACGACGATGTCCTTGAACGCCGTTGTGCTTGCATACGCGGGGTCCACGTGCAGCGGGTTGTCGTCGCCCGTCATCTCGACGAAGCGGGCAATGTCGGCCTGCGTGATGTGCTTGACCAGCGACTCGCTTTGCCCTTCCTGGACGGAATCGAAATCGGCAAGTGCGTTCATGGATCAGTTCACTTCGGTCAGCGGCGGCCCGAGCGTCCAGCGCCAGACGCTCGCGGCGAAATTGAAACCCGCGCCGACGCCGGCGAGCACGACCAGCGCGCCTTGCTTCAGATGCCCGCGCTGCACGGCTTCGCTCAAGGCGATTGCGACCGAGGCCGAACCCGCATTGCCGATCTCGGCCACATTCGTGAAGGTCTTGCTCATGTCGAAGCCGAGCTTGCGCACCAGGTATTCGATGAGCCGCAGGTTGGCCTGGTGGAAGACGAAGAAGTCGATCTCTTTCAGATCGACGCCCGCCTTGCTGCAACTCTTGCGGATCGTCGCCGGCAGGTGCGTGATGGCCTGCTTCCAGGTGGCGATGCCGTTCATCTCCATCAAGTCGATCGACGCATCGAAGGCGCGGCCGTTGTTGGCGAAGCCCGAGCCGCCGCCGCGCAGCCGCACGGATTCGAAGTTGGAGCTGTCGGTGTGGAAGGCGGAAGACTGAATGCCCTCGCCGCCGGCGACGTGGCCGAGCACGGCTGCGCCGGCACCGTCGCTGAGGTAGATCGCGGTGTTCGAGTCGCGCCGGTCGATGTAGCGGGTGCTGAACTCGACGCCGATGACGACGGCAAAGCGCACGCTGGGGTCGACGCGCATTCGGTCCGACGCCACGCTCAACCCGGTCACGAAACCGGAACAATTCGCCTGCAGATCGAAGATCTGCGCGTTCACGGCGCCGAGCTGTTGCTGGACCTTGGCCGACAGCGGCGGGAACAGGTAATCGCCCGAATACGTGCAAGCCACGATCAGGCCGATGTCCTCGGGCTGAACCTTGGCCATGGCCATCGCCTGACGCGCCGAGGCCACGGCATAGGACCATGCGGTGTCCTCAGGCGCAGCGATGTAGCGGCGTGCGATGCCGGTCTTCTCAAGAATCCATTCGGGCGTGACGTCCAGGTCGCGACACAGCGTCTGATTGTCCTGCGCTGCGGCGGGAAGGTGGTGCCCGACACCGATCACCGACACCGATGGCAAGTGAGCGTTGATCATGGCGCCGCGCCCGCCGCAAGGAAAGCGCGCAGCTCTTCGTTGTGGGCGCGGATGTCGGCGATCGTTGCACTGCCGCCATGACCCGGCAAGACGCGCACGGACGAATCGACCCAGCCGAACAGCCCGTTCAGCGAAGCGCGCAGCAGCGCATGGTCTTCACCCGGAAGGCGCGACAAGGCGGTGCGCCGGGCGTACAGCGAGTCGCCCGAAAACAGCAGGTCGCCGACGGCGATTGCCGCGCTGCCCGGCGTGTGCCCGGGCAGGGCATGGAAGCGCAAACACAGGGGGCCGCAGGCCACGGCCGCACCGTCTTGTTGCGCCTCGAAGCGCGGCAATGTGATGCGCTGCTCGAGCTTGAACGCCGCGAGCATGAAGTTCGACATCCTGGCCAATTTCAGATCGGAGCCGAGCAGGTGCACGGGCACGTCGAAGCTCGCCTGCAGCCAGGCTGCGCTGCCCACGTGATCGAAGTGGCCGTGCGTGCACAGGACAGCCTTCGGGCGCCAGCCACATTCGGCCAGGTCCTTTGCGATGGCGTCGCGGTCCAGGCCGGGATCGATTACCACACAGTCGCTGCCCTGCCCGGTCGCGAGCAGGTAGGTGTTGGAATGAAAGTCGCGATTCACGATCGTGCGAACGCCCGTGCGCGGCCACGCGCCCGATTCGCTCATGGCTCAGTGCACCCCGCCCAGGAACACGGTCTGTGCCGTGATGTAGCCGCTGCGCTCGGCGGCAAAGAAGTCCACGACATTGAGAATGTCGTCGGCCGTGGCAAACCGCGGCAAGGGCAGGGCGGCGATCACGGCGTCGATCTTGGCGCGAGGCAACTGGCTCAGCATGTCGGTCTCGATGGCGGTGATGCCCAGGGTGTTGCAGGTCACGTTGAATGGCGCGAACTCCTTGGCCATCACTTGCGCCAGCGTGCTGACGGCTGCCTTGGTTGCGGCGTAGACCGAGTCACCGACCGGATCCAGGCTCGCTGCCATCGAACCGATGTTGATGATGCGGCCCCATTTGCTGCGCTTCATG
>JAEMQF010000009.1 GCA_022758925.1 Burkholderiales bacterium | reverse complement strand
GAATCGGGCCTGCGCCCGGGGGCACCACCACCACCCTGTGCATCTGGGCTGGCGTGCCACGCCTTTGCATGCCCCCCGGGTGCCGGGGCAGGCGGCTTGGGGTACGGGCGCAGGCACCATTCGCGGTGGCCGCGACCAGCGCAAGAACAGACCGTGTTGATGGCCCGACGCCGGCGAACCGAAAACGGTGCCCCGCGAGCGTGGGCCGGAGAACGTACCCCGGGCCACCTGCCCCTGCTCCACGCTTGCGCACGGCCTGCTGCGAACCTCGGTAATTGGCGACCAAAAACCGGCTTGCGTGACCACCTTCGGCAACAAGACGGCGGGCGATCTGGTCAAACTCGAGATCGAGCGTGCGGCCCACGCCATGGTCGACACCTTGGGCGAGGCCGCGGCGCAAAGGCTCGGCGCCCTGTTGCCGGCGCTCGAGGCATTGGCGCGCCAGCGTGGCCTCCACGAGCCTGTCACTGAATCGTGATCTGCAGGTCGAGCTTGTTCAACGCGTCAGCCACCGGCACGAAGAAATTCATGCCGGCCATCCCTTTCGCACCGAGACCCATCACGGTGATCCCGATCACCTGGCCGGACTTGTCGAGCAGCGGCCCGCCGCTGTTGCCCGGCAATATGGCCACGTCGCTCTGCAGGTAGCTCTGGTTGCGGATCTCGCGCACGCCGCTGACGATGCCCTTGGTCAACGTCGTGTTGAACGCGTCGCCGAGCGGCGAACCCAGCGCATAGACGTCCTCGCCGATCGCGGCATCGGTCAGGCGCACGGGCAGGGGCTGGACGCCGGCCGGTTCGGTCTTGACCAGCGCAACATCGCGCGCCGCGTCGACCCGCTGCACCTCGCCGATCAATTCGCGGCCGGTGGCGAGCCGGACCTTGACGAACTTGGACTTGCCGACGACATGCTGGTTCGTCAGCAACATGCCGTTGCGGCCGACGAAGAAGCCGCTGCCCGATCCGACCTCGCCGAACACCGTGATGACGGCCGAGCGCAGCAACGTGATGTTCTTGCTCAAGGGCTCATCGGTCAGGCGCGCGCCTTCGATCGAGATCTTCCCTGCCGATGCCCACGCGGCCTTGCCGCTGCCGGCCGCCGCCAGCAGATCCGGATCCGCGGGCGTGGCAACAGCCTTCAGGTACCCCGGGTCGGCCAGCAGGTTGCGTGCCGCCACGGAGAAGGCTTCGCCGGGAATGGCGAACATCTCGTTCGCGATCGGGCTGTCGTCCGTGGTCTGGTAGCGTCCTTCCGTGGTGGCCTCGAAGATCACCTTCTGCTGCTCGGGCGCGAACACCTGCCAGAACAGCTTGAGGTAGGCCTCGCCGGTCCAGGTGTTGCTGCTCTTGGTGCACAGGTTGGCGGCGATCTCCTTCACGAGCACGCCGACGCGCAACCTGTCGTTGCGCACCTTGGGGTCGCTGCCCGCATCCTGCTTCTCGACGAACAACGAGTCCGAGACCACCGGCACCGGGTAATGCGCCTGTTCGAGCGCCGCGCGAAAGCGCGCCATCATGACGCGCGCCGGCAGCAGCGCCGGGGCCGATTTCTGGCTCCAGACGATGTTGCCGCTGCGCCCGCACCTCCAGCCACTCTGCAATTCGCCGACGACGCCGGGCATGTCGAAGCGCATCTTGATCGTCTGCAGAAAGCTCGGCCTGCCGTACTGACCTTCGGGGAAGACCAACGCCGCCTTCTCGTCGACAGCATTGATGATTGCCGGCGCGCAATGCGCGGCGCCACTGGCCAGGCCGATTCCGATCCACAAAGCGGCCGACGCTGCTGCGCCGCAGCGCGTCGGGCAGTGACGTGCGCGACCAGGGGCGGGGCGAATTGAAGGCATGTGCATCGGTCTGCTGGGTGCCGCGCCATGGGTGCGCAGCGCATTGTGACGGTGGCGTGACGGTGACATGGCCTGCGCCCGGGGCAAGGGGCGCGCGCGCCCGGCTAGTAAGTCACGATGTCCGGCGCATGATTCCAGCGTGACGCTGGCGCGATGCCGAGCTTCGGTTCGATTGCGGGTCTTTCCACTGGGCGCTCACGCCTGACGCATGCAGATCGCATCTTCCCACTCCAGCTCTTCGAGCCGCTGGCCGATGTCGTGGATCGACTGGTCCGGTTCGGCCAGCATCGCGTCTTGCAGGATCGAATCGATTGGCGCCGGGCCGCTGCGCGCGCGTCCTACTTCTCGCGCCTTTGCTGCCACGCGATTAACTCGCCGACCACCCCGCGCCGGAACGCCAGCACGCACAGGACGAAGATGCCACCCTGCACCACGGTGACCCAGGCGCCGAGCTGTGCCAGGTAGTTCTCCATCGACATGATCATCGCCGCGCCGACCACCGGGCCGAACACCGTCCCCAGCCCACCGAGCAGCGTCATCAGCACGACCTCGCCCGACATCGACCAATGCACGTCGGTCAGCGAGGCGAGCTGGAACACCAGCGCCTTCGTCGCCCCCGCCAGCCCGGCCAGCGTGGCCGAGAGCACGAACGCCAGCAGCTTGTAGCGGTCGACTTCGTAGCCGAGCGAGATCGCGCGACTTTCGTTTTCGCGGATCGCCTTCAGGATCTGCCCGAACGGCGAGTGCACGATGCGGTGGATGAGCAGGAAACCGCCGAGAAAGATCAGTAGCACGAGCGTGTACATGGCCCAGGTTTGCGAGAGGTCGATCCAGCCGAACAATCGGCCGCGCGGCACGGCCTGGATGCCATCCTCGCCGCGGGTGAACGGCACCTGCAGGCAGAAGAAGTACACCATCTGCGCCAGCGCCAGCGTGATCATTGCGAAATAGATGCCCTGGCGCCGGATCGCGAGCGAGCCGACGACGAATCCGAGCAACCCCGAGCAAGCCGTGCCGAACAGGATCGCCAACTCCGGGTTGAGCCCCCAGGCCTTCGCGGCATGCGCGGTGGCGTAACTTGCCATGCCGAAGAACATCGCGTGTCCGAACGAGAGCAGGCCGACATAGCCGATCAGCAGGTTGAAGGCACAAGCGAACAGCGCGAAGCACATCACCTTCATCATGAACAGCGGATACACCAGCAGCGGCGCGACGGCGAAGATCGCCGCCATCAGGACGAAGGCGATGCGTTCGGATTGGGCTCCGTTGCGCGTGCGCGCGGCGGGCGGCAGGACGGCGGCCATCTACTTCTGCGTCCCGAACAGGCCGGCGGGCCGGATCAGCAGCACGATCGCCATGATGATGAAGATCACCGTGTTCGACGCCTCCGGATAGAACACCTTGGTCAGCCCCTCGATCAGGCCGAGGCTGAAGCCGGTGACGATCGAGCCCATGATCGAGCCCATGCCGCCGATGACGACGACGGCGAAGACGACGATGATCAGGTCACCGCCCATTTGCGGGCTGACCTGGTAGATCGGCGCAGCCATCACGCCGGCAAGCGCCGCCAATCCCACGCCGAAGCCATAGGTCAGCGTGATCATGCGCGGTACGTTGACGCCGAACGCCTGCACCAGCGGCGGATTCTCGGTCGCTGCGCGCAGGTAGGAGCCGAGCTTGGTCTTCTCGATGACGAACCATGTGCTCAGGCACACCGTCAGCGACGCCACGATGACCCAGACACGATAGTTCGGCAGGAACATGAAGCCGAGGTTCTGGCCGCCGCGCAACTGCTCGGGCATCGTGTACGGCAACCCGGACGACCCGTACGCATTGCGCAACAGCCCCTGGATGATCAGCGCCAGACCGAAGGTCAGCAGCAGTCCATACAGGTGATCGAGCTGGTACAGACGCTTCAGCATGAAGCGTTCGATGATCACCCCGGTGGCACCGACGATCAGCGGCACGATGACCAGCGCAGCCCAGTAACCGAGCCCGAGCTTGTTGAGCAGCAGGTAAGCCACGAACGCACCCATCGTGTACTGCGCTCCGTGCGTGAAGTTGATGATGTTCAGCAGGCCGAAGATCACCGCCAGACCGAGCGACAGCAGGGCATAGAACGAACCGTTGATCAGGCCGATCAACAGCTGGCCGAACAGCGCCTGTGCGGGAACGCCGAAGATTTCCATGCGAGCGTGCTGCGCGTGGTGCCGCAGCCGCCCGACGGCGACTGCGGCGCTCCACTCAATGCTGGCTTGACCCCGTCACTTCTTTACCAATGGGCAATCGCCCTGGTCCATCGGCCGAAAGGCCTGTTCGGCGGGAATCGTCGCGCGGATCTTGTAGTAGTCGTAGGGGCCCTTCGACTCGGCCGGACTCTTGACCTCCACCAGGTAGGCGGGGTGGATCTTGCGACCGTCGGCGCGGATCGTTCCCTTGCCGAACAGCGGATCGTCGGTCGGCATCGCCTTCATTTGCGCGATCACCTTCGTGCCGTCGTCGGTCTTCGCCGCTTCGACCGCCTTCAGGTAGTGCAACACCGACGCATACACGCCGGCTTGCACCATGCTTGGGTACTTGCCGCCGTTGGCTGCGGCGAAACGCTTCGCCCAGGCACGCGACGCGTCGTTCAGGTCCCAGTACCACGACTCGGTGAAGATCAGGCCCTGCGCGGTGGGCAAGCCGATGCCGTGGATGTCGGTGATGAACACGAGCAGGCCGGCGAGATTCTGGCCGCCCTTGACGATGCCGAACTCGGCCGCCTGCTTGATCGAATTGATCGTGTCGCCGCCGGCATTCGCCAGGCCGATGATCTTGGCCTTGGAGGCTTGCGCCTGCAGCAGGAACGAAGAAAAATCGGTCCCCGGGAACGGATGGCGTACCTTGCCCAGCACCTTGCCGCCGGATTTGAGCACCACCGCCTCGGTGTCGCGCTCCAGCGCATGGCCGAAGGCATAGTCGGCGGTGATGAAGAACCACGAGTCGCCGCCGGTCTTGACGATCGCGCTGCCGGTCCCGTTGGCCAGCATCCAGGTGTCATAGGTCCAGTGGATCGTGTTCGGCGAGCATGCCTTGCCGGTCAGGTCTGACGTCGCCGCGCCCGAAACGAGGAAGGCCTTGCCTTTTTCGCGCGTGATCTGGCTCACCGCCAGCGCCACCGACGAGGTCGGCACGTCGAAGATCGCGTCGACCTTGTCGACGTCGTACCAGGTGCGCGCGATGTTCGACCCGATGTCGGGCTTGTTCTGGTGGTCGGCGGAGACGACCTCGACCTTCATCCCCTTCTTCGCGGCGCCGAAGTCCTCCACCGCCATGCGTGCCGCCAGCGTCGAGCCCGGGCCGGCGATGTCGGCATACAGGCCCGACTGGTCGTTCAGCACGCCGATCTTGATCACGCCGTCGGAAATTTGCGCCTGCGCGGCGAGCGCGGCGAGGGCGCAGGCAGCGGCAACCAGCGTCGACAGCAACTTCTTCTTCATGGTGACTCCTCACAAGGAAAACAAAAGCCGCTCCCGAGGTTCCTTGGTCGCCTCGGGGGGCGGACTCGCCACGGCGAGTCCTGGGGGCAATCTCACGAACGTGTCCACAATCACAACCGGGCGGGTCACACTCCCAGAACCTGATGCAGAAACCCGGCCTTTGAAGGCAGTTCAGCGGCCGCGAATCCTTCGATGATGCGCCCATGCTCCATCACGTAGAAGCGGTCGGCGAGCGGCGCCGCAAAGCGAAAGTTCTGTTCCACCATCACGATCGTCAGGCCCTTTTCGCGCAGCATGCGGATTGTGCGCGCCAGCGCCTGCACCACCACTGGGGCCAAGCCTTCGCTGATTTCGTCGAGCAGCAGCAACTGGGCGCCGGTACGCAGGATGCGCGCCACGGCGAGCATCTGCTGCTCTCCGCCCGACAGCCTTGTGCCGGGGCTCGACGCGCGCTCCTTCAGGTTCGGGAACATCGCATAGATCTCGGCCAGCTCCATGCCGCTGCTGGCCACTCGCGGCGGCAGCAGCAGGTTCTCTTCGCACGACAGGCTGGCGAAGATGCCGCGCTCCTCCGGGCAATAGCCGACACCGAGCTGTGCGATGCGGTGCGGCGGCAGCGTCACTGCCTCGCGCCCGTTGATCATGATCGAGCCGCTGCGCCGCCCGACCAGGCCCAGAATGCTCTTCAGCGTGGTCGTGCGGCCGGCGCCGTTGCGGCCGAGCAGGGTCACGACCTCGCCGCGATTCACCGTCAGGTCCACGCCGTGCAGGATGTGCGACTCGCCGTAGAAGGCGTGCACGCCCGTGAGCCGCAGGTATTCGACGCCTTGGGTCGATGCGGTTCTGCCGCTCGACGCAACCCGTTCGGGCGGCGGCTGCCGCAACGCGGCCTCGGCGCGGTGATCAGCCATGCGCGCCCTGCAGCTCGACATCGGTGCTGCCCATGTAGGCCTCGAGCACCTGCGGATTCTTCGACACGGTTTCGTAAGGACCTTCGGCGATCACCTGCCCGCGCTGCATGACCGTGATGACGTCGGCGATCTTCGCCACCACGTTCATGTTGTGCTCGACCATCAACACGGTGCGGTTCGCGGACACCTTCTTGATCAGGTCGGTCACGCGCTCCACGTCCTCATGCCCCATGCCCTGCGTCGGTTCATCCAGCAGCATGAGCTGCGGGTCCATCGCCAGCGTGGTCGCGATCTCCAGCGCGCGCTTGCGACCGTAGGGCAGCTCCACCGTGACCACATCAGCCATCTCCTCGAGGCCGACGGTGCGCAGCAGCTCCCGCGCACGCGGCTCGAGCACGTCGAGCACGCGCTCCGACTTCCAGAAATGAAACGACGAGCCCAGGCTGCGCTGCAATGCCACGCGCACGTTCTCCAGCACCGTCAGGTGCGGGAAGGTGGCGGATATCTGGAACGAACGGATCACGCCGCGGCGCGCGATCTGCGCCGGCCGCTCATGCGTGATGTCCTGGCCGTCGAAGACGATCGTGCCGGCCGAGGGCTGCAGGAACTTGGTCAGCAGGTTGAAGCAGGTTGTCTTGCCCGCGCCGTTCGGGCCGATCAACGCGTGGATCGTGCCGCGCGCAATTCGCAGGTTGACGCCGCTGACCGCGACGAAGCCCTTGAACTCCTTGCTCAGGCCGCGTGTTTCGAGGATCGTGTCGGCACTCATGGTCTGGCACTGCAGCGGCTCGAGACGCTGCGGGCGCGTCGACGCGAGCGGCCCGGCATCGCGCCGGATTTCCCGCAACAAGGGGTCTGCATGGCGCTGAAATGTACCTCGGCAGCATGGACCCGCGATTCAGCGGGAGTGAGTCCGTGGTTGCGCGTTGATCGGAATCAACCAAGCGTCAGCGCGACAGCGCTTCTGCGCAACCGAGACCCCCGCTTCGGATCGGCAGCGTCGTCTTCGGGGAAAAGCTCGAACCTGACGTTCTTGCCACCGATCTTCCTACCCTTCGGCGTTGAGTTCGTCAATCGCCTTGCGCGCGTTTCTCTCGTCGTGGCTCGCGAATTCGTCCCTGGTGGATATCGAGAGGCGTCACCCGGAGTCAGTTCAGCCGCGCTAGCCTGCGCGATCATTCCGAAAAGCCAATCTCGAAACGCCTCTCGATGAGGTCGGCGTCGTCGAAATGCCGGCGGCCGACGAATGCCGTGGCTTGCCGGCCCCACTGCCGCATCGCGCCCGCCGAGCGGATCCCCATCGGCCAGAACAGGAAGCGCTCGGCGCGCTCGGTCCCGGCGATCAGGCCGTCGGCGCCAAAGACGCTGCGCCGCCCGCCTTCCGGGCGCGGCAGCGAGCGCAATGCGTCGTACGCCAGGAACGCGTAACGCTCGACGCTGTCCGCGCCGCGCACCAGGCTCACACGCTCGATGTAGTGCGTGCGCGAAGCGAGCCTGACCAGCGGGCGCTCGTCGGGCGCGACGTGGGGCAGCTGCTGCGGCGTGAACGCCCATTCCTCCAGCGTGTCAGGCGCGGGGCGCAGGCGCGCGCGCGGCGTCGGGAAGAACTGGTGATAGCAGCCGCAGGGATGAATCGAGTCATAGAGCAGCGGTTCGCCGTCAGGCGCCAGCGTCACGCGCCAGACCAGGCCGTCGAGCCTGCCGGAAAGCAGATCGCCTGCGTCAGAGGGCGGCCGCTGCGAAAACCAGATGGTGTAGACAAGCTGGAGCAGGATCCGATCCCTGCCGTTGCCGTCTCGATAGCGCGTGAACGCCTGCTGCACATAGGCCGTCGGCGCACTCGAGTCGACCTCGGGAACCGGGTCGCCAAGGCTCCAGCGCAGCAGCCCGAAGCGATCGTAGTCTCCTGTCACCGCAACTTCGAAGATCGGCGCGTACTGCGCCGCGATGCGCTGCAACTCGCGCTCCGACAGCGCCTGCGGCCCGAGCGCATCGAGCTCGGCGCGCCCCAGCAGCGCGGCCACGGCAGCGCGCGCCATCGGCGGCAGCTGCGGCGGCGCATGGCGCACAAGCACCGCCCCGGCTGGCGCCTGCAGCTCGCTGCCGAAGACGGCGCTGGATTCGGCTTCCGAGCGCCGCACGCCGTCGGCGAAGACGATGCTGCTGAGCGGATAGAGGCCCAGCGCGCGATTCGCGAGCGAGTAGTCGTCGCTCACCCACGCGGCTTCCAGGATGGCAGCGCGCGCAGCCGGCTTTGCAAGGTCGGCGTCGCGCAGCAGCCTGCCGCACTCGTGCATGCGCTTCAGCATCGCGGCGCGCTCCAGGGCGCTGCTTGCCGGCAGGTTCTCGATCTCGTGGCGGCGCGCGTCGAAATCGAGCCCGAGCAACCGCTGCGCGAACGCCTGAAAAGCGGCATCGTTCGCCCCGGCGCGATCGCGCAGCGAAGCGAGCGGCCGATCGACCCGAAGGTAGGGAAACCCTGAGAGCTGCGGATACTGGGCGTCACGCACCCCTGCCGCGTCGATTGCTTCGTCGAGCGTGCGATACCACTGCGCGCATTCGCGCTCGGCTGCCGATGCCGAATGCAGATGATCTTCAAAGTAAGGCGGAGCAGCTTGAAATACGGCGCAACCGGCGAGCAACGCCGCGAGCAGCGCGGCCGCCAAGAGCCTCATTGCAGCGCTCCCGGCGCTGCGGCGCGCGAGGAAAGCCTGTGCGGCGGCAACTCGATCACTTTGTGGCGCACCTCGATCGGGAATGAGAACACGAGCAAGCGCGCCTCTCGCGTCTGTTCGAGGCCCAGCTGGCTGCCCTGGCGCTCGCGCACGACGCTTCTCGCCATGCCCGGGATGAAACCCGAGCATAGTTCGTTCAAAGGCCATCTTCCCGTGACCTTGGGGTGGCCGGGCCTTTCAGGCGGCCAGGCCAATCAGTCGACGCTGTGATCGCGGTCTTTGTGGTCGACGCTGGCCCATCAAGCGCCGGTGAAGCCGGCCGCGCACAAACGGTCCGTCACTGGAGAAATATCCGCCCTACGCCTTCACGCCAGCCCGCGGCATCGCCTTCGGCCTGAGCGTGGCCATGATGTAGTAGATGCCGCCGCTGATCCCCACGCCGAAGAACCAACCGTAAATGCCCCACCAGGACGGGAGCACCGTGGTCAGGTTCGGCAAGATGCTGGAGAACACCGCGCCCACGCCGGCGGCGAGCAGCGCATTCATGTTCCAGCCGCCCTCGTAGCGGTACTCGCCGTTCTCTTCGTACAGTGCCTGGACGTTGATCTGGCCTTTGGCAATGATGTAGTAGTCGACCATGATCACGCCGAACAGCGGGCCCATCGTGGCCCCGATCGCGCCGACAAAGCTCGCCGCGTTGCCTTCCCAGGGTGCGAACGGGTACAGCACCAACGCGATACCGGCGGCGATGTAACCCCCCTTCTTGAAATCGATCTGCTTCGGGAACACGTTGGCAAAGTCGAACGCCGGTGAAACGAAGTTCGCGACGACGTTGATGCCCAGCGTGGCCACCGCAAAAGTCACCGCCGCAAGCAACGCGAGGAACCAGCTTTCGAACTTGGCGGAGATCTGCTCGGGGTGCAGCATCACTTCACCGTAGACCCTGAACGCCGCGATGGTGGTGATTCCCGCCACCAGCGTGAACAGGATCAGGTTCACCGGCAGGCCCCACAGGTTGCCCGTCTTCACTGCGTCCTTGTTCTTCGCGTAACGCGAGAAATCGCAGAAGTTGAGGTACAGCGCGGCGAAATAGGTGACCCAGGTCGCAGCCACGGCCAGCAGCGCCCAGAACGAGCCGGGCTCGCCGGGCACACCCGCGTCCTTCGTCTTCTCCAGCAACATCGCCTGCGGGATGCCGTGGTCGAACGAGAAGCCGCCCGCCTTCACGCACAGCCCGATGGCCAGCACCAGCATCGCGACCCAGACCGCCGGGCCGGCCCAGTCCTGGAACTTGCGCACCGTCTCCATGCCGTTCTGGATGATCAGCAATTGCAACGCCCAGACGATCACATAGCAGATCACCTCGAGCCCGCTATGGCCGAGAAAGTGGGTCGTCTTGTGAAACTCCATGATGGCATCGGTGCGCGTCAGCAGCGCGACGATCGCGCCCGATGCCGCTGCCGTCTGCGCGCCGTACCAGAAGCAGGCGACGATGGCACGCACCAGGGCGGGCAGGTTGGCGCCCCAGACGCCGAACGAAGCGCGCGCCAGCACCGGGTAGGGAACGCCCGTCTTCTCGCCTGCAAAGCCGACCAGGTTCATCAGAAAGAAGATGAGCAGCGAACCCAGGCCGATCGCGATCACGAAGTTCAGGAAACTGCCGCACAGCAGGAACAGGCTCGCCGCGAGGTAATAGCCCCACAGGCTGTGCACGTCGGAAGTCCAGACGTTGAAGATGCTGAACGCACCCCAGTGTCGTTCCTTGGCCGGTGCAAGGTCTTCGTTGTACAGGTTCGGTGATGGGTTTCGGATTTCCACGTTGTCGTCTCCTGTGGTTTGGATCAGGGCGATTGAGGCCCGCCCATGCCTCCAGGCAAACTCCTCGCACTTGAAGCGCAGGCCGGTAGGCAAGAGTCTAGGCATTGGACACAGCGTGTCGCCCCGGGATTTCCCGCGATCGGCCGCGCCTTCGGCCCGGGTGCGCTGGCCAGGCACTTCAAAGATGGCTGGAAGAATGGCCGGCGGCGCAGGCGTGCGTGGCAGCGGCCTCGGCCGCGCCGCGCTGCCCCCGCAGCAGCGATACGCATCGAGAATCAGGCTTGAAGCATGGAGTTGAACCGGCATGAACCAGACCCTCGCACCTTCCGCCCCCGACCCCACACCGGCGCAGATGCAGCGCCATCTGCGCGCCGCCAACGCCGTCGCGCGGCGTGCGCTCGCCGCAGGGCACCACCCCTTCGGCGCCTTGCTCGTCGCCCCCGATCACGAGACCGTGCTGATGGAGCAGGGCAACATCGACAGCGTGAATCACGCCGAAGCCGTGCTCGCGCGCGATGCCGCGCGACGCTTCACGCCCGACTATCTCTGGGGCTGCACGCTCTACACGACCGTCGAGCCGTGCTGCATGTGCTCGGGCACGCTGTACTGGGCGAACATCGGACGCCTGGTCTACGCGATGCAGGAGCGGCGCCTGCTCGCGCTCACCGGCAACCACGCGGAAAACCCGACGCTCGACCTGCCCTGCCGCGAGGTGTTTGCACGCGGCCAGAAGGCACTGCGGGTGTGGGGGCCGCTGGCCGAGGTCGAGGCAGAAATTGCGGCCCTGCACCTCGACTTCTGGCGCCGCGCAGCGCCGGACTCCGGGTCTGCATGAATCCACATGCGAGCCACTTGAATCGTCGCTGCGATCAGCCGCACTGCCCGACGTAGCCGCAGGCGGTGCAGAAATCGCAGCCGTCGCGGTGGATCAGGGTTGGGTTGCCGCATTCCGGGCAGGGCTTGCCGGCGAGCAGGCGCGAGCGTCCGGCAGATGCGCCGGCAGCGCCCCCGGGAGTCTGCGCCTGCGGCGACTCGAGCACCCCCATCTCGCGCAGCGGAAAACCCTCTTCGTTGAGCACGCCGAGCATCGCGTAGCGGTGAATGATGAGCCGCGCCACATACGCCACGGTCGAGGGCCAGACCTGCTGCCGGCGCTGGCCGTGCGGCAGGCCGGGAACGAAGGCCATGAAGTGGCCCAGCGGCTCGGCGTAGTTCAGCAGCTTGCGCAGCTTCATGCCGATCCACGCCGGGTCGATGACTCGCATGTCGAGCGACAGCAACCGCGCCAGGCCATCGAGAGCGCGCGGGTAGTTGCCGGAGAAGGCCACGGCACAAGGCCGCGTCGACGTGGCGGTTTCCAATGCCTGCCGGGTCGACGCGCCGGCTTCCGAGCCTTGGCGAGCGGACGCGGCGGGTTCCGTTCCTTGACGCGCCGGGGACACGGCCGTCGCCGCGGCCGGCCCGGCATCGCCAACTGCAAGGCTCACCTCTTTGAGCGTGAGCGTGAAGGCCTCGCGGCTCGCCGGGTTCTCGATGTCCACGGCCCAGGCCAGCGTGCCCGAGGTTCCGGTGCGCGGCTCGTCGATGCTGAACATCGAGTCGAGCACCGGCGTCGCCGCACCTTTGCGCGCGGGCAAGGCGCCGAGCTGCTCGCAGCGCCAGCGCACCAATGCCGCAGTGGCGGCGACGATACCGGGGAATCGACGTCGCTCGCCGTTCGGCGGGAACGGCATCTCGAACGAATGTTCTTCGGCCACCGTCGCCAGTGCGTCGAGCTTGAGTTGCAGCCAGGCCGCGTCGTTGGCTCGAAGGTCCATCGACAGCGTCTTGGCCAGCGCGCCCAGACCGCGTGGTTGCTCGGCACCGTTGACCCAGGTCTCGAACGGTCGCGGTGGTCCGCCCTCCTCGCCCGCCAATTCGCCGACGAACAACGCGAAGTCGCCGTACGGATACTTGACCATGAAGGCCCACGCCGGGTTGCCCGCGGGCAACTCGGGTCGACCCGGCCAGCGCAGCGACGCGAGCACCGGTGCGCTCGGGCGGTCCAGGCGCAGGCGAATGTTCGCGCCCTGTTCATGCGCGCTCGGCGCATCGGCGAGTTGCAGCGGCGCGGGCACCGCGGCGCTCGTCGCGCTCAGGCTCAGCACCGAGCCGAGCACCGCGTTCGGCCGGTAGGTCGCCAGCCCCTTCAGACCGGCTTGCCAGGCCTGCAGGTAGAGGTTTTGAAACTCGGCGTACGGGTAGTCGGCAGGCACGTTCACGGTTTTCGAGATCGCGGTGTCGATGAACGGCGCCACCGCCGCCACCATTTCAGCGTGCGCGGCCGCGCTCATCTCGAGCGCGCTCACAAACGCCGGCGTCAGCGGCGTGTCGTTGCCATGCAGGTGGCGATACAAGCGCCACGCGTGGTCTTCGACCGGAAATTCCTCGAAATCGCCTTCGGCGGTTCGCTTCTTGCGCGTGTAGCTCCAGCTGAACGCCGGCTCGATGCCGTTGCTCGCGTTGTCGGCGAATGCGAGGCTGATCGTTCCCGTGGGTGCGATCGACAGCAGGTGCGAGTTGCGCAGGCCATGGCTGCGAATGCGTTCGCGCACGGCTTGCGGCAGGCGCGAAGCAAAGGTGTTGCCGCTCAAGTACAAGTCGGCATTGAACAACGGAAATGCGCCGCGCTCGCGGGCGAGGTCGATCGAAGCGTCGTAGGCCGCGCCGCGCAGCACCTCGGCGATGCGAGCCGCCTGGGCGCGGGCATCCGGCGCGTCGTAACGCAGGCCCAGCATCACGAGCGCATCGCCCAGCCCGGTGAAGCCCAGGCCGATGCGGCGCTTGTTGCGCGCTTCCTCGTGTTGTTGCGGCAGCGGCCAGACCGTCACATCGAGCACGTTGTCGAGCATGCGCACGGCGACCTTGGCCAGCGCCGCGAATCCGGCTTCGTCGAAGTGCGAATTCGCGGCGAAGGGGTCGAGCACGAAACGCGTCAGGTCGATCGAGCCGAGGCAGCAGCAGCCATAGGCGGGCAGGGGTTGCTCTCCACAGTTGTGCACGAGCAAGCCATTCGCATCGAAGGCATGCACGTCGGCAATGCTTGCATCGTAGACCTCTTCGTGCCCGTCATCGAGCAAACACTCCACGCTGGCAAAGAACCGCTCGCGGTTCAGTTGGCGGCGGTATCCACTCAGCAGTTCGGCAAGGCGATGTGCCTTGGCCGTGTCATTGAAACCCACTCTGTCTGCAAACGTTGCGAGATTGTCCCCGCTGATCGACAACTCATGCACCGGCTTCGTCGCATAGTTTGAGTGGCCGCCTTTGCCATTGGGCATCGGTTTGATGCCGCCGGGCTTGCGATTGAGGTAGATCGTGGTGACGATGCCAAGACGCAGCAACAGGCGCTGCGCCGCCTGCAATAGCGCGAGGTCCGACTGGGTCAAGCGAACACTCACGCCCTTGTCTTGCGCGCCCTGGACCGAGCCGTCCGAATCGAACAGCCCGCGCAGCACACCCACGCAGAACTCCGACGACGAACGTTCCATCGCCGTCGTGATCGACTTGTGACCGGGAGTCATGCCGAGTTCGAAGGCAAGGTCGCGCAACGGCACGCTGGCCAGTCGCGCCTCGCCTCGGGCGGCGATTGGGCGTTGCCAGCCGCGAAAGTCGGCGCGGTGCGGCAGCGTCGCCGCAGCGCTTTGCGCCGCCTGCATGATCCCTTGTGCGCCGTGGTTATCGACCGGCATCGCCGGCGCTGCCGCGTTGCCGATCAGCCTCAATTGCGGCGCCCAGACGGACAGGACGGCCTTCTCCTGCTTGAGCGTGCCATCGCCGATCAGCAAGCCGATAAGGTAACCCTGAGCTTGCGTGTACGGCCCGTCCCAGCCGAGCAAGCCGCGGTGGTTGTGCAGCACGATCTCGTCGCCGGGAACGAGGTCGGCGGCCGGTACCCACTCTTCTTCGCTCGTGTAGCGCGTCTTGGCGCGCACCCGCCGAACCCGATGCGCGGCCGTGAGCCGAAGCACATGCCCTTCCCGCGTTGCCAGTCGCAGAACCGCTTGTCTGCCTGTGGCGAAGAAACCGCCCGACTCGCACGCGTGCGCACGGCCATCGACAACCGCGGAAAACTGCTTGCCGACCAACTCGTGCACCTGGCGCGCACCCTGGCTCGTCAGGACCCAGGTGTCCGCAGTGACGCAAGGATTGCTCGCCGCAATGCTCTCGCAATAGGCGAGGTTGTTGTCGCGGTTGATGGCGTCCAGAAACAACACGCCCGGCTCGGCATGGTCGTAGGTGCTGCGCATCACCTGTTCCCACAGCTCGCGGGCGCGCATCTTGCGGTACACCCACTGGCCCTGGCCGCCGTTTTGACCGCTGGTCTTGCAGTAAGCCCCAGCGGCTTTCTGCGCCACACCCGGTTCCGCGCGGTGCACCAGCTCAAACTCGGCGTCGGCACGCAGGGCCTGCATGAAGGCGTCGGTCACACCCACCGAAATGTTGAAGTTCTTCAGCGCGCCGCGGTCCTTGGCGTGGATGAACTCCTCGATGTCGGGGTGGTCGCAGCGCAGCACCCCCATCTGTGCGCCACGCCGCGCACCGGCGGATTCGACGGTCTGGCACGACTGGTCGAAGACATGCATGTAGCTCACCGGACCGGAGGCGCTGCTGCGCGTGCTGCCGACCCAGGCGCCGCGCGGGCGGATGCGCGAGAAGTCGTAGCCGACGCCACCCCCCCGCCGCATCGTTTCAGCCGCTTCCGTGAGTGCCGTGTAGATGCCGGGATGGCCGTCTTCCAGCTGCGAGATCGAGTCGCCGACCGGCTGCACGAAGCAGTTGATCAGTGTCGCCGCCAGATCCGTGCCGGCCGCCGACTGGATGCGCCCGGCCGGGATGAAGCCGGCGGCGAGCGCCTGCGCGAATGCCTCTTCCCAGTGTTGGCGCTGCTCCGGGGCTTCAGC
This sequence comes from Burkholderiales bacterium, assembly GCA_022758925.1. Taxonomy (GTDB): domain Bacteria; phylum Pseudomonadota; class Gammaproteobacteria; order Burkholderiales; family Burkholderiaceae_C; genus JAEMQF01. Next base: position 311 of record JAEMQF010000009.1, on the reverse strand, counting down.
TTGCGCCAGCGCACGCGCGACACGCTGGTTCACGTCGGCGATGCTGCGCTCGTCGCCTTTGGCGTACTTTTCAAGCAGCACCGCTTGCCCGATGGCCTGCGGCGGCAGGTTCTGAAGCGTGGCGGGGGCCGCTGCCGTTTCTTGCATGTGGTTTGCTCCTGAATCAGCGCCAATGGTAGTGCGGCCGCTGTCTGCTGGGTCGATTTGACTCAAAGCAAGTCGACGGGGCTCGCGCGCTGGCTTGGCGCGATCACCGGGCTGCCGGGCCTGAGCCAGCGCCGCTTGCCCGGCGTCCGTGCGGTGCGGCGGCT
>JAEMQF010000369.1 GCA_022758925.1 Burkholderiales bacterium | reverse complement strand
TTCACGCGCCATCGTCGCGCCGCATGGCGGCGCCGACGCACGCTTTGGCACGAACCCGTTTTGTGCAGGCGTACCGATCAGCGGCCGCCCGCCGGTGATCCTCGACTTCGCGACGAGCATGATCGCGCAGGGCAAGACACGCGTGGCGCTGAACAAGGGCGAACTCGTCGCGCCCGATTGCCTGATCGACGACCAGGGCCGGCCCACGCGCGAACCGCGTTTCAGCGTGGTTCCGCCATTCGGCGCGCTGCTGCCGTTCGGCGCTCACAAAGGCTCAGGGCTGGCGTTCATGTGCGAATTGCTTGGCGGTGCGCTCGCCGCGGGTCTAACGCAACGCGTCCACGACAACAGCAAACAGCGTGTGCTGAACGGCATGTTCAGCGTCTTGCTCGACCCAGCCTCGCTCACGGACCGCAGCGCGTTCGAACAGGAAGCAGTGGCCTTCATCGATTGGGTCAAGGCCTCGCCGCCACGGGAAGGCTTCGACGCTGTGCTGGTCGCCGGCGAGCCCGAACGCGCCTGGCGCGCCAGGCGCAGCGCCGAGGGTGTACCGGTCGATGCGGCAACGTGGCAGGAAATCCTGGGCGCCGCGGGCAAGCTCGGTGTGGAGCCGACTCGCGTGAATTCGCTGGCCGGTCTGGTCTGAGACAGCGCCTGGCTTTGCACGCCTGCGCCGCGAAGTGTCGCGGGACCCTGTTCGTTAACATATTCGATGAATGTCCCGGTTCGGTGCCGGCTGCTGTTTGACGGCTGGGCCCGATTCAACGGCGAGTCAGTTGCTCAAGACTCACAACCAAATTCAAGGTCACTTCGATGTCGCTGGTTTTCGCGCCCGCCACCGGCCTGCTTGCCGGGCTCGACCTGCTGCGGATCGATGTCGCAGGCGCCGTGGCGCATGTGCGGCTGAACCGACCGGCCAAGCGCAACGCCTTGAATGACGCGCTCATGGCGCAGTTGCGCACCTGCTTCATCAACCTGCCCGAGGCGGTGCACGCCGCCGTGCTGACGGGTGCGGGCGATCATTTCTGCGCCGGGTTGGACTTGTCGGAACTCACCGAGCGCAGTGTCAGCGAAGGCGTGATGCATTCGCGTTCGTGGCACGCGACGATGGACGCGATTCAATTCGGCCGTGTTCCGGTGATTGCCGTGCTGCACGGCGCGGTGGTGGGTGGCGGTCCGGAGATCGCCAGCAGTTGCCACATTCGGGTCGCGCAGGCGAGCACGTTCTACGGCCTGCCCGAAGGCCAGCGCGGCATCTTCGTGGGCGGCGGTGGCTCGGCGCGCGTGCCGCGCCTGGCGGGGGTGACGACGATGACCGACATGATGCTGACGGGGCGGGTGCTCGACGCGCACGAAGGCTTGCAGCGCGGTCTGTCGCAATATGTCGTCGCCGACGGCGCTGGTTTCGCCAAGGTGAGTCAACTCGCGAGCCGGATTGCCGGCAACGCACCGTTGTCCACCTTCGCCGTGGTGCAAGCGCTGCCGCGCATCGCTGACATGTCGCAGAGTGACGGGTTGTTTGTCGAGTCGCTGACGGCGGCGATCACTCAGGGTGACGACGCGGCGAAAAAACGAATTCGCGCCTTCCTCGACAAATCCGCCGCCAAGGTGGGCAAGTCCGGATGACGGCGAAGCCACGCTACCGCGAATTGCCGCTCGGCGGTTCGCTGGCGGCCAACTTTGTCGCGCGCGCCGACGGCACGACACTTGTCACTTCCACCGAGCCGTTGCTGCCTTACCCGCGCCGGCTCACCGACCGGCTGCTGCATTGGGCCGCGGTCACGCCCGAGCACACCCTGGCGGCGCAGCGCGAAGCCGCAGGGCAATGGCGCCGCATCAGCTACGCGCAGGCGCTGCACGGCGCACGCTGCATCGCGCAGGCATTGCTCGACCTGCGGCTGTCGGCGCAGCGGCCGGTCGCGATTCTTTCCGGGAACGATCTCGAACATCTGCTGCTGTCGCTGGGCGCCATGCTCGCCGGCGTGCCGTATGCGCCGGTTTCACCGGCCTACTCGACGCTCTCGCAGGACCACGGCAAGCTGCGCCACATCCTCACTCGGTTGACACCCGGGTTGGTGTTTGCGGCGGATGCCGCAGCCTACGGCCGAGCGCTTGCCGCCGCGGTGCCGGCCGAGACGCAGGTGGTGCTGACGCAGGGCCGGCTCGACACCCGCGCCACGCGCAGCTTCAGCGAGTTGCTCGCGAGCGTGCCGACCAATCAGGTCGACGCCGCGCACGAAACGGTCGGCCCCGACACCATTGCCAAGTTCCTGTTCACCTCGGGCTCGACGAAACTACCCAAGGGCGTGATCAACACCCAGCGCATGTGGTGTGCGAACCAGCAGCAGATCGTGCAGTGTTTTCCGGATCTGGGGCGCACGCGCCCAGTGCTCGTGGACTGGTTGCCGTGGAACCACACGTTCGGCGGCAACCACAACGTCGGCCTCACCATCTACAACGGCGGCACGCTGTACATCGACGAGGGCAAGCCCACGCCGCAGCTTATCGGGCAAACGCTGCGCAACCTGCGTGAAATTTCGCCGACGGTGTATTTCAACGTGCCCAGCGGGTTCGAAGAAATCGCGAATGCGATGGAACGCGACGCCACGCTGCGCAAGACGCTGCTCAGGCACGTCAACATGTTCTTCTATGCGGGCGCGGGTTTGGCGCAGCCGGTGTGGGACAAGCTCGACGCAATCGCCGAAGCCACGTGCGGCGAGCGCATTCGCATGCTCACCGGCTTGGGCATGACGGAAACCGCACCATTTGCGATTTGCGCGAATGCGCAGGATGTGAAGTCGGGCCACATCGGCCTGCCGGCTCCGGGCATCGAGCTCAAACTCCTGCCCAGCGGTGACAAGGTCGAAGTGCGCTACCGCGGACCGAACGTGACGCCGGGCTACTGGCGTGCGCCCGAACAAACTGCGGAGGCGTTCGACGCCGAGGGGTTCTATTGCAGCGGCGACGCGGTGAAAGCCATCGACGTCGCTCGCCCCGGCCGCGGTTTCATGTTCGACGGGCGCATTGCCGAAGACTTCAAGCTTGCCACCGGCACGTTCGTCTCGGTCGGGCCGCTGCGCGCGAAGGTCATCGCTGCGGGCGACCCCTGCGTGCAGGACGTGGTCGTGACCGGCGTCGATCGCAACGAGATCGGTTTGCTGATCTTTCCGCGTCTGGACAGTTGCCGCGCGCTCGCTGGCATCGGCGCCGAGGCGCCGGCGGCCGAGGTGCTGGCGGCGCCGCTGGTGCGCGAATTCTTTGCGCGCCTGATCGATGCCCTGTGGGCCAGTGGCACGGGCAGCGCGACGCGCGTGGCGCGTGCGCTGTTGCTCGTCGAGCTACCGAACATCGACCTCGGCGAGGTGACGGACAAAGGCTCGATCAACCAACACGCGGTGTTGACGCACCGCGAGCCGCTCGTCACCCAGTTGTACGCCGGCGTCGCGGGCGTGATCTTTCCGAGGAAACCGCCGCAATGAGCAAACTCAACATCCATCGTGTCGAGGTGCATTTCGGTGATTGCGACCCGGCCGGCATCGTCTTCTTCCCCAACTTTTCGCGCTGGATGGACCAGGCTTCGCTGGCGTTTTTCATGGCCTGTGGCATTCGGCCCTGGCACGAACTGGTGCAGACGCGCGGCATCGTGGGCACGCCGCTGCTCGAAGCTCACACCAAGTTCTACAAGCCCGCCACCTATGGCGAAAGCATCGAGGTGCACACGACGGTGGAAGAATGGGCCGTCAAGGTGTTCCGGCATCGGCACAAAGTGATTCGAGGTGACGATCTGCTGTGCGAAGGCACCGAACTGCGCACCTTCGTGATCCGCGACCCGGCTGCTCCGCAGCGCCTGAAGTCGATTCCCGTTCCCGAGGACATCAAGGCTGCCTGCCTTTGAGCGGCCCCTTGCCTCGCGCCGACCTGGCAGGCGGCCCGTGCCGGCGTGGCCGCGACCAATCGAAGGCAGATCGCGGTTCGCGGGTCAAAGGCCCGATCGCGTTCAAACACGTTTCACCTCAACCCACAACAGTGCCAGGCCGCTGGCGACAACGATCGCCGCGCCCAGCGCCACGCCGGCGTCGGGCCATTGCCCGAACAGCAGCCAACCCCAGAGCAGCATGTAGATGATCTGCTGGTACAAGAACGGGCTCAGCGTGGCCGCTGAAGCATACCGGTGCGCCTTTGCCACCCAATAGTGGCCGAAGCCGCCGAACAGCCCACATGCGGCGATGAGACCCCATGACAGCGCATCCTCAGGCGTCTTCCAATGCGCCAAGGCGAAGGGCGCGAGTACAACCGTGGCGCCCAATGCCGACATCAACTGCGTCGCAGCGGGGGATTCGCTGGCCGCCATGCGTCGCGTCAGGAGATTGAAGCATGCATACAGCACGGCGTTCAACACTGACAACAGAATCGCCGGATGAAACGCCTGCGTTCCAGGGCGGATCACGAGCAACACGCCGGCGAACCCGGTGATGATCGCGGCCCAACGCCGCCAATCCAGGTGCTCGCGCAGGAACCAGGCACTGAACAGTGCAATCATCAGCGGCACCGAAAATTGAATCGCCGCCGTCTGCGCCAGTTGCAGGTACTGCAACGCCCAGAAATTCAGCGCCGTCATCGACGCCAGCATCAGCGCGCGAACGAACTGCAACTTCGGTTTCTGCACCCGCAGCATGGTGCGGCCGTACACCGGACTGAGCAGCACCGAGGTGATGAGCGCGTGTGCGAGGAAGCGCAGCCACACCACTTCGAGAACCGGCAAAGACTGCACCAACCACTTCGCCGACGCGTCCAAGGTTGCGAAGCAAATCGTCGTCAGCGTGACCAACCCGATGCCGATGCGCCGACCGTGCGCGCTATCGAGGTGCAGCATGCGCGCTTTCGGGTTCGGGCGCGCCAGAGGGCGGCGGCCGACGCCGATACATGCCCCAGCCTTTCATCGTCAATACCGCGTCGCCGTGCTGGTTCGACACCTGCCACATCGAGCGCACCAAGCCCACACCGGGGCGGCTCGCCATCGGGCGCGCTTCGAGGATTTCCAGGCGCACGCTCAGCGTATCGTCCGGGAACACGGGTTTGAGCCAGCGCAGTTCATCGAGGCCGGGCGAGCCCAGGCTGGCGCTTTCAAGCAGATAGGCATCGCACATCATGCGCATCGCCATCGCGCACGTGTGCCAGCCGCTGGCCGACAGCGCCCCGAACAGCGAGCCACGCGCCGCGTCGTCGTCGACGTGAAACGGCTGCGGGTCGAAGTCGCGCGCGAACGCCAGACTTGCTTCGCGCGTGACTCGCATCGCACCGAATTCGCGCACCTGCCCGACAGGGAAGTCTTCCCAGTAGTAGCGGTAGGTATTGGCCGAGGTTGCCGCAGTGGGGTTCAAGGGAAGGATCGCGAAGGCAAGAAACAAAAGCGCGCCGACTGCGGCGCAGCCCACAGCATAACGAGTCAGAAGGCGTCGCGCCGAAAGCGGCCCAGCGCCCGCGAGTCCGACTCGAGCTCAGCCGCGGCAAGATTTTCAAGCGCGGTGCCGACCGACTTGAACAACGCGACGTCATGCGCCGCGCCGCGCGCCTGACGCTGCGCGCGGCACAGCTCAGCGGGCCGACGGCGATCTGGCGCGGGCGTCGAACCTGCCCTCGGCCGCCGCTCGCAGCACGGAGCCTGCCTTGGCCAAGGCCACGTCGGTGCCGACAGGAATGCGTGAACGCGCGAATCAAAAGGCGCGGGCCTCGCGCATGTTCGGTGTGACGCTGCCCCAGCCTTTGATGCACGATCCGCGCGGCGCTTCGATCAGCGCAGGGTGGGCAAATGGGGAATCGGCGGACTCGGTGGCGACGATGCGCGTGAGGCGACGTTGGAGCCTATAAACCCGCTGTGCCGTGGAGCAGTGTCGCGTGCTTCGGTCGAAGGGCCGCGACAGCGCAGCGCCGCAGCGCCGCGCTGGCTCAAGTTCAGGGGTGAGAGGACTCGCTGAAGAAGCGCTGGAACACGTCGGGCTCGTGCACTTCACGCTGCAACAGGCCGCTCAGGGTTTCTTCGAACGGCTCGGTCCGCAGCAGTGAGTCCGGTCCTTGCGGCAGGACGTCGTCCCAGGCCAGGGTGTACCGCGGCCGGCGGTCGCGGAGCTTGGCGTCGTTCACATGATGCTGCGCCAGCAAATCGGCCAATGAGGGCAGTTCCTCCCACTCGATGCTGCCAACGTCGGCAACGATCTGGGGCAACTCGGGCACTTGCTGCTGTGGTTCTGGGGGAAGCATGATGTTGGGCCGATGGGTCAATGTGATGGCAAGGCTATCGGCAGTGGCAGGCGACGATTCATGGAAATAGCCGGCATCTAACTGCCTGTTTGCAATGCGGAGCCGCTTCGCGTGCGAAATTTGGCGTGGCGCAGATGCCGAACACAGACGCGCGGGCTTGACGCGCGACAGGCTCCAGGCCTTCGCCACAAGGCAAACCCAACGCGGGCTCGACCCAAAGCCCGACAGGCCCCTACACTGCGCGCTCGTTGCTGCGCAGCATCGCAATCGCCACGCCGAGCGGGTCGGCGACGATCGCGAAGCGTCCCACGCCTGGAATGTCGGCGGGCGCCGAGAGCACCCGGCCGCCGTTTCTGCCGGCCCTGGCAGCTGTCTCGTCACAGTCACCCACTTCGACATAAGGCAACCACATCGACGCTGCGTCTGGATTCACCGACCGCGCTATGCCACCCCGGGACACACCGTCCTTCTTCAGCATGGTGTAGGTGCCTCCCGGCCCCATGTCCATCGTGTCGTGGCTGAAGCCGAACGTGCCTTCGTAAAATGCCAGGGCGCGGCTCGGGTAGCTGGTCCAGAGTTCGTTCCAGGCCCACTCGCCGGTGGCGGTCTTGGCGGGATCCGGGCGGTCGCCATCGGCACTCTTCCAGAGCGAAAACACCGCACCCGTCGGGTCGGCGAGCGTGGCGCCACGCCCCACCGGGCCGAAGTCGGTCGGCGGCATCAGGGCTTGGGCGCCAGCGCTTCGCGCGGCCGCGAACGACGCGTCGACGTTGTCCACCGACAGGTACGCCATCCAACGATTTGGCGCGCCGGCTGCGCTCTTGCCATAACCCCCGATGCCGTTGTTGCCGTTCATGATCATCGAATAGGGCTGCCCGCCCATGGGCATGGTTTCGGTGCGCCAGCCGAACAGTGCCTCATAGAACCTGGCGGCACGTGCACTGTCGCTGGAGTGGTGTTCAAACCAGACGAACTTTCCGGGAAGATAGCTCATGGGGGTCTCCTGGCTGGTGATCGGTTCAGTTCCGCAAGCTGCCGTTGACTGAGTTGGCAGGCGAACAATAGTCTTTTTTTGCCAGGAATTCCGCAACTTCGCGCAAGCTCCGGGTAATGCCGGAGGTCGGTGCAATGAGCAGCCGCCGTGCAACGCGCTGCGCTGGCACGACGCTGACGGTGAGCGCTGACTTGGCGCTGGTTGCGCCGTGTTTGTCATCGCCAGCAGACGCAGATGATGCGCCGGCAGCGGCCCAGGCGAAGCAGTGGATTGGAACGTGGAAACCGGAAGCAATTCGACGCGGCGCTTCGGCTCGGAGTTTGGGTGAGGCCGAGCAAAGTCGCAGCTGGCGCCCGCGCGATGATTGGGGTGGCTTGGCATCGCCGTTTCCCGCACCCCGCGCGGGCCTTGGTTCAGGCCTGAGTGCCCGGAGCGGCAACTGGCATCACGGCTGCGTTTTGCTGGAAGCCGCGCGCCACAAAGTGTGGCAGGCCAAGGGCGAGAATGAGGGAAACCACGCTCGCGAGGCTGCGCACCAGCACCAACGAACGGTCACCGCGCCGCGCCGCAAGACGCTCGCGCAGTGCCGCAAACCGCTCGCGCAGGCGCTGCGCGGGACGAAGAGGCGGCTGCAGCACTTCGATGCGTGCCCGGCCTATGCCTTCGAGTACGGTGCGCCCGCGTGCGTTGAGCAGCAATTCTTCCCCGCACCACGCAAACCGGTCGTCCGGCTCCCCTTCCTCCGTCAGCCAGACTCCGCCGGACAACACCCGTACCCGCGTGCCGCTGCGATCCTGGAGTACCAACAGTTGTTCGTGGTCGAGGTCGATCGTGCTCAAGTTTTCCGAGGAAACGTGGTTCATGTCAAAGCTCCATGGCGCCGCCGTGCGGCATGTCGCCATTGAAGGCGATTGCGGCCGCGCCGACAAACGAAAAGATCGCGCTTGATGCATGCGCGGTTTGCATGTATGGTGCGCGAGTGCCGACTCAACCAGCCTCGAAGCGCCCACACCGGACGCGCCAGCAGCGGCCGATTCAACTCGCCGCGCTGCGTGGCTTCGACGCCGCGGCGCGACAGCTCTCGTTCACGCTTGCTGCCGAGCAACTCGCACTCACCCAGTCGGCAATCAGCCGCCAAATCGCGACTCTCGAGCGCCAGGTTGGCAAGGCGCTGTTCGTGCGCAAGACGCGCTCGCTCGCGCTCACGCGCGATGGCCAACGCCTGCACGCCGCGGTGGCGCAAGCCTTGGCCGGCATCGATTCTTGCGTCGACGCGATTCGCGGGGTGGGGCAGGCGCCGCGCGTCGCTCTGACCACGTATGCGTCGTTTGCATCCCTGTGGCTGGTGCCGCGCCTGGCGGGCTTCCAACAAGAGCATCCCCGCATCGAAATTCGCATCGACGCCAGCGACCGCATGGTCGACCTCGCCGCCGATGGGCTGGATCTCGCCGTCCGGCGCAGCCTGCCATCGCGCCTCGATGCGCCGCAGTTTGCCACCCTGCTGTGCGAAGAATACGTAACGCCGGCGTTGAGCCCGCACCTGCTCGAGCGCAGCGCGCCACTGCGCGCGCCGATCGACTTGTTGCGTTTGCCCTTGATCGACATGGACGAGCGCTGGCAGCCTTCAATTGCAGGCGGCTGGCAGCGCTGGCTTGAGGCCTTCGGCGTGCCACCGTCGAGTGCGCCCGGCGGCAGGATGGTTTTTTCCTTCGTCGACCAGGCAATGCAAGCGGCAGTGCGCGGCCAAGGCATCGTCATGGGCGGCTCGCCGATGTTGGAAGACATGGTGGCAGCCGGCCAACTGATCACGCCGTTTCCAGAGTTGAAGCTGGCCACCGGCTACAGCTTCTTCCTGATCGTCAATCCGAAGCGCGCGCAGGCTCCCGACGTGGCGGCCTTTGTGCGCTGGCTGATTGGCGAGTTCGCGCGTGGGCCGAGGCGGCAAACCTGAGCACGAAGCGGCGCGGCGCGCGCTCGTCAGCGCTCAGCGCCCCTGCCAGATAGGTTTGCGCTTTTCCTGGAACGCCCGAACGCCTTCGCGCGAGTCTTCGGATTGCAGCGCTGCCACCAGCGCCGGCAGGCGCATGGCCTGCGCCTGCGTCGGCGACATGCCCGAGGTCTGCCGCACCACCGCCTTGATCGCCTGAACCGAGAGCGGCGCGCAGGCGAGGATCTGGCCGACCCAGCGCGCGACCGCTGCGTCGAGTTCGGCGCGCGGCACGACTTCGTTGATCAGGCCGATCTCGAGCGCGCGCTTGGCACTGATCCGCTGGCCGGTCAACAGCATTCCAAGCGCGACGCGGTGCGGAATCTGCCGCTGCAGCAAAGTCATCCCCCCATCCAGCGGCAGACGGCCTACCAGCGGCTCGGGCAAGCCAAAGGTTGCTTCTTCGCAGGCGATGACGATGTCGCAGCCCAGCACCATCTCGAATCCGCCGCCGAGCGCAAAACCGTTGACGCGTGCGATCACCGGAATGTTCAGCGTATCGCGCAGCGCAATCCCGCCGAAGCCGCCGGGCCGAGCCGCAGCCCAGTACTCCAGGCCGCTCGTGCCCGGGCTGTTCTTCATGTCCGCACCGACGCAGAACGCGCGCTCGCCCTGTCCGGTCAGCACGATCGCGCGCACGTCGCTGCGCCGCTCGAGCTCGCTCCAGATGCGTTGCAGTTCGGCTTCGCTGGCGAGGTCGATCGCATTCAGCACCTCGGGCCGGGCCAAGGTCACGGTTGCGACATGGTCGTTCACGACCAGGCTGACGCTCACCGGGTAACCTCCGTGCTTCGCACTGCGGTGCGAGCCCCGTTCGGAACGGCCGGGCGGGGATCATGGGTAACCTCCGTGCTTCGCACTGCGGTGCGAGCCCCCTTCGGAACGGCCGGGCGGGGGCTCATGACGCCCGCCCCGCCGCCTTCGTTCCCAGCTCGGCCAGCACTTCGGCGGTGTGTTGCCCCAGGCGCGGTGGCACGCGGCGCAAAACGACGCAAGCGCTCGACATCGTGATCGGGCTGGCGATGAAACGATACGCTGCCGCATCGCTTGCCGGCGACTCGAGAATCATGCGGTTGTGCAACGTCTGCGGATCGTTCAGCACTTCGCGCATGTCGCGCACCGGCGCGCAGAGCAGGTCTTGCGCTTCGAGGCGTTGCAACCAGTGGGCGCGCGTGTTTGTCGCAAAGCGATCGCGAAACTGGCGCTGCAACTCGGCCTTGTTGGCGAATTGCGCGTCAGGATCAACGAAGCGCGCATCGAGTGACAGGTCGGGCAGTTCCAACGCGGCGCAGATGTCGCGCAGCGGATTCGCCTTGAACGCGCCCACCAGCACCAGCGGAGAATCGCGAGTTTCAAACACGCCTGAAAGTGGCATCGCCGCCCAGTTCACCTCCGTGTCGCGCATCATGATCATTGCCGCTTCCTGCATCTGCATCGCGAGCATCGAGTCGTAGAGCGAGACGCTGATCTTTTGGCCGACGCCGCTGCGTTGCCGCTGCAGCAGTGCGAGCAGGATGCCCTGCACCATGTGCATGCCGGCGGAATAGTCGGCCAGCGCCGTCGGGTACACCGAAAGCGGCAGCGAGGGGTCGGCGCGCCGCGCCATCGTGCCGCTCATCGCCTGCGCAAGCACGTCCTGGCCGCCTTTGTGGGCATAAGGGCCGGACTCGCCGAAACCGGTGCCCACCGCATACACGATGCGCGGGGCGAGCTTGGCGCAGTCTTCGTAGCCCAGGCCCATGCGCTCCATGACACCGGCGCGGAAGTTGTTGACCACCACATCGGCGCCGGCGATCAAGGCCTTCACCTGGGCCATGGAGGCAGCATCGCGCAGGTCCAGTGCCACGCTGCGCTTGTTGCGGTTCAGGCTGCAGAAGATCGGGTTGTCGATGCCACCTTGCGGCGGGAAAGTCGAGCGGCTCAAGTCGCCTGCGCCGGCGCGTTCGATCTTCACGACGTCGGCGCCGTAATCGCCGAGCATCTGGGTGCACACCGGGCCCATCATGACCTGGGTGAAGTCGATTACGCGGATTCCGGCAAGCGGCAGCTCGGGCGCTGCTGTAGGTTGTGCGCTCATGCCGCCTCCGGCAGCAGCCGGCTGCCCACTGCAGCGGCAAGCGCCGGCACGTCGGCGTTGGGGCCGCTTTGGTCGCCGGGGTCCGCGCCCTGGGCACGCAGTTTGGCCTGCAACTTCTTGACGTCGATCTCGCGCACCGTCACGCCCGCGTCCAATGCCATGGCCGCGGCAATTCCCGCTGCTTCGCCCATCGCCATGCACGGCGGGATTTCGCGCGACATCTTTTGTGCCGACGACGTGGCCGAATAGTGGCGCCCGGCGACGAGCAGGTTGTCGACATCGCGCGGCAACAGCGAACGGTAGGGCGTGGTGTAGTCGCGGCCGCGCGCAATCGCGTCGGGGAAGCGCTTTCGCTGCATCAGGTCTTCCTTGGTGACGATGTAGTCGCCCTCGAGCAAACGCGTCTGGCGCACACCCGTCTGCGGCGCCACGTCGATGATCACGCAGCGCTCAAAGCCGGGCAGCCTGGCGCGTACGAAATCGACGGCTTGATGAATGTGGCGGCGGCCGCGGATCTCGGCCTGAGTCAAGTCTTCGACCTTGAGCCCGTCCAGGCCGGTCATGTGCGGGCAGTTGCACCACACGACTCCCGGCAGCGGTGTCTTCAGCCACCAATGCGCCCACGAGCCGCCGATCAAGCGCTTGATTTCCTGGTCGAGCGCGGCAAAAGCCTCGGGCTGCTCGCGCTCGAAGCGTTCGGCGTCGTCGGTGTCGACCGAGCCGAGGCGAAACACGGTGGTCAGCATGTAGGCGCCGGCGCTGAAGGGCGCGCCAGCCGACGCGGCGACGTCGAGGTCACCGCTGGTGTCGATCACGATGTCGCCGAGCAGGGCCTGGCGCTCGCTCTTCGTATCGCAGACCACGCCCAAGATTCTTCCGTCTTCGACGAGGGCGTGCGAAAACCAGGAGTGCAGGCGCAGGTCGACCTTGTGCCGGGCGACCCCTTCGAGCGCGACGCGCTTCCAGCCATCGGGGTCGAACGCCACGGCAAAACAAATGGGGTGCGGCTTGTCGTGGCTGTGGAAGTCGAAAGTGCCCCAGCGCGTCCAGCGGCTCACTGCCGCGGCGCTGCGGCCCCATTCGTGCTGGGCCGGAAAACTCGCCAGCCCGAGTGCAGCGAGGCGCTCGATCATGTCCAGGCAAACGCCCCTGACCGAAATCTCGTTGAGGTGACTGTCCCACATGTCGTCGAGCACCAGCACCATGCCGCCCGATGCCAGGCCGCCGAGGTGGTTGTAGCGTTCCACCAGCAACGTCGACGCACCATTGCGCGCCGCGGCAAAGGCCGCCGCCATGCCGGCCGGGCCGCCACCGATCACCAGCACGTCGGCGCGGCCGGCCACTTTTACGTCGCGCGCGGGCTCGCGAATCGATGCGGTGGGGGCGTTCATGCTGGCTCCTGGTTGAGTGGGCCTGGCGTCACGCGGATTCGGGGTGCCAGCGAATGATGGCTCTTTCCAGCAGCACGATGGCCATGAAGAAGCAGCCCGACAGGCAGGCACTCATGATGATGGCCGCGTACAGCAACGCCGAATCGAAGTTGTAGGTGGCCTGAATGATCATCGCGCCGATGCCCTGGGTTGCGCCGATCCATTCGCCGACGACCGCGCCGATCACCGCCATCGACGCCGCGATGCGCAATGCCGAAAACAGGTAGGGCAGCGCGCAGAACAACCGCAACTTGAAGAAGATCTCACTGCGGCTGGCGGAGAGTACTCGCATCAACTCCATGGCCTGCGGGTTCACAGCTTCCAGGCCGCGCACGCTGTTCACGAGCGTCGGGAAAAAGCATACCAGCGCCGCAATCGCGATCTTCGGCTCGACGCCGTTGCCCATCATCAGCACCAGGATCGGTGCTTTCGCGACGACCGGAATCGAGTTGAACATGACGACGACGGGGAAGAAGATCTCCTGCAGGCGCCGGCTATGGACGAACAGAGTCGCCACGGCAATCGCGGCCAGGTTGCCGATCAGAAAGCCGCCAAGCGCTTCGCCTGCGGTGGGTAGCAAATTGGCGAGCAGCACGTCGCGCTTGGCAAACAGCGTCTGCGCCACTGCCCAGGGCGACGGCGCAATGAAGGGCCTGACCTCGAAACCGGCCACCACCGCCCACCAGAGTGCGATCAGGCCTGTGATGCCGATCGCCGGCATCAGGCGGCGGCGCCAGCGCGCACGCAACTGCATCGCGGCAAAACGCGCCTGCTCTGCGTCGCCTGCGGCGGGCGCGGGGTGAACGTCGGCGAACGGCACGCTCATCAGCACGCCCCCAGCAGACGCCGCAATTCGCTCGTGAGCGCGATGAACTCGCGGCTCTCGCGCAGCGCCGGGGTTCGATCGGGGGGCAATTCCACCGGCACGATGGCGTGCACCCGCCCCGGGTTCGCCGCCATCATCAGCACCCGCTGCCCGAGGTACGCCGCTTCATGAATACTGTGGGTGACAAACAGCAGCGTGATGCCCAGTTCGCGCCAGACGCGGCGCAGCTCTTCGTTGAGCCGCTCGCGCGTGATTTCGTCGAGCGCGCCGAACGGTTCGTCCATCAGCAGGATCTTCGGGTCGCTCGCGAGCGCGCGCGCGATCGAGACGCGCTGGCGCATTCCGCCCGACAGCTCATGCGGATAAGCGCGCTCGTTGCCCTTCAGACCCACGAGTTCGAGCAACTCGCGCGGCGTGGCCTTGGCGCGGCGCACCCGGTTCACCGCCACCTGCAAAGGCAATTCGACGTTTTGCAGCGCGTTGCGCCAAGGCAATAGCGCCGGGTCTTGAAACACAAAACCGATGTCGCGGTTCAATCGCGCCACTTGCGGCAGCGCACCGAACACGCGGACCTCGCCGTGGTTGGGCTGCACCAGATCGGCAACCACGCGCAGTAACGTCGACTTGCCGCAGCCCGATGGCCCAAGCAGGGTCAGGAACTCGCCGGTCGGCACGTCGACATTCAGGCCCTGCAGGGCCGTGATCGTGCGGTGTTCGGTGAAGAAGCGCACCTGCAAATTGCGGCAACTGATGGCCGGCGCGCGCGCCGGGCCGGTGCCGGGCGCGTCGCGCGGCAGGTCCAGGCCAGACAGGCCGGAGAGGCCGGAGAGGCCGGAGAGGCCCGCGTCCACGGTCAGGCCTTCATGCGCGCGGCTTGCGTGGCCTTCAGGACGTCGAGCGTGATCACGTCTTCGACCTTGGGTGTGCGCGCCGTGAACTGGCCAAGTTCGCTGTACAGCGCGATCTGTTCCTGCCAGTTCGCCGGGTCCATGCCGCCCCAACCGAGAGCGCGAGCGCCTTCGCCGAAGCTATAACTGAGCATCACGTCGGCGGCAACCCGCTCGTCATCGCGCACCAGGTTCGGATATTCCTTGACGAGGATGTCGACCGCCTGGTCGCGGTTCTTGTCGGCCCACTGCCAGCCCTTGGCCGAGGCGCGGACGAAACCCGCCAATACATCGCCTTTGGTCTGCAGCGTCTGCGTCGTCGCGTAGTAGGGCAGCGCGTAGAGCTTCACGCCGGTGTCCCACAACGCCATGTCGACGCGCTCGGCACCGAGCACTTTCAACGCCGACGTGTTCGTCAGCCAGCCGGTAACCGCATCGACCTGGCCCGTCATCAGCGGCGTCATGTCGGCGCCGATCGGAATGATGTTGACGTCTTTTTCGGGGATCTTGTTCTTCGCCAGCAGCGCACGCAGCAAGATGATGCCGGTGGACTGAATGCCGATCTTCTTGCCCACCATGTCGTTGGCGTTGCGGATCGGGTTCTTCTTGAGCGAGAAGAAGCAGTAGGGGTGCTTTTGAATGCCGACCGCGAAACACTTGATCGGCAGACCCTGCGACACCGCCAGCATCAGTGACGGGCTGGACGACACCTGGCCCAACTCGAAGCGGCCCGAGGCGACGATCGCCACACCGTCGATGCTCGGGCCGCCCGGCTGAATCTGGAAATCGATGTCTTCCTGCTCGAAGTAGCCGAGCTTCTTCGCCACGACTTCGCCAAGTTGATTGCCGCCGATGAGCCAGCCGAGTTGCATGTTGATCTTGTGTTTGGCGGCGGCGCCGGCTTCGATCGACAACATGCTGCCCCCGGCCATCAAGCCCCCGGCGGCGAGGGACGCGGAAATCAGGCGGCGGCGGTCACGGTCTTGCGGCTGGCTCATGGCGGTCTCCGGGGGGTAGGCTGGGAGCACACATTCTGGGGAGCTTGCCGAATTCCCGCAAGCGGGGTTACCTGCGCGGCGCGACGGCCCGAGCCGCCTCACTACAGGCGCAGCGCCAGTCGCGTGCCCTGGTCGATGGCGCGCTTGGCGTCGAGCTCGGTGGCGAGATCGGCGCCGCCGATCAGGTGCGTCGACTGGTTTGCCAGACGCAGCGGATCGAGCAACTCGCGCTGCGGCTCCTGGCCGACGCAGATGACGATGCTGTCGCATTCGATGAGCTGCCCGTCACTGCGCTTGTCACCGTAGGTGATGTACAGGCCCTGCGGCGTGATTCGCTCATAGTTGACGCCGCCCAGCATCTCCACCTGTTTCATTTGCAGCGCCGCGCGGTGGATCCAGCCGGTGGTCTTGCCGAGGCCTTTGCCGAGTTTCCCGGCCTTGCGCTGCAGCAGCGTGATGTGGCGTGCCGGCGCTGCCGGGCGAGCACGCACCACGCCGCCACGCGCTTGCGACGGATCGGCCACGCCCCACTCGGCAAGCCATTCATGCAGGTTCATGGTCGGCGATTCACCGGGGCGCGTGGCCAGATATTCGGCAACGTCAAAACCGATGCCGCCGGCACCGATGATCGCGACCCGTTCGCCAACCGGCTTGGCGTGCAATAGCACATCGACATAGCTCAATATCCGCTCGCGCAGCAGCGCGTCGTCGGCCCCGGGGATGGCGGCATGACGCGGCACGACGCCGGTGGCAAGCACCACATCGTCGCAACCGAGTGCGATCAGGTCGTGGGCCGAGATGCGTGTGCCCAATCGCAATCTCACGCCGCTCGACGTGATGCGCCGCCCGAAATAGCGCAGCGTTTCGGCGAACTCTTCCTTGCCGGGAATCAGCTTGGCCAGGTTGAACTGGCCGCCGATCTGCGCCGCGGCTTCGAACAGGTGCACCTCGTGGCCGCGCTCGGCGAGCACGGTCGCCGCTGCCAGGCCCGCCGGGCCGGCGCCGACGACGGCGATGCGCTTCTTCCGCCCCGCTGGCCTTGCTTGAAACACCTCCTGCGTCTCACGCCCGGCGCGCGGGTTCACCAGGCAGGTGGCGAGTTCGGCGCGGAACGTATGGTCCAGGCAAGCCTGGTTGCACGCGATGCAGGTGTTGATCTCGTCGCGGCGCCCGGCGCGAGCCTTGTTCACAAATTCGGCGTCAGCCAGCAGCGGGCGCGCCATGCTCACCATGTCGGCGCTGCCGTCGGCGAGCACCTGTTCGGCAACTTCGGGCATGTTGATGCGGTTGCTCGTGATCAACGGCACCGTGATGCCCGCCGCGCGCAGTTCGGCGCGCATCTTCTTCGTGACCCAGGCAAACGCGGCGCGCGGCACACTCGTCGCAATCGTCGGAATGCGCGCTTCGTGCCAGCCGATACCGGTGTTGATCAGCGTCGCCCCAGCGCCCGCGACTGCCTTGGCCAGTTGCACCACCTCGGGCCAGGAGCTGCCGTCGGGGATGAGGTCGATCATCGACAGGCGATAGATGACGATGAAGTCCACCCCCACCGCCTCGCGCACGCGCGACACGATCTCGAGCGCGAGGCGCATCCGGTTCTCGTACGCGCCACCCCATTCATCGGTTCGGTGGTTCGTGTGCGTGACGAGAAACTGATTGATGAAGTAGCCCTCGCTGCCCATCACTTCCACGCCGTCATAACCGGCTTCGCGCGCCAGCTTGGCGCAGCGCACGAAGGCTCGAATCTGGCGCTCGATGCCGTGGGCACTCAGTGCCCACGGCGTGAACGGCGAAATCGGCGACTGGATGCGCGATGGCGCGACACACAACGGGTGATACCCGTAACGGCCGGTGTGAAGGATCTGCAGCGCAATCTTGCTGCCCTCGGCGTGCACGGCGTCGGTCACCAGCTTGTGGCGGCGTGCGCCGGCGCTGGTCGACAAGGTGCCGGCGAAGGGCTTGGCCCAGCCTTCGATATTGGGTGCGAAACCGCCGGTCACGATCAGGCCGACGCCACCGCGCGCGCGTTCCGCAAAGAACGCCGCCATCGCCGGGAAATGCTTGCTCCCATCTTCGAGCCCGGTGTGCATGCTGCCCATCAGCACCCGGTTCGCCAAGGTGGTGAAACCAAGGTCGAGCGGGGCCAGCAGGTGCGGGAAGTGCGATCCGGGATTCGGGTTCATGGCTGGGGCGCAAGGGCGACGGGCGATGGTAGCGCCTCACTCTTTCTTGACGCGCGCGATCGATGCCGGGTTGGGCGACACTGCCGGTCCCCGCACGTCGAGCCAGATTGGTTTGCCAAAGATGTCCGAGTCGTCCGCGATCGACGAGTCCCCAGGGCGCCACACGCCCGGCGCTGCGCCGAGCGCCGCAAGCGCCGAACAGCGCAAGCGCATGCGGCGCGCGCTTTGGGTCGCACTCATCCTGGTCTTGATCTGGGGCGCCAACTTCAGCGTGCAGAAAGCCGTCTTCGACGTGCTGTCGCCCGGGGGCTTCCTGTTCGTGCGCTACCTCATCATGCCGCTCGCCGCGACCGCCCTGCTCTGCGCCCGCCACGGCTTGAGCTGGCCGCGGGTCACACGCAGCGACCTGGTCGCGCTGCTCAAGATCGGGCTCGCCGGTCATCTGATCCATGTCGGCCTGGTGACCTACGGCATTCACTGGTCGACGGCGTTCTCGAGTTCGCTGATCCTGGCCTGCGGCCCGGTGTTCACCTTGCTCATCCTGCGCTGGCACGGCATCGAACACCTGGGCCGCGGCCAACTCATCGGCGTCACCGTGGCGGGGCTGGGCGTGCTGCTGTTCCTGTCGGACAAACTCATCGGCGGCAGCTGGCAGGCGAGTCTGGGCGACGTGATCTTGATCGTCGCAGCCTGGTTCTTCTCGTACTACACCGTGGCCGCGAAACCCTTGATCGAACGTCTCGGCAGCGTGACCGTGATGACCTACGCCACGCTGCTCGGCAGCGCCCCCGTCGTGCTCGTGAGTGCGCCAGCCGGATTCGGCGTGGATTGGCCGCAGGTCAGCGCCGCGATCTGGGCTGGCACGTTGTGGGCCGTGCTCGTTTCGGCGTTCCTCGGTTGGATCGTATGGGGTTGGGTCAACGCCGTGCGCGGCGTCGCGCGCAGCGCGCCGCTGATGTACCTGATGCCGCCCGTGGCGGGCGTCGTGGCCTGGGGCCTGACTGGCGAGCAATTCAACGCCGCGAAACTGGGAGGCGCGGCCATCACCTTGGGTGGCGTGGCGCTGGCTCAGCTCACATCGCGTGCGCCGCGCGACCCGGTGCTCGACACGGTGCTGGCGACGGTGCGCGACGCACCTGCGCCAGTGGACTGAGAGACACGCCCGGCGTTGCGTCATCGCCCCCGCCATCCCACGCTCGCGCAAAACCGTGTACGCTGGGCCGCCCACGGCTTTCACGCACACGACCATGCTTCATCTGCGCCTCTTCAACGCCGGCCTGGTTTTCCTGCTGAGCATGTTGGCTGCGTGCTCCAGGCAGACCGAGAGTGCAGCGCAGGCGCCGGCGCAGACCAGCGCCAGCCCGGCTGCGCCGGCAGCGATTGCCTGGCAGCACGCGGCAAACGAATCCGAAGTCGATGCCGCCTTCGCCCGCGCGCGCAAAGACGGCAAACCGTTGTTCCTGTACTGGGGCGCGAAATGGTGCCCACCGTGCAACCAACTCAGCGCGACGTTGTTCAACCGGCGTGATTTCATCGAGCGTTCGCGTGCGTTCGCGCCGGTCTACATCGATGGCGACAGTCCCGGCGCGCAAAAACTCGGCGCACGCTTCAAGGTGCGCGGTTATCCGACGATGGTGCTGTTCAACCCGCAAGGCACCGAGCTGACGCGCCTGCCGGGCGAAGTGGACGCGGCCCAGTACACACAGGTGCTGACGCTGTCGATGAGCGCGCAACGCCCGGTCAGCGCAGTGCTCGCTGACGCGCGCGCCGGTGGCAAGGGCTTGAGCGCCAACGACTGGCGGTTGCTCGCGTTCTATTCGTGGGAGACCGACGAACAACAAGCCGTCGCCAAGGCTGAACTGCCCGCCGTGCTGGCGCAGATCGCGGCTGCCTGCCCGACTGAGCAGGAGCAGGCTTCGACCCGCCTCATGCTCAAGGCAGTTGCCGCCACGGCCAAGGGCGCAAGGGCGGACCCGGCCGCGAATCAACGCGTACTGCGTTTGCTCGGCGACGCGGCCCAGGCGCGCACGCAAATGGATGTGCTCGGCAACAGCGCGACCGAGTTGGTGCACGCCTTGAGCGCACCCGCCACGCCGGGGCGCGGCCAACTGCTGACCGCCTTCGATGGCGCCTTGCGCGGGCTGCAAGCCGATGCCACGTTGTCGCGCGCCGATCGCCTGACAGCGCTTTCCGCCAGGGTGGAGCTGGCGCGAATCGACGTGCCGAACGACGGCCCGGCGTCATTGCCCGCGCCGCTGCTGGGCGAACTGCGCGAGCACATCGCAGGCGCCGACCGCGACATCACCGACGGCTATGAGCGCCAGGCGGTGATTCCGTTTGCCGCTTATGTGTTGCAGCGAGCCGGGTTGCTCGACGAATCCGACGCGCTGCTGCAGGCAAATCTGGCGAAGAGCCATTCGCCTTACTACCTGATGTCCGAACTGGCGAGCAATGCAAAGAAGCGCGGCGACAAAGAGGGCGCGCTGCGCTGGGCCGAGCAGGCCTTTGCGAGCAGCGTCGGCCCGGCGACGCGGCTGCAATGGGGTGCGAGCTATGTGGGTTCGCTCGTCGAACTCGCACCGCAAGACGAAGCGCGAATCGAAACCGCGGCGTCGCAACTGCTGGGCGAAGCGGCGGCCCAGCCCGACGTTTTTTATGAGCGCAGCGCTCGCTCGCTGCAACGCCTTGGCCAGCGCCTGCAGACTTGGAACAAAGGCGGCTCGCACGCGGCCGTGCTGCGGCGCTTGCAGGCACGTGTCGACACGTTGTGCGCCGCATTGCCCGCGGGCGACACGCAGCGCGCCGCGTGCGAAGGCTTGCTCAAGCCCTCGTCGACAAAGGGCGACGCTTGAGTGCGCCGCGGGCCGATCAGCCAGGCGCGGGCAAGGCGGTTCTGGTCGTCGGCGCCGGCGACGCCACCGGCGGCGCCATCGCCCGCCGCTTTGCGCGCGGAGGCTATAGCGTGTGCGCGACGCGCCGCAGCGCCGACAAGGTGGCGCTGCTCGTGGAGCAGATTCGTGCCGCAGGCGGGGCCGCATCTGGATTCGCCTCTGATGCCCGGGTCGAGGCCGAGGTCACGGCCCTGTTCGCGCGCATCGAGCGCGAGATCGCGCCGCTCGAAGTTGTCGTGTTCAACATCGGCAGCAATGTGCGATTCGGCATCACCGACACCACGGAACGGGTCTATCGCAAGGTCTGGGAGATGGGGGCGCTCGCAGGTTTCTTGGTCGGTCGCGAAGCGGCACGCGTGATGCTGCCGCGCGCGCGCGGCACGATCCTGTTCACGGGAGCCACCGCAAGCCTGCGCGGTTCTGCCGGGTTCTGCGCCTTCGCCGGCGCAAAACACGCCTTGCGCTCGCTCGCCCAAAGCATGGCGCGCGAACTCGGCCCGCAAGGCATCCACGTCGCGCATGTGATCATCGACGGCGCGATCGACACCCAGTTCATCGCCGAGAATTTCCCACAGCGATATCAATTGAAGGCGCAGGACGGAATCTTGAACCCGGACGCTGTTGCCGAAACCTACTGGCAACTGCACCTTCAGCAGCGCAGTGCCTGGACGCATGAACTCGATTTGCGGCCATGGATGGAACAGTTCTAAAGGAGACGCCATGGCCCGAAACGTCGAGTTCTTCTTCGATTTCGGCAGCCCGGCGAGCTACCTCGCGTACACCCAGTTGCCCCGAATCGCAACCGATTGCGCTGCGTCAATCGTCTGGCGACCGATGTTGCTGGGAGGTGTGTTCAAGGCCACCGGCAACTCGAGCCCGGTCACGGTTCCGGCCAAGGGGCGCTGGATGTTCGACGACCTGAACCGCTGGGCCAAGCGTTACGGTGTGCAATTCGTCCACAACCCGCATTTCCCGCTGAACACGCTGACGCTGATGCGCATCGCGACGGGTCTGCAATCGGCGCGAGCAGATGACTTTGCGCGCTATTGCGATGCGATGTTTGCGGCGATCTGGCGCGACCGGTGCAACCTCGGCGATCCGGTTCAACTTGCGGCCGCGCTTTCGCAGGCGGGGCTGGACGCCGACGCCTGTGTGGCCCTCGCAGCCCAAGCCGAGGTCAAGGCGCGTTTGATCGCGAGCACCGAAGAGGCGGTGGCGCGAGGGGTATTCGGCGCGCCAAGCTTTTTTGTCGGCGAACAGATGTTCTTCGGCCAGGACCGGCTCGACTTCGTACGCGAAGCGTTGCGCTGAGACGGGACCCCTGCCACCATGGCGGGCGACGAGCTGCTGCTGAGCATCGATTGCGGCACGCATAGCGTGCGCGCCTTGTGGATTGACTTGCGCGGCGAACCGGTTGCGAAGTCGCTCGCAGATTCAGCGCATCATCGGGTACGCGAAGCTCGATTGAGCCCGGTCATCCGCGCCGCCCGCAACGCTAAACTGAAGCGTTCCCCCACACCTGCTGAGACACGCCATGATTCTGGAAATCGCCGACATCCGCATCGCTCCGGGCAGGGGCAAGGAGTTCGATGGCGCCATCAAACTTGGCGTTGAAAGCGTGGTGTCGAAGGCAAGGGGCTTCCGTGGCTACAAGGTCAACCGCGGCATCGAGTCGCCCGAGCGCTACATCCTGATGATCTATTGGGACACCTTGGAAAACCACACCGTGGACTTTCGGCAGGGCCCGCTGTTCCCGCAGTGGCGCGCTATCGTCGGTCCGTTCTTCGCCGTGCCCCCGGTCGTAGAACATTTCGAGCTGGTCGCGAAATCAGCCTGAAGCTGGTTCGCGTGTCCGCAGCGGGTTCGCGCGTGGCCTGTAGCTCCGGGGTCAAGGGCCGAGCACGAGTTGCGTCTGCGTCACCACGGCGCAGAGCCTCCCCTCTTCCGAGGTGATTCGGGTCTGCCATACTGAGGTCGTCTTGCCACGATGCAGCGGCGTCGATTCGCCGGTGATGGTGCTGCCGGCCTTTGCACCGGCAATGAACTGGGTGCTTGAGTTGACTGTCGTCGTGCGCTTGCCCGGTGGCAGGTTCACGACCGTGCCAAGCGCGCCGAGAGTGTCCGCAAACGCCATCAACGCACCGCCGTGCAGTGTCTCACCGGTGGTGCACAAGTCGGGCCGGACCTTCATCGTGGCAATGACCCGGTCTGGCTCGACCACGCTCAGCTCCACGCCCATCAGGCCGGGCAGCAGTGGCGCCATGAGTTGCTGCAGTGAGTTCAGCATGTTCACTCGATTCTTTTCTTCAAGCTGTAGAGCGGGGCAAGGCAACAAGGTTGACTACGGCCGCCACTCACCTCCCGGCATGATGCGCCGCATGAACTCGTCGAACAACGGCACCGTAAACGCCGTGTCGCCGTGGTTCGGGCTCCAGATCATGCCCTTCGCAATCAACTGGTTGCGTGTCGGCCCAAGTGACGTGACTTTGCGTTGCAAACGCTCGGCGATGTCGCCCGAGCGGTGCGGACCGGGGCCGAGGTCGGCCATCGCGCGCAAATAGTTTTTCTCTGACGGTGTGAGTCGGTCAAAGCGCACTCGGAAAAAGCTCTCGTCAAGCGCGGCAATAGCGGCGCGAGAGGCCTGTCCCACATCGTCGATAGTGATTGGGGAGGCCTGCGCGGCCTCCCAGGCGTGTTTGCCCCATTCTTGGAGGAAGTATGGGTAGCCGCGGGTTTCCTCGACGATGCGTGTCGCGGCGACCGGGTCGAAGGCCACGCCCTGGGCGAGCGCAGGTTTGGTGATCGCATCGCTGGCGGCCTGCGCCGGTAGGGCGTCGATGCTGGGGAAGTCGAACAATCGCTCGGCATAGGACTTGGCGCTGCCCATGCGGCCGCGCAGTTGCGGCAGACCGGCGCCGATGAGCGCGACCGGGAGTTTGCGTTGGGCGCAGCGGTGCAGCGCGGTGATGAGGGCTGCGAGTTCTATCTCTCTCACGTACTGCAGCTCGTCGATGAACATGAGCATTGCGGTTCCGCCTTTCTGGGCCGCTGCACCCACCGTTTCGAGCAGCGCTTGCAGGTCGTGCTCCAGGTCGCCGTTGTCGGCCAGGCCGGGTTCGGGTTCGTAGTCGAGCCCGACTTCGATGTCGCCGTATTTGAACTTGAGTCCCTTGGCGAAGCCGGCGAGCGCGCGTAGCGCGCGTTGCGCGAGTTCGGTGGCTTGCTCATTGCGGCTCAGTCGCAACAGGGCTTGGCGCAACTGCGGTGCCAGCAAGGCCGGCAGGGAGCGGTTCTCGGGTGCTTCGATGCGCAGTGTGTGGATGCCTGTCGCCTCAGCGTCATCGCGCATCCGGTCGAGCAGAACCGTCTTGCCGACGCCACGCAGGCCGACCATGAGCACACTCTTGGTTGGCAGGCCGCGGCGCACGCGTTCGATGGCGACGCGCACGGTTTCGCGCAGGGCGTCTCGCCCGGCGAGTTCAGGCGGCGCGGCGCCCGCGCCTGGTGCGAAGGGGCTGGTGACCGGGTTCACGGAGCGAGTGTATACAAAAATTAGGTAAATTAGTAAATTTAACTAACTTGCCTAATGTAGATAAAAACGCCCACATATGTCCGCAAAAACTACCGACCCCCCGACACGTCGAGGATCGCACCGTTCGTATAACTCGCCGCATCGGAAAGGAGCCATGCGATCGCCTGCGCCACTTCTTCGGCGCTGCCGGCGCGTTGCATCGGCACCAGCGGCGCGAGTTGTTGGGCCCGATCGGGCTGTCCGCCCGAGGCGTGAATGTCGGTGTCGATGATGCCGGGGCGCACCGCGTTGACGCGGATCCCCTCGGTGGCGACTTCCTTCGCCAAGCCGACCGTGAAGGTATCGATCGCGCCTTTGGCGGCCGCGTAGTCGACGTATTGGCCGGGCGCTCCCAGACGCGCCGCGGCGGAAGACAGGTTGACGATGGCACCGCCCGACCCGCCCATCGCGGTGGAAAGGCGCCGCACGGCCTCGCGCGCGCAGAAGAAGCTGCCGAACACATTGATCGCAAACATGCGCTGCAGCCGCCGCACGCCGATCGCATCGACGCGGCTCGGCACGTCGACGACACCGGCGTTGTTGACGAGTGCGCCCAAGGGCGGCATTTCGGCATCGACGCGCGCGAACAGGGCCTTCACCTGGGCATCGTCGGCGACGTCGGCTTGCAGCGCCAAGGCCGTGCCGCCCGCAGTCCGAATCGCATCCACAACACGCTGCGCGGCGGCGCTGTCATTGGCGTAATTCACCGCCACCGCCCAGCCGTTGCGGGCGCACAGCCGCGCCGTCGCGGCACCGATGCCCCGGCTCGCGCCGGTCACGACAACGGTGCGCGGCCCGGCCCGGCCTTCAGTCTGAATCGCCATCCCTGCCCTCCGTGGCATCGCCGCCAGCAACCAACTTGGCCTTCTCATCAAGCCTTGACTGCAGCGCGGCAACGCCCTCGAGGTATCGATCGAGGCTCACCGCAGGTGCGAGTCGAAACACGGGCGCATACAGATGGCTCATGTACAGCTCCTCGCCGAATCGTTCGTTGCGCTGCACGTTGGACCACAACGTCAAGGCCATGGCGAAAGCCGCGCCGGCGGCTGCGCCGATGCGCAGGAAACGGGGTCTGGTGAGGTCGACGCCGAGCAAGTGGTAGTACAGGGCCAACGCCGCAACGGCATACAAGGCGATGAAGTCGAAACTGCTGAGCCATGACCAGGACAATGCAAACGCCAACAGGCTCGGCACGTGATCGACGGCAAGCCCAGCGATGCCGGCAAACAGAAACACTCGCAAGTGCCAGCCAAAGCGTGCCTGGCGCGTAAACGTCTTGCTCAGCATGGCCCACAGGCCGCACCAAAGCGCTGTGGTCGCCAGCGCCGCGAGCAGCAGCCCGGCGCTGGCGCGCCCCAGCGCATCCGGGTCGGTGTCGAGGAAGGTGATGAACAGCAGTGCGGCGAGCAGCACACACGCCGCGACCAGACTGGGCACCCAGCGCCGGCTGCGCGTGGCCAGGCCCGCCAGTGGCAATTCGGCCGGCAGCACCTCGACCGCGCAGCGCAAGCGCAACCGGGTGCGCCCGACGATCATCTCGAGTGGTGCTTCGTCCGGCGCCCAGCGGTGCTGCTCGCCGCTGCGCAAGCGGCGTCGACCGATCTGCACACCGTTGTCGGTTTCATCGACCGTGAGTTGCAAACCTCCGTCCGCGGCCTCGACATGGAAGTGGTGTGCCGCGACATACGAGTCGGACAACACCAGATGGTTGTCCAGCGCGCGTCCCACGCGCAGCGGCCAGCGCCGCACGATCACGGCGTGGCGCGCCTGCCCGTCCCGATCCACCGTCTCGATCACGGCTAATGCGCCCACGCGTAAGACCCGATGTAGTGACGCGCCAGCTTCAGGGCGTTCTCGAAACTCACGCCCTGGGCGTCAAAGCGGCCTTGTACGCCGGCATCGGCCTGGTCCAGTGTCGCAACCACCACCGATACGTCGTATAGCGCGGACAGTTTGCGATAGGCGCGCAGGCAGGTCACGGTGCGCAGCGTGAGTCCGGCGCGGTCCACAAAGTCGTCATGGCACATCGGCTTGGTCTGGTGTTGGAGGCCCAGACGCCCGAACGACTCGTTTCGAAAGCTTGCGGAATGGCGCGCCGCGAAGCGCAAGGCGCCCAGCTTCTTCGCGTCGTAGCTTTCGTGGCGCACCGCGATCGTGCCGGTGTTGAACTCACCGACGAAAATGCGCGTGTCCATCACGCAGTCGGAGCGTTCCAGGTCCATGCCGCCAGCGCGCGAAGGCTCGCTGCTGCCCCAGCAGCGCATGAAGCCGTCGACGGGCACCGGCACCAGGTAACGCACATGGGTCGCAGGTTTGAACCCCTGCTGAATGAAGCGTTCGGTGAGCAATTCCTGATGCGCCTGCAGCTGCTCGCTGACGACAGCATGCGCCGGTGTTTCGAGCGGACGGGCAGCGCGCCCGCGCTGCAACAAGGCCGCGGCGAAGGTTGCCGGCACCAAGAAACTGACCTGCTCGCCGTCGACCCGACGCGCGACATTGACGCCGACCACGTGGCCTTCCTGGTCCAGCGCCGGCCCGCCGCTCATGCCGCCGCTCAGCGCGCCGCCGAAGAAGATCTGCGGATAGAAGCTGCGCTGGACCATGCCGTTGTAGTTGCCCTCGGTCACGGCAAAGCCGACGTCGAGCGGATTGCCCAGCGAGTAGATGCGTTCGCCCTGTGCCAACGGGCGCGCTTCGTCGCGAAATCGGAGCGCGTCGAAGGACCGGGTTTGCGCGTCACCCGCCTTGAGCAGCGCCAGATCGTGCAACACGTCGATTTGCAGGATTCGCACCGGCGCCTCGCGGCCGTCGGCGGTGACGTAGACCAGATCGTGCCGATCCGGCGTGAGCGCGGCCTCGCTGACCACGTGGAAGTTGGAAACGATCAGGCCGTCGTTGGAGACGAAAAAGCCCGAACCGACCGAAGTCTGGCTGGCGCGACCCTTCAGCACGGTGCGAACCTGCACCAGTTGCGAGCGCGCCTGCTCGTAGACCTTGCGCGCCGACAACGACACTGAAGCCGTCGTCGCGGGGGTTGGTCCGGTGGCGTCGGGAATGGGCGCAGTCTGGGCCCAAGCGGTCGCCGCGCACCACGAGGCGAGCAGCGTCGCGGCCCAGAGTGGTAAGTTCATCGGGCTGGATTTTACGGGGGCGCGCCCAGAGCGTTCCGGCAGCAGCCCCGTGCAGCAAGTCACATTCGAGCGCTGTGCGTCGCGCCGACGAAATACCTGGTCACGTCCGTATCGAGTGCAACCAGCACAGGCGTTGCCCAGCGGGCAAAGTGCGAACCGTACAGAGACCAGCGGCCCGATTCATGGAACCTTCATGTTGATAAGACTCATGCCCATTCCCGCGATGCTCGTCAGCGCCATGTGCGCTGCCTCGATGATCGCCTGTGGCGGGGAGTTCGAGCCGGCGGTGGCGCCGTTGAGCAGCCAGACCGCGACTGAATATTCTGCCAACGCGAGCGTGATCGGGGTCGATGCGAGCAGCGCGCTCGACGCGACGTTGTCGACCGCGTCGCAGCTTGTGCAGGGCATGGCAGGCAGCTTGAATGCGGGTCGCAAGCAAGCCCTGGCGACCAGCAGCGGCGCGTTGAACTGTGCCGCTGGCGGCCAGGCCACGATGACGATCAGCGGCGCGTCCCTGCTCCAAGAACTCAACGGCCAACTCGATGCCGGAGAGGTCTATCAAATTGCCTTCGTCGATTGCCGGGGCGCCGCCAAGCAGGCCGTGTTGAACGGCAACGTGACGATGACGGTCGCAAAGTCCAGCGGCGGCGTCGCCGCTGTCACCTTGTCGACGACGACGTTGAACGCAACCTTGCCGCGGGGCATGCTGTCGTTCATCGGCAGTGCAGATGTGCAGCGCACAGTCATCCCGAGCGACGGCGGCAGCGACGTGACCACCCGTGTCACGGCGTCCAGCCTGACCATCACCACCGACTTCAGCGGCCGAACCGGCAACTTCACGCTCAGCGACGTCAACCTGACTCGACAAGCGAGCTATTCCGATGCCGGATTGCAGTCGATCAGCTACGACGGGACGCATTCGCTGGCAGGAATTTCGGCGGGTCAAGCATTTGAATACACAGTCGCGACCCAGGGCGGCGCCACCTACAACGCGAACGGCATTCCGACGCAAGGGGCCTGGGTCATCACGCTGCCGCACCAGATCGTGACCACCAGCGTGGCCGACGGCACGGCGACGATCGCCGTCGGCGACGGCAAGGACGGCAACAGCGATCGCAGCTTCTCGGTGTCGACCGTGCTGCTCACCGCTGGCGCCGGCTGAACGCCTGACTTGCTACAGTCGGCCTCTGTTGTTTCCAGGGGCTGACCATGCATCGCCGTCAATTCCTCGCGTCTGCCGCGGCGCTTGCCGCCGTCCCGACGTCACTGAGTCCGCGAGCCCAGGCGCTTGAAAAGTCAGCCTTGACCATCGCCGTGGGCGGCAAGAACCTGCTGTACTACCTGCCGCTCACGGTGGCCGAAAGCCTGGGCTACTTCAAGCATGAAGGCCTGGACGTGACGATTGCCGACTTCGCCGGCGGCTCGCGCGCCCTGCAAGCCGTGATCGGCGGCAGTGCCGACGTCGTTTCGGGTGCGTTCGAACACACGTTGAACATGCAGGCCAAGGGTCAGGCGCTGCGCGCCTTCGTATTGCAAGGGCGTGCGCCGCAAATCGTGTTCGGCATCAACCCGAAAACGATGCCGGGGTACAAGAGTGTTGCCGATCTGAAGGGAAAGAAGATCGGCGTCACGGCGCCCGGCTCGAGCACCAACGTGATGGCCAACTTCGTGCTCGCCAAGGCCGGATTGAAGCCAGCAGACGTGAGCATCATCGGCGTCGGTGCCGGCAGTGGCGCCGTGGCCGCAATGCGCTCCGGCCAGATCGATGCGATCAGCAACCTCGATCCGGTGATCACGTTGCTGCAACGCTCGGGCGACTTGAAAGTGATCAGCGATACGCGCATCGTCGCCGAGTCCGACAGGGTGTTCGGTGGGCCGATGCCAGCAGGTTGCCTGTACGCGCCGTTGGCCTTCATCACGAAGAATCCGGCGACGACCCAAGCGCTGGCCAATGCCATCGTGCGCGCGAACAAGTGGATTCAGGCGGCAGGCGCTGGCGAAATCATCAAGGCCGTGCCGGAAAGTTATCTGCTCGGCGACCGCGCCGTCTACATTGACGCGTTCCTCGCCAGCAAGGGCGCCTTGTCGCCCGACGGAACGATTCCGGAGGCGGGTGCGGCGACGGCGGTGCGCGCGTTGCAAGGCGCCGATGCCACTTTGGCCGATGTCAAGTTCGATCTGGCCGCGGTGTTCACGAACGACTTCGTGAAGAAGGCAAACGCGAGGTACCCCAAAGGCTGAAGCCGGTTCAAGTCTCATCACGGTGACCGATGACCGCCCTGGACGCGACGCACCTGGCCCTGCGCTTCGAGGGGGTGACATGCACCTTCGCCGCCAGCACCGCGGCGCAACCCAGTTTCACCGCGGTGCGCGGGGTGAGCCTGAGGGTTGCGGCGGGTGAGTTTGTGAGCGTCGTTGGCCCGACCGGTTGCGGCAAGAGCACCTTGCTCAATGTTGCCGCGGGCTTGCTCGAGCCGAGCGCGGGGCATGTGCAAGTTTTCGGCCTGCCGCTGCAGGGAATCAACCGACGCGCCGGCTACATGTTCCAGACGGAAAGCCTGATGCCCTGGCGCACCGCGCTGCAAAACGTGATGGCGGGGCTGGAGTTTCGCGGTCTGGCCGACGCACGCAGCCAGGCCGAGGTGTGGCTGAAGCGGGTTGGCCTGGGCGGCTTCGGCGACCGCTATCCGCATCAACTCTCGGGCGGCATGCGCAAACGAACATCGCTGGCGCAGACGCTCGCGCTCGACCCGGACCTGATCCTGATGGACGAGCCGTTCTCGGCGCTGGATGTGCAAACACGGCAGTTGATGGAAAACGAACTGCTGGAGCTTTGGGCCAGCAGGCGCAAGGCGGTGCTGTTCATCACGCACGACCTGGATGAAGCAATTGCGCTGAGCGACCGCGTCATCGTGCTCAGCGCCGGCCCGGCGTCGTTTCCGATCGGTGAATTCGCGATCGACTTGCCACGCCCGCGCGATGTGGCGGAGGTGCGCACCGCGCCGCGTTTCATTGAACTGCATCGTGCCATCTGGGCCGTGCTGCGCGACGAGGTGCTGAAGGGCTACCAACAGCAGTTGGCAGCGTGACGGCGCAGCTCGCCCATGGGCTTCCTGAACTTCATCCGGCCTCGGACGGGCAACCTGCGCGCCTGGCAGCTGGCAGTGTTGGCGGCGGTGTTCGGCCTTTGGCATGTGCTGGCCACACCGGGGTTGATGCGCCCGTTGCTGTTCGAAAACGACCGCCAGGCGGCGTTCTTCTTCGGCGAGCCGGTGAAGATCTTCGGCCGCGTCTGGAGCTGGTTCATCGTCAACGCCGACATCTACCCGCACCTGTGGGTCACGCTGCTCGAGACCGCACTCGCGTTCGCGCTCGGCACCGCCTTGGGCTTGGGCATTGGCCTGTGGTTGGCGCTGAGCCCACTCGCCGCGGCGATTGCCGACCCCTACATCAAGGCCTTGAACAGCATGCCGCGTGTCATTCTGGCGCCGATTTTTTCGGTTTGGTTTGGGCTCGGGCTGGCGAGCAAGGTCGCGCTCGGCGTGACTCTCGTGTTCTTCATCGTGTTCTTCAACGTCTACCAGGGCGTGAAGGAAGTGAGCCCCGTGGTACTGGCGAACGCGCGCATGCTCGGCGCGTCGCAGCGCCAACTGCTGCGGCATGTGTACCTTCCGAGCGCCACCGCCTGGGTCTTCAGCTCGCTGCACACCAGCGTCGGCTTGGCGTTCGTCGGCGCCGTCGTGGGTGAATACCTCGGTTCTTCGCGTGGCGTGGGCTATCTGATTCTGCAGGCCGAAGGTGCGTTCGACATCAACACCGTGATGGCCGGCATCCTGGTCCTGACCGCCTTTGCGCTGCTGCTCGACGCCAGCGTCAGCCGGGTCGAGCGGCACCTGATGAAGTGGCAGCCGCGCGCCGGCGAGACGGAAAAGCTCTAGTACTGCGTTCCGCCAATGAGCTTACAAATGAAATCGATGCATTCGTTCGCCAGGCTAGGCGCAAACCGCAGCCATAGCCGTAGCTATGGCGAGGCCGAGCCCGGACGCGAGCAGTCCCTGCGGACTGTTCGCGCCTGGCGAGGGGCCGGGCCTCAGGCCCGGTGCGGCCTGCAAGGCTTGCAACGACGCATGGCGGACGAAGGCGCGATTTCATGTAAGCGG
>JAEMQF010000368.1 GCA_022758925.1 Burkholderiales bacterium | reverse complement strand
GACCGACCGCAGCCTGATGGTCGTGACCACGGTTGCGCTGTCGATCTCGTTCCTGGTGTACGTGATCGTCGGCCAGTACCTGTTCGCGTTCCAGTTCGGCTGGTTCCCGGTGCAGGGCTGGAGCGACAGCACGCTGACGAATCTGCTCGTCTACACGCCGCTGCCGGTGCTGCTCGCGGTGATGGTCGGCCTGGCGCCGCAGATGCGGCTGTACCGCACGTTCTTCCTCGACGAGATCGGCCAGGACTACGTGCGCACGGCGCGCGCCAAGGGCCTCACCGAACGCACCATTCTGCTCAAGCATGTGCTGCGCAACGCGCTGATCCCGATCCTGACCAACGTCGCGGTGGCATTGCCGGGAATCTTCGTCGGCTCGTTCCTGATCGAAACCTTCTTTTCGATTCCGGGGCTGGGACGCGAAGTCCTGCTCGCCGTGAATCGCAGCGACTATCCCGTGATTCAAGCGGTCACGATCTACATCGCCGTGATCACGATGTGCGTCAACCTCGTCACCGACGTGCTCTACAAACTCGCCGATCCGCGGGTCGTTCTCAAATGAGCGCCGGGGCGGGCCGCCTGCGGCGAGCGAGATTGCCAGCGGGGCGGGAGTCGCGCTACGCCGTCGCCCAGGGGCCGACACCATGAGCGCGGTGTTGGCTGCCGGTTCCGGGGCGCCCGCGGCCAGCGGCGGCGTCTGGGGCGCGGCGTGGACGCGTTTTCGCTCCGACCGCGTCGGCCTCGTGTCGCTCGCCATCGTGGCCGCATTCCTGGTGTTGATCGTCGCGTCGGCGTCCGGCCTGGTGGCGCGCGGCTGGCAGCAGGAAGTGGGAGTGCCGAACGCGCCGCCGCACTTCGTCGGTCCGGCGCCGCCGACCGAGAGCAATGCGATCGCACAACCTACAGGCCCGAACGTCGACATCTCCGATGTCGACCCGCTCGCGCCGCGCTACAAGGAATGGGCCGAACGCGCGGCGCAACTCAAAACGGTCGAAACGATCAAGAGCGAAACCCTGCCGTTCGGCGGCGACAGGCTCGGGCGCGACGTTCTCGCCAAAGCCGTGAAGGGCGCCGAGATCTCGATCATGGTCGGGGTGCTCGCCGCGCTCGTCGCGACCTTGATCGGCACCGTGCTCGGCGCCTTGGGCGGGTTCTTCGGCGGCAAGGTGGGCGACCTGCTCGAATGGGTCTACAACGTATTCACGTCGATCCCCGGCATCCTGTTGATCTTCACGTTCGCGGCGGTGCTGAACCGCGCCGACGCCATCATTCCGAGAGGCGTGTGGAGCATCGTCATCATCCTCGGACTGACCGGCTGGACCGGCATCTACCGCCTGGTGCGCGCCGAATTCATGAAACACGCGGTGCGTGAGTACGTGCGCGCCGCGGAAGCGATCGGCGCGAGCACGTTTTCGCGCATGTTCCGCCACATCCTGCCCAACGTCAGCCATGTCGCGCTGGTGCAGCTCTCGATCCACGTCGTGGGCTTCATCAAGGCCGAGGTGATCCTGTCGTACCTGGGCCTGGGCGTCGCGGTGGATCAGGTGAGCTGGGGCACGATGCTGGCCGAGGCGCAAAGCGAATTGATCCTCGGCCATTGGTGGCAACTCGCCGCGGCGACCCTGTTCATGGCCGTGTTCGTGACCGCGTTCTCGCTCTTCACCGACGCGCTGCGCGACGCGCTCGATCCCAAGTTGCGCGGGTTGGAATAGACGATGCTGTTGACGATCCGGGATCTGCGTGTGGCGTTTCGCCTCGGCAAGGTGGCCGGCATCACGCAGCGCGTCCAGGCCGTGGGCCGCGGCGAAGGCGCCGCGCCGGGCGGCGTGAGTTTCGACCTGCCCGAGAACAGCACGCTCGCGCTCGTCGGTGAATCGGGCTCGGGCAAGAGCGTGACGGCGATGTCGATCCTGAACCTGCTGCCCGACAACGCCGAGCGCCAGGGCGCGATCACGTTCCAGGGCCGCGACATGCTGGCGGCCAACCTGCACGACTTGCAGCGCCTGCGCGGCAAAGACATTGCCTGCGTCTTCCAGGATCCCTTGACCTCGTTGAACCCGGTGTTCAGCATCGGCGAGCAGATTTGTGAGCCGCTCATCAAGCACCTGGCCTTGAGCCGGCGCGCCGCGCTGGAGCGGGCCGAGGCGTTGCTCGTGGAAGTGGGCCTGCCCGAGCCGAAGCGGCGCCTCGCGTCGTATCCGCATGAACTGTCGGGCGGCCAGCAGCAGCGCGTGATGATCGCGATCGCGATTTCCTGCGAGCCGAAATTGCTGATCGCCGACGAGCCGACGACGGCGCTGGATGTGACGATCCAGCGCCAGATCCTCGAACTGCTCGGCGCACTCAAGCAGAAGCACCGCATGAGCATGCTCTTCATCAGCCACGACCTGGGCGTGGTGGGCGAGATCGCCGACCATGTGGTCGTGATGCGCGAAGGCACGGTGCGTGAGCAGGGGCCGGTGGCACAGATCTTCGGCGCACCGCAAGACCTCTACACGAAAGCCCTGCTCGCGTGCCGGCCGACGCTCGAGCAGCGCAGCGCGCGCCTGATGGTGATCGACGACCACATCGACGGCGCCTATGCCGGGACACAGGCCGCAACCGCCGCGGTGATCAAAGACGCAAGTGCGCCGGTGGTGATCGAAGCCACGCGCCTGAGCAAGAGTTTCTGGCTGCGCAGCGGCGTGTTCGGCCGCAGGGAATTCAAGGCGGTGCGCGACGCGAGTTTCACGCTGCGGCGCGGCCACACCCTGGGCATCGTCGGCGAATCGGGCTCCGGCAAGACGACGCTCGGCCTGACCCTGCTGCGCTTGCATGAAGCCAGCGGCGGGCCGCAGCAGGGGCGCGCGATGTTCGAAGGCCGCGACCTGCTGGCGCTGAACAAGCACGAGATGCTGGCGGTGCGCAAACGCCTGCAGGTCGTCTTCCAGAACCCCTATGCATCGCTGAACCCACGTTTCACCGTGGCGCAAACGCTGCTCGAGCCGATGCTGATCCACGCCATCGGCAGCAGCACCGCGGAGCGCGAAGCGCGCGCACTAAGCCTGCTGGCGAAGGTCGGCCTGCCGGAAAGCGCGCTGAACAAATACCCGCACGAATTTTCCGGCGGCCAGCGCCAGCGCATTGCGATCGCGCGCTGCCTGACCCTGAACCCCGAAGTGCTGGTGCTCGACGAAGCCGTGAGTGCGCTCGACGTCTCGGTGCAGGCGCAGGTGCTGAACCTGTTGAAGGACTTGCAGGACGAACTCGGCTTGTCCTACATCTTCATCAGCCACGACCTCGCCGTGGTGCGCTTCATGGCGGACGAGGTGCTCGTGATGAAGGACGGCGCCGTCGTCGAGCAAGCCAGCGTGGCACAAATCCTCGACGCACCACGCGAGGAATACACGCGCAAGTTGCTGGGCGCGATCCCGCGCGGGTACCGCGCGGCGGCGTGATTTGTCGCGCCGCCGGCGCGTGACAAATTCGGTCGCCTCCGACGTTTTCGCGCAAGCGCGTGCCGTGTTTTGACGCTCTGGCGGGCACCGCGCGTGGTTATTCCTCGAAACGCGCGCCGCGCATCGGGTTCATGAAGGCGGCATGAAGTCTGCACACTGCAATGCAGGGGCGGCGTCTATGCCGTGCCGATAACCGGCCACAGCGCTCAATTCAGGAGGCATCTGCCATGAGCAAGAAACCCTCTGCCCCTCGGATCGAAGCATCGTCCAGGGCCGGCAATGGGCAGAATTGCCGCGGCGCTGCGCCTTCGTCGTTGCGCCTGTCGCGGCGCCCGGGCCCGATGCATGCGTCGGGCGCGCCGCGCCAACCGAGTTGGCTGCAGCGCGCAGCAGCCTATTTCGGCGCCGAAGAATCGGGTTTGCAGACGGCCTATGGCGTCAGCCAGTTCGGGGTGGGTGCGACCGGCTGAAGCGCGATTTCGCTGCGCTGCACTTTCGGCAGCGCGGCTGAGGCCCGGCGCTGCGCGGCCTGATGGGCGGCACGCTGCTGGCACCGGGACGGGGCTTGTCGCCGTATTGCGGCGCCCATACGGATTCTTTTTCAATCATTGGAGAGCCGGTCGGCAATCAGCCAATTGCCGCGGTTCGCAGCGGGGCGCGTGCACACGTGGAGCAGGACAGGTGGCCCGGAGTACGTTCTCCGGCCCACGCTCGCGGGGCACCGTATTCGGTTCGCAGGCGCTGCGCCATCAACACCGTTTGTTCGTGCGCTGGTCGCGGCCACCGCGAATGGGGCCTGCGACCGTACCCCAAGCCACCTGCCCCGGGCACCCGGGTCGCATGCGAAGGCGTGGCATGCATCCCCGGAGGCATCAGGGCGGTGGTGGTGCCCCCGGGCGCAGGCCCGATTCGCGGTCGCCTCCCATGGTTGCAGGGCACAGCGGTGATGATGCGGCAGCGCGTTGCAGGCAATCACGGCCGCCCGCGAGCGTGGGCCGGAGAACGGGGGCGCCGCCGCCGCCCTGTCGCCACGACGTCGGCATGCTGACCTGGCGCGGACAGACGACGGTGGGTCGTTTGCATCCACCAAACCTCGTCAGTTGCATGCGAGTTCGTCGCAGGCGTTCAGACGTGCCAGGCTTTGCACCGTCGCCAGGCAAGCGTGCGCTGCCTCGCGGCCCTTGACGACGAAGTGTTCGCTGAAATAGCGCCGGTGTTCGTCGTGTTCGTGAAAGTTCTTCGGCGTGAGCACGGCCGAGATCACCGGCACCTGGGTGTCGAGCTGCACCCGCATCAGGCCCGAGATCACGGCGTCGGCGACAAATTCGTGGCGGTAGATGCCACCGTCGACGACCAGCGCACAGCCGACGATGGCCGCGTAGCGGCCGCTGCGCGCGAGCCGCAGCGCGTGCAGCGGGATCTCGAAAGCGCCGGCAACCTCGAACACGTCGACGCTGTGCGTTGGGTTGGAATGACGCTCGATCTCGGCGAGAAAGCTGTCGCAGGCTCGCTGCACAATCGTTGCGTGCCACTCGGCGCGGATCAGCGCGAAGCGCCACGGCGGCGCCGCGGTTGGCGGCGCGCCGGCGGCGTGGTGCGAGGTTCGTTGCGCGGAAGCTTGAAGCTGATTCATGGTGTTCCTTGAAGCGGAAGGGTTGCCAGAATCAGGGCGCACGCGCCCAGGCACCCTCACTGCGCCGTGCGCAGTGAGGGCGTTTAGGGCAACGCGCTCTCTTTCATCCGGACTTTGACCGTCGGCTTCGGATTCACACCGAATCTGCTGACCCCGACTTCCACGCGAGAAGCCAGGCGCTCGCGGGCTTGTGCGATGGCTTCCCAGCCATGACCATCACCGCCGGTGGGGAATTTCACCCCGCCCTGAGAACGCTGCCGCGGGCGTCTGCGTCTGCGGCGTGGTGATGATAGCCGGCGCACTCGGCAGCAATGCGCCGCCCATTGGAACGCGTCAATTCGGCGCTGCCTTGAGAGACTTCTCCAAGAAGCGCTCGAGCCGGCCATAGTAATCGGCCTGGTTGGCCGGGATGAAGAAACCGTGGCCTTCGGCGGGGTAGTCGACCCATTCAATGGCAACACCGCCCGCGCGCGCTGCATCGAAGAACTTGCTCGCATGGACGATCGGGACCCTGCGATCCAAGCCGCCGTGGGCGAGCAGCACAGGCACCTTGATCTCCGAAGCACGCTTCAAAGGCGACGCCGCCGCCAGGCTCGCAGCGTCCTTTTCACGGTCACCGATCAAGACCGGCATGCCGTAACGGCGGGACTCCGCCGATGTATCACTCCAACTGACGCTGTAGATCAAGTCGATGTCGGTGACCCCGGCAAAACTGGCCGCGCAGACAAACGCGCCAGGGTGCGTGATCGGAGCCATCATGGCCGCGTAACCACCGTAGCTGGCACCGACGATGCACACTTTTGCAGGATCGACCAGGCCTTCCTTCGTTGCCCATTGCACCGCATCCACCAGGTCGTTTTGCATGGCGCGACCCCATTCTTTCCAACCGGCTCGGAAGAGCCGGTAACCATAGCCGGTGCTGCCGCGAAATTCGGGCTGCAGAACCCGGTAGCCGCGTGACGCCAGGAATTGAGCTTCAGCCTCCCACCCAAGATCGCTGCCACGCGCATAGGGACCGCCGTGCACAAGAACGACTGCGGGCAGCGCCTGGTTCGGCGCCGCATTCGCCGGATGCGTCACATAGACTGGGATTTGCAATCCATCTCGCGCTGCGATCCTGTGGAAGGTGCGACGCCCCTGCGAGGCTTCGTCGATCCAGGGTCGGGACACACCAAGCAGGCGCAGCGTAGCCTTGCCGGCATCGTAGAGAAAATACTCTCCGGGGTGCTTGTCTGAACTTGAGTGGATCACGAAGAAGCTGGTCGATCCGCAACGGCGGCAGAACAGTCTGTTCATCCGGCCAGGCAGCGCTGCATCGATCCCGCGTTGAATCTTCTCGACGCGCTCTTCAAACCAATAACTCATTGCCCGGTCTGCGACGAAGTGCACGCCCAGGAGGCTGCCGGTTTGTGGGTCATCCTCGATCTCGGGATGCAAATCGAATCCCGCGACCTTCAGCAGCGGCTCACGAAGCACGCGCTTGGCGACAGGGTCGAACTGATAGAGCCCCTCGGTATCGCCACCCATCTCAGCAGCGACAAGGATTGCACCTTCACGGTCAACAAAAACTGGCGCAAAGCCCGGCTCTTTGAGTGGGTCAAAGTTTGCCACCTCGGTCCACTCGGTGGATTCAAGCTTGCGCCAGTACACCTTGATTCGACCGTCGGCATAGGCGCTGACGACGCGAGGCTCGCTCTTGCGATCCAACAACCACTGTCTGGTGCCTTTGGGCAGGCCATGGCTTAATGACTTGAACTCGCCGGTGACGGTGTTCAAACGCCCCAACTGAATCTCGGCGAGGTCTCCCAGAATGTCCGTTGCGCCCTTGTAGACGTGGATGTCGTCGCCATCGCCGTTGATCGTCGAATGAAAGTGCCATCCGTAGGGAAGAATTCTCGAGGTGACTCTGGAGAACTCCCTGGGGCCAAGGTCCCACGAGATCAGTTGCCGTTGCTCCGAACCGTCGTGATTGACTGCGGAAGTACCCGCGTCGCCTTCGCGAACCTCGGCGCCAGGAACGAAGGCATCGAAAACCAGGCGCTTGTCATTCACCCATCGCACCGCAGTCACGTCTGCATTGCTGAAAGCGGCAACGATGCGTGGCTGCCCAACGGACGGCACAAGATCGACCACGCCGAGCCGGCGCCGGCCTTCCTTTCCGAACGACAGAATCGCCAGCCGGTTGCCCGATGGGGACAATACGACGCCGTCGATATTGGGCAACCTGGTGAAGTGCTCTACGGGGGGTGGAGCGCCAAGTACCGATAGCGGCAGGCCGGTCATCAATGCCATGAGCACCGTGAAGACCCAAGTCCGAGATTGCGTCGTCATTGCAACTCCCACGTTGATGCTGCTTCCCGCATATGTGCCCCGCGCTTCACGTCGAGCCGAACATGCTGCGCACCTGATCTGCCGAGTAGTATCCCAACGCAACGTCACGCGACATCGCACCTGCCACACGCCGCGCGGGTTCACCAAACCCCCCACCGCCCGGCGTCGAGACGCAGATCACATCGCCGGCGCTGATCGCGATGTCCTGGTCCTTCGACAAGTGCTGCGGGACATAGGCCACGCCGTCGCGGATGATCTTGACCTTGTTCACGCCGCCGCTTGCACCGCCCTGCGCCCCCGGTGGCCCAACCCGCCCATGGTCCATCACCATCGACACGCGAGCTTCGCCACGGCGCAACCTGATGCGGTAGTTGACGCCGAAGCCGCCGCGGAATTCGCCGGCGCCGCCCGAACCTTCGTGCAGCGAATACTCTTCGAACAGCACCGGGTAGAGCTGCTCCATGATCTCGATCGGCGTGGTTTTCGAAATGCCGATCGTCGAACAGCCGTTGCTGATGCCGTCACCCTGCGGGCTGCCGCCGTAGCCGCCGCCCGAGATCACGTACATCACATAGGCGCGGTTTTTCAGCGGGTCGAAGCCGCCGATGCCCAGGTTCCCGCTGGTTCCCGCCGGCGCGCCGAACAACTGATCGGGGATCGCTTTCCCGAGCGCCGCGAACACGGCCTCGGCGATGCGCTGGCTGACCTCGGCGGCGCAGCCCGACACCGGGCGCGGGTAACGTGCGTAGAGGAACGTGCCTTCGGGCTCGACGATGTGCAGCGGCGCAAACGTTCCGGCGTTGAGCGCGACCTCGGGAAAGACGTGTTTTACGGCGAGGTAGATCGACGACTTGGTGGTCGCGATCACGCTGTTCATCGGGCCTTTGCATGGCGGCGATGAGCCGCTCATGTCGAAGCTGAGTTGTGCCTGTTCACCCTGGCCCGACTTGGTGATTCGCATCGCGATTCTGAGCGGCTCGTTGACCACGCCGTCGGAATCGACGAAAGCTTCGCCGACAAAAACGCCGTCGGGAATGCTCGCGATCTTGGCACGCATCTGCTGCGCCGCGCGCGCTTTCAGCTCGACGATTGCCTGCTCCACCGTGCCCGAGCCATAACGCTCGAGCAGCGCGGTGAGGCGCTTTTCGCCGGTGCTCAAGGCCGCGGCCTGCGCCTTGATGTCGCCGATGCGCTGGTCCGCGATGCGGATGTTCGACAGGATGATCGACAGGATCTCGTCATCGAGCACGCCGCGCTTGTAGAGCTTGACGGGCGGCAGGCGCAGCCCTTCCTGTTCGACTTCGGTTGCGCTCGCCGAAAACCCGCCCGGCACCATGCCACCGGTGTCGGGCCAATGGCCGGTGTTGGCAAGCCAGCACCAGAGTTCGCCCCGGTAGAAAAACGGCTGCACGAACTTCACGTCCATCAAGTGCGTGCCGCCGAGGTAGGGGTCGTTCACGATGAACATGTCGCCGGGATGGAGTTCGACCTTGCGCTGCGTCACATGCTCGATCACGGCCTGCACCGTGAACTGCATCGTGCCGACGAACACCGGCAGGCCGAGCTCGCCCTGCGCGATCAGCTCGCCGGTGTCGCGGTGGTAGATGCCGTCCGAGCGGTCCAGCGCCTCGGCAATCACCGGGCTGAACGCACTGCGCACGAAAGCCAGATCCATCTCGTTGCAAACCTGCTGCAAGCCGTTTTGCAGCACCGACAGGGTGATGGGGTCGATAACCATGTCTGCAGTCCTCACAGCGTCACGATCAAGTTGCCGATGGCGTCCATCCTGACTCGATTCCCGGGCTCGATCAGCGTCGTGCAATCGAGTTGTTCGATCACCGCCGGCCCGTCGAATTCACAGCCTTCGGGCAAGTGCTCGCGTACGTAAAGCGCAGTCTCCATCCAGCCCGCCGCTTCGAACCAGACCGGCCGGCGCGCGCGCAGCGCCATCGCAAGCGTGGCGCGCGGCTGCGCCACCGCCACCGCTTGAAGCGAGACGCTTTTCCGTTTGCCGATGACGGCAGTGTGCAGGTTCACGAGCACGGGCTTGATCTCGGGCAGGGCGACCCCGAAGCGTTGCCAGTAGGCGGCCTCGAACAGCCGATGCAGCTCCGGCAAAGTGATGTGTGCGTCGGCTATCGCCACCGGCAGGATATGGCTTTGGCCCTGGAACTGCATGTCGGCACGGTGCAGGGTGACGACCGCCTCGACCGCGACTTGTTCGCGTTGCAGGCGCTCGCGACCTGCCTGCACCTGAGCCGCGAAAGCGGCCGCGATGCGGCCTTCGGTGAGGGCAGTCAGTGGCTGGTTGATGGTGGCGACGAAGTCGTGGCGCAAATCGGCGACGACGCAGCCCAACGCATTCGTGAGCCCAGGCCGCGCCGGAATCAGGACTTTTGGAATTCCCAGCTCACGCGCCAACGCCACGGCGTGCAGCGGCCCGGCACCACCGAATGCGAACAGCGCGAAGTCGCGCGGGTCGTGGCCGCGCGACAGGCTGACCATGCGGATCGCGCCCGCCATCTTGTCGTTCGCCACACGCAGCACCGCAGCCGCGGCTGCCGTCGCGTCCAACCCCAGCGGCGTGCCGACTTGCGCCAGCAACGCCGCGCGCAACCCAGCCATGTCGACAGCGCCGCTCACGCCCAACAGGCGCTGCGGGTCAAGCCGGCCGAGGACCAGGTTCGCATCCGTGATCGTGAGCCTCGTCCCGCCACGGCCGTAGCACATCGGACCCGGCGTCGCCCCCGCGCTTTGCGGGCCCACGCGCAGCATGCCCGAAGCGTCGACGCTGGCGAGCGAGCCGCCGCCCGCGCCGATGGTGTGCACGTCGACCATCGGCACATGGATCGGCATCGCGTATTCGAGTTCGAGTTCGCTCGACACGGCGGGCAGGCCGCCCAGCACCAGCGCGACGTCGGTCGAGGTGCCACCCATGTCGTAGGTGACGACATTCGCGAACTCACCGCTGCCGCTGCCCGCCTGAAGCGCCGTCGCCGCGGCCGCGATCACGCCCGACGCCGGCCCCGACATCACCGTGTTCACGGCATGTTCAGCGACGATGCTCGCCGCCACGGTGCCGCCGTTGCCCTGCATCACGAGCAGCTCGCGCTTGAAGCCACGCTTCGCCAATTCTTCCTGCAGGCGCGCGATGTAGCGGTGCAGCACGGGCTGGATCGACGCGTTCACTGCCGCCGTTACGCCGCGCTCATATTCGCGGTATTCGGCAACGATGGCGTGGCCCGCGGTTACATGCGGGTTCGGCCACAGAGCGCGCACGAGTTGCGCGGCGCGCGCTTCATGCGCGGGGAAGATGTAGCTGTGCAGGAAATGGATGACGACGCTTTCGGCCCCCGCGGCGAGCAACTCGCGTGCCGCGGCTTCGACCTGCGCTTCATCGAGCGCCACCAGCACCTGGCCTTCGGCATCGACGCGCTCGTCCACTTCGAGGCGCAGCGAGCGTTCGATCAGCGGCGTGAAACGGCCCTTCAATCCATACGGCGTCGGCCGCGTGCGCCGTCCGAGCTCGAGCACGTCGCGAAAGCCGCGCGTCGTGATCAGGCCGACGCGCGCGGTGCGGCGCTCCAGCATCGCGTTCGTCGTCGTCGTCGTGCCGTGCACGATGGCCTCGAGCTGGGTTGGGTCGACCAACGCTGCGTCGAGCGCGGCGATCACGCCGAAGGCCTGGTTCGGCACGGTGGTGGGCACCTTGGCCAGGCGCACTTCACCCGTCGCGTCGTCGATGTAGACCAGGTCGGTGAACGTGCCGCCGACGTCGATGCCCGCGATGCGACTCATGTTCGGTGACTCATGTTCGATGACTCATGCAAGGACCTTCATACGCCGAGGCAAGCGCGCTGCAGCGCTTCGTCGGCCATCAATTGCTGCATCGTGCCACTGAACTGAACCTGGCCCTTTTCGAGCACGACGGCGCTGTCGCTGACCAGGCGCGCGAAGTGGATGTTCTGTTCCGACAGCAGGATCGCCAGGCCCTGTTGCTTGAGCTCGACGATCATTTGCGCCAATTGTTCAACAATCAACGGCGCCACTCCTTCCGAAGGCTCGTCGAGCAAGATCAGGCGCGGGTTGCCCATCAGCGTGCGCGCGATCGTCAGCATCTGCTGTTCGCCGCCGCTGGTGCGCCCGCCGGGCCGCTCCAGCATCGTCGCCAGGTTCGGAAACAGCGCAAACAACTTTTCCGGCGTCCACGGCGGCGCATCGGCGCGCGGCGCCTGGCGCCCGACCTCGAGGTTCTCGCGCACGCTCAGGTCGGTGAAGATGCGCCGGTC
The DNA here is from genome assembly GCA_022758925.1 of Burkholderiales bacterium. Taxonomy (GTDB): domain Bacteria; phylum Pseudomonadota; class Gammaproteobacteria; order Burkholderiales; family Burkholderiaceae_C; genus JAEMQF01. Next base: position 3,278 of record JAEMQF010000368.1, on the reverse strand, counting down.
TTCGGGCACCCAGCCCAGGCCGAGGCGGCTGATGCGGTGCGGTGCGAGATGCGAGATGTCGCGGCCGTCGAAGTCCACCCGGCCGCTGCGCCGCGGCAGCAGGCCCATGATGCTCTTCATGGTCGTCGACTTGCCCGCGCCGTTGCGTCCCATCAACGCCACGCATTGCCCGGTGCCGACGCGCAGCGACACGTCGAACAGGATTTGCGCCTTGCCGTACCAGGCGCACAGTTGCTGCACGTCAAGCATGCGCAGCGCCTCCCGGCATCGCCGCAAAGGTGGAGCCCATGCCGAAGTAGACCTGGCGCACGCGCGGGTCATCGCGCACCGCGGCCGGTGTGCCACCGGCGATCAACTCGCCGCGCGCGAGCACGATCAAGCGGTCGGCATGCGCAAACACCACGTCCATGCTGTGTTCCGTGAACAGCACGCCGATGCGCCGCTCGCGCGCCAGGGCTTGCGTCAACTCCATCAACTCGGTGCGCTCGCGCGGCGCCATGCCGGCGGTGGGTTCGTCCATCAACAACAGGCGTGGCCGGTTCGCCAGCGCCATCGCGAGTTCGACACGCTTCACGTCGCCGTAGGCGAGCACGCTCATCGCACGTTCGGCCTGCGCCGCCATGCCCACGCTGGCCAGCAGCGCGAGCGCGTCGTCGCGGAATTGCGTGCGCGCGCTGCGCCAGAAGCGCAACACTCGAGCAGCGTGCGACAACAGCGCGAGCTGCACGTTCTCGATCACGGTGAGCGAGCCGAAGGTCTCGGCGATCTGGAACGTCCTGCCCACTCCCAGTCGCCAGATCGCGTTCGGCGCGAGGCCGATGAGTTCGGTGCCGTCGAGCCTGACCGAGCCTGCATCGGGCGCTAGCTGGCCGTTGACGATGTTGAAGCAGGTCGACTTGCCTGCGCCGTTCGGCCCGATCAGCGCCAGCATCTCACCCGGCGCGAGCTGAAAACTCACGTCGTGAACCGCGCGCAGGCCGCCGAAAGATTTACTCAGGCCAACCACGGCGAGCAGGGGCGCGTTCGGTCCAGGAGTCGATGCCGGCGGCGACGCGGCCAACGCAACACCGTGGCCGGCGCTCGTCCCGCTCACGCCGGCTCCTTCAGGAAGATGCGCCGCAGACCACCTGCCACGCCGAGCGGAAACAGCAACACCAGTGCCAACATCGTCGCGCCGAGCAGCGCGCGCCAGTAATCGGTCTGGCGCATCACGGTGTCTTGCAGCCAGGTGAACAGGGCGGCGCCGGCCCAAGGGCCCGACAGCGTCTGCACCCCGCCCAGCAACACCATCACCAGGCCATCGACCGACTTCGCCACGCCCAGCGTTTCCGGCGAAATCGTGCCCTTGGCGAAGGCGAACAGCGCGCCGGCCAGGCCCGCGATGCTGCCGGCGATGACGAAAGCCAGCCATTGCAGGCGCGCGACGTCGATGCCGATGGCGTGCGCGCGCAGCGGCGAATCGCGCCCGGCGCGCAGCGCCAGCCCGAGCGGCGCTTGCAGCAATCGCGCGAGCAGGGCACAACCGGCGACGGTGAACAGCAGAGTCACCAGATACAGCGCCGTCTTGCCCGCCAGCCAAGGCGCCGGCCAGATGCCCACCATGCCGTTGCTGCCGCCGGTGAGGCCGTCCCACTGGAAGACGACGGCCCAGACGATTTGCGCGAAGGCGAGCGTCAGCATCGCCAGGTAGACGCCGGACAGGCGAACGCAGAACCAGCCGAACAACAGCGCTGCCAGCGTCGCGGCGAGCGGCCCGAGCAGGAGTGCAAGTTCCATCGGCAACAGCCACGCCTTCAGGCACAACGCCGCGCCGTAAGCGCCCAGACCGAAATAAGCCGCGTGGCCGAACGAATGCAAGCCGGCCGGGCCCATCACGAAATGCAGGCTGGTCGCGAACAGCACCGCGATCAGCACGTCGATCATCAGCACCACCGCGTAGGGCGCCGCACCTTGCAGCAGCGGCACGAGCAGCAACAGCAACAGGCCTGCGAGCCCCGCCACCTTCCAGCGCCGCGGCAGCGCGCGCAGCGGCGCTTCGATCGCGGCCGTGCCGCGCACCGCTCCCTGCGGCTTGCCGAACAGGCCCCAGGGCCGCCAGACGAGGACCACGGCCATCACCAGGAACTCGGCCACCAGCGTCAGTTTGCTCAAGGGGAAAGGTGTGCCGAAGACGTCGATCGAGCCCGCAGCGATGCACGCCGCCTTGACGAACGCGATCAACACCGCCGCGACAAACGCACCGAGCACCGAGCCCATGCCACCGACCACGACCACGACAAAGGCCTCGCCGATCAACGCCAGGTCCAGGCTCAGGTTCGCCGGCTCGTGCGGCATCTGCAGCGCGCCGCCGAGCGCGGCAAGAAAGGTGCCGAGCGCGAACACCGACGTGAACAGCCATTGCTGGTTCACGCCCAGCGCGCCCACCATCTCACGGTCTTGCGTCGCGGCGCGCACCAGCAGACCCCAGCGCGTGCGCGTCAGCAGCAGCCAGAGCGCGGCGAGCACGGCCGGGCCGACGAAGATCAGGAACACGTCGTAGCTCGGGAACGGTTTGCCGAGTACCAGGATCGCGCCCTTCATTCCCGGCGCCTTCGGCCCCAGCAAGTCTTCCGGGCCCCACAGCGCGAGCGCCACGTCCTTGATGATCAGCACCAGGGCAAAGGTGGCGAGCAACTGGTACAGCTCGGGCGCTGCGTAGAGGCGGCGCAACACGAACATCTCGAGCAAGGCACCAATGAGCGCAACCAGCAACGCCGCGAGCAGCACGCCACTCCAAAAGCCCAGCGGCGAAGTCCCGAACCAACCGACGACCGCCACGGCGCCATAGAGCCCGAGCATGTAGAACGAGCCGTGCGCGAAGTTGACGATGCGCGTCACGCCGAAGATCAGCGACAGGCCGCTGCCGACGAGGAACAGCGCTGACGCGGCGGACAAGCCGGTGAGGAATTGCAGGAGGACGGTGGACAGGGTCATGCGTCGCTGCAAATCATGTGCCGGGTACCGAGGTTCACAGCGGGCCGCGTGCAAGCGTGGAGTTCACAGCGGGCCGCGTGCAAGCGTGGAGCAGGGGCAGGTGGCCCGGGGCACGTTCTCCGGCCCACGCTCGCGGGGCACCGGTTTCGGTTCGTAGACGTTGCGCCATCAACAGCCTCTGTTCGTGCGACGGTTGCGGCCACCGCGAATGGTGCCTGCGCCCGTACCCCAAGCCACCTGCCCGGGCACCCGGGCGGCATGCAAAGGCGTGGCACGCCACCCCGGATGCACAGGGCGGTGGTGGT
>JAEMQF010000061.1 GCA_022758925.1 Burkholderiales bacterium | reverse complement strand
CGCCTTCAACGCCCCCGCCTTGAGCCACTTCGCGCAATGGAAGGCAGCCAACGCCCCGCACCTGAAAGGCTTTGCGCAAGACGGCCACGCCATCTGCAGAAGATGGGCGTGCAGCCCTGAGGCAGTCCATCACTGCCGCGTTCGAAATCCAGGGCTCCACCATTGCCGTTTGCACCCCATGCTTCAATCATTCCGAATTCGCCACGATTGAAAGCCACGACCAAGGAGCGCCATGGGCACGAAAAAGCGAGTCCAGATCCGCAACAGCACCACCGAGTTCCTCGTCTTCACTTCGCAGGCCGGCGAGAGCGGCATCGAAGTGCGTGTCGAAGGCGAGACCGTCTGGCTCACCCAGAAGCTCATCGCCGCCTTGTTCGAGGTCGATGTGCGCACCGTCAACGAGCACCTGCACAACATCTTTGCCGGTGGCGAACTCACCGAGCAGGCAACTCTCCGGAATTTCCGGACAGTTCAGAACGAGGGTGGGCGGGAGGTCGCCCGCAACATCGCTTTCTACAACCTCGACGCCATCATCGCGGTCGGCTTCCGTGTCAATTCGGCACGCGCCACCCAGTTCCGGCAGTGGGCCATTGGCATCCTGCGCGACTTCGCCGTTCGCGGCTATGTGCTGGACAAGGAGCGGCTGAAGAACGGTGCGATCTTCAAGCAAGACTACTTCGACAACCTGCTGGCCGAGATACGCGAAATCCGGGCCAGCGAGCGGCGGTTTTACCAGAAGATCACCGACATCTATGCCACGGCGATGGACTACAGCGCAGAGGCAGCCACCACGCAGACCTTCTTCGCCACAGTGCAAGATCGAATCCTGGGGGCGCGGCATTGACCTGATACGCCAAAGCTGCCTGACGCTGGGCCACCCGGCACCCCGGTTTGACTGCGATGGCAGCGGCTTGTGCGTGGTGTTCCATTTTGCGGCTGAAGCGAGCGGGCCTACCCAAGAAACTACCCAAGAAACTACCCAAGAAACTCCCCAAGACGCGGCGGCCCGCACCCATGGTCGCCCGGTGCCCAGCCCGGAATCACGACGCCTGACTTGATCTGAAGCAAGCCTGACTTCGGCCGCGAGGCTTAACCTTCGTCGCAATCAATGCACCAGCCGGGCTCGCCGGGTGGACAGCAGCAAAGAACGACGAAGGAGACAGGCAACGTGGTTCGTGCGCACGCAGTACCGGCAACACGGCTTGGAGCCTGCGCGCCGCTCACCTTGCGAGACCGGCACCGCGGCCGGATTCAACGCCTCAGCCACCCAGGAACCATGGGATGAACCCCTACGTCGTGTTCCTGATGTACCTGATGGCGATCCTGGGTTTCGTCGGCCTGACCTTGGCGCTGAACCGTCTGCTCGGGCCCAAGCCGGTGGCCTCGGCGCTCAAGCTCGAGCCCTTCGAGTGCGGTGCCACGCCGGTGAGCACGCTGAACGTGAAGGCGGTGCCGATCAAGTACTACGGTGTGGCCATCATCTTCATCCTGTTCGACCTGGAGACGGTGTTCCTGTTCATCTGGGCGCTGGGCGCGCAGCCGTTGACCGGCTTCATGCTCTTCACCTTCTTCTTCTTCATGGCGCTGCTGGTGCTGATCTTGCTGTACGTCTACAAGGCGCGGCTGATCGAGGCCGTGACGGAATAGGCCGGGGGCACGCACCATGTACGCACGCACCATCCCCATCGTTCCGGCAGTCCATACCAAGGACGCCGCGTTCGAGTACCTGACCACGCGCAAGGACGAACTCATCGGCTGGGCGCGCAAGTTCTCGATCTTCCCCTACCCCTTCGTCACCGCCTGCTGCGCGATGGAGTTCATGGCCGTCAGCGCCTCGCCCTACGACACCGACCGTTTCGGCGCGGCCCTGCCGCGTTTTTCACCGCGCCAGGCCGACCTGCTGATGGTGGTGGGCACGGTCACGCACAAGCAGGCTCCGGTGCTGCTCAGGGTATACGAGCAGATGTGCGAGCCGAAGTGGGTCATGGCCTTCGGCGTCTGCGCCACCAGCGGCGGCTTCTACCAGAACTATGCGGCGCTGCCGGGAATCGACAAGATCATCCCGGTCGACATCTACATTCCGGGCTGCCCGCCGCGGCCGGAGATGGTGATCGACGGCATCATCCAGTTGCAGGAAAAGATCGCCGGCGCAAGCCACCCGATCATCACGGATCGCTTCTGAGCATGGCTGCGAACGTCTTCGACACCCTGCGGCAACAGCTCGTGCCCGCGGGCGGGCCGCCGACCGTGTCGCGCGGCATCCTCGTCTTCAATTTGACGCCGGCCGAACTGCTGCCGGCGGTGCGGCGCCTGCGCGATGAGTTCGGCTTCGACCTCTTTCTCGACGTCACCGCGGTCGACTGGCTCGGCCAGTCGCCGCGCTTCGAGGTCGTGTACCACTTCTACTCGACCACGCACAAGCAACGCGTGCGCCTGAAGACGCGCGTGGCCGAGGCCGATCCGCTGCTCGACTCGCTGCTGCCGCTGTACGGCTCGGCCGGATTCATGGAGCGCGAGTGCCACGACATGTACGGCATCGCCTTCCGCGGCAACCAAGACCTGCGCCCGATCCTGCTCTACGAGGGTTTCGTCGGCCACCCGCTGCGCAAGGACTACCCGAAGCAGCAGGAGCAACCGCTCGTGCCCTACCGCGCTTAAGGCCCGCCGCCATGGACACCGCCTACCGCCCCATCGCGAACCCGGTGCGCTCGATCTTCGAGACGACGCTGCGCGACGACTCGGTGATCGTCAACATCGGCCCTTCGCACCCGGCCACGCACGGCACGGTGCAGATCATCGCCGAGCTCGACGGCGAGCGCGTGCTGCGCAGCGACGTGCATTGCGGCTACCTGCACCGCGGCTTCGAGAAGGAGTGCGAAGACCACACCTGGCACAACCTGATCCCGTACGTGGACCGGCTGAACTACGTGTCGGCGCTGATCAACGACTTCGCCTATTGCGACGGCGTCGAGCAACTGATGGGGGTGCAGATCACGCCGCGCTGCCGCTACCTGCGCACGCTGCTGAGCGAGTATTCGCGCCTGGTGGACCACCTCACGTGCCTTGCCGCGGGGCTCATGGAGCTGGGCGCGATGACCGCGTTCCTGTACCTGGTGATGGTGCGCGACTTCATGTACGAGCACCTGGCGGCGCTGACCGGCGCGCGCGTGACCTACAGCTACGGCCGCATCGGCGGCCTGGCGCGCGACCTGCCCGAGGGCTGGCTCGCGCGCATGGAACAGATCCTCGTGCAGTACGAGGAGTTCGTCGCGCGCGTGCACGCGCTGATGGACCGCAACCGCATCTTCATCGACCGCATGCGCAACGTCGGCGTCATCAGCACCGCCGATGCGCTGAGCTACGGCTACACCGGCGTCATCCTGCGCAGCACGGGCGTGGCGCGCGACCTGCGCAAGGACACGCCCTACCTGGCCTACGCCGAACTCGACTTCGAGGTGCCGGTGGGCATCAAGGGCGACAACTACGACCGCTACTACGTGCGCATGCGCGAGATGGACGAGTCGGTGCACATGATGCGGCAGCTGGCGCAGATGTTGCCCGAAGGGCCGATCAATGTCGACGACCGGCGCTGCACGTTCCCGGACAAGGCGCTCGTCTACCGCGAGATCGAATCGCTGATCAACCACTTCAAGCTGATCATCGACGGGCCCGTGGTGCCGGCCGGCGAGGCCTACAGCGCACACGAGTCGCCGAACGGCGAGCTCGGTTTCTACCTGGTCAGCAGCGGCGGCGGCGTGCCCTACAAGGTGCACTGCCGGGCACCCAGCTTCGTGCACATGGGCGGGGCGCACCTGATGCTCAACGGCGGCCAGCTCGCCGACATCGTGCCCACCTTCGGCTCGATCAACATGATCGGCGGGGAGTGCGATCGGTGAAGCACCTGATCCCCGAGTTCGATGTCATGCGCCGGCGCTACCCGGCGGAGGCAACGTCATCGATGGTGCTGCCCTGCCTGCACCGCATCCAGCAAGAGCGCGGCCACGTCGCCGACAGCGACATCGCTGAACTCACCGCCTACCTCGGCGTGCCGCGGATCCAGATCGAAGAGGTGCTGTCCCACTACACGCAGTTCCGGCGCGCGGCAATCGGTCGCTGGCACCTGCAGGCCTGCCGCAACCTGAGTTGCTCGATGCGCGGCGCCGAAGGCGTGATCGAACACCTGAGCGCCAAGCTCGGCATCGCGCCGGGGCAGACCACCGGCGACGGCCGCTTCACGCTGAGCACGGTGGAATGCCTGGGCTCGTGCGGCACCGCGCCGGTGGTGATGGTGAACGAGGCCTACCACGAGAGCATGACCCCGGCGCGGCTCGATGCGCTGATCGAGGGGCTGTCGCGGTCCGGAGCAACACCATGACCGGCCGCAAGCTGATCATGACCTTCCCGGTCACGGCCACCTCGCACCTGCTGCAAGACTACCGCGCACGCGGCGGCTACGCCACGCTCGACAAGGTGCTGCGCGAGATGCGGCCGGAGCAGGTGACGAAGGAAGTCGCAGCCTCGGGCATCCTCGGGCACGGCGGCGCGGCCTTCCCGGCCGGGCGCAAGTGGGGCGTGATCCGGCTCAACGACGGCCTGCCGCACTACCTGTGCGCGAACGCCGACGAAGGCGAGCCCGGCACCTTCAAGGACCGCTGGATCCTCGAGAACGCGCCCCACCTGTTGCTCGAATCGATGCTGATCTCGGCCTTCGCGCTGCAGGTGCGCCATGCCTTCGTCTACATCCGCGGCGAGTTCGACCTGCCCTACCGGCGCCTGGCTGCTGCCGTCGAAGAAGCCTATGCCGCGGGCTATTTCGGGCAGCAGCTCCTCGGCACCGATTTCGCTTGCGACATCGTCATCTACCGCGGCGCCGGTTCCTACGTCTGCGGCGAGGCCTCGGCGCTGATCACATCGATCGAGGGCAAGAAGGGCTACCCGCGCAATCGCCCGCCGCGCCTGACGGTGCGCGGCCTGTACCAGCGGCCGACGGTCATCAACAACGTCGAGACGCTGGCGAACGTCACCGCCATCGTGGCCATGGGCGGCGAGGCCTTCCGCCAGATCGGCACGCCGAAGAGCCCGGGCACGCAACTGGTGTCGATCTCGGGCCATGTGCAGCGCCCCGGCGTCTACGAAGTCGAGTACGGTTACCCGCTGGCCAGGTTCATCCACGACGACTGCGGTGGCGGCCTGCACGGCACGCCGATCAAGTGCATCGTTCCCGGCGGCATCTCGACCAAGGTGCTGACCGCGGCCGAGATCGAGACCCTCACCTACGACCACGTCTCGTTGGCGAAGGCGGGCTCGGGCGTCGGCTCGGGCGGCATGGTGGTAATCGGCGAAGGCACCTGCATGG
>JAEMQF010000221.1 GCA_022758925.1 Burkholderiales bacterium | reverse complement strand
CGAAGTCATCACCGGCTTCGGCCGCCTGGGGCAGTGGTTCGGAACCCAGGTCTTCGGTCTGCAGCCCGACATGATCACGGTGGCGAAGATGATGACCTCGGCCTATGTGCCGATGTCGGCGCTCTATGTCTCCGATGCGATCTATCAGGTGGTTGCCGACGCGAGTGCCACGATCGGCACCTTCGGCCACGGCTACACCTACAGCGGCCACCCACTGGCCTGCGCGGTGGCGCTGGAAACGCTGCGCATCTATGAGTCGGACGACGTGATCGGCCATGTGCGAGAGGTCGCACCGCGCCTGCAACAAGGCCTGCGCCGCTTTGCCGGCCACCCGCTGGTGGGAGAGGTGCGCGGCATGGGGCTGATCGGTGCGCTGGAACTGGCGCAAGACCCGGCGGCGCACACACCGTTCGACCCGAAGCGCGGCGTCGGCGCCTACCTGGTGCGCCGCGCCCAGGAACATGGCCTGATCACCCGGGTGCTGGGCGGCGACGTGATCGCGTTCTCGCCGCCGCTGATCATCACCGAGGCCGAGATCGACCGCATGCTCGATTGCACCGAACAAGCGCTGGCCGACACGCTGGCCTGGGTACGAGCCGGCGCTTGAGCGCAGCCATGCCATGGCGCTGATCGAATTCGATCGCCTGCGCAAGGTCTACCCCGGCAGCACCGCGCCGGCGGTGGACGACCTGAACCTGCACATCGAGGCCGGTGAGTTCCTGACGCTGCTCGGCCCCTCGGGCTCGGGCAAGACGACGACGTTGATGCTTCTGGCGGGCTTCGAGGTGCCCAGCGCCGGCACGATCCGGCTCGACGGACGACCCATCGAAGCACTGCCGCCGCACAAGCGCGACATGGGCGTCGTGTTCCAGAGTTATTCGCTGTTTCCGCACATGACGGTGGAACAGAACGTCGCCTTCCCGCTCTCGGTGCGCAAGGTGCCTGCGAGTGCGGTGCGCGAGAAGGTCGCCGCCGCTCTGGACAAGGTGCGTCTCACGCACCTTGCGCAGCGCCGGCCGCAGCAGCTCTCGGGCGGCCAGCAGCAGCGCGTCGCGTTGGCGCGCGCGCTCGTGTTCGAGCCGCGCGTCGTGCTGCTCGACGAGCCGCTGTCGGCGCTGGACAAGAAGCTGCGCGAGGAGATGCAGCTCGAAATCCGGCGCCTGCACCGCGAGCTCGGCGTGACGATGGTGTTCGTCACGCACGACCAGTCGGAGGCGATGACGCTGTCGGACCGGGTCGCGGTGTTCAACCAGGGCCGCATCGAACAGCTTGCCGCGCCGCAGCGGCTCTACGATGCGCCGGCGAATCCGTTCGTCGCCGGGTTCATCGGCGACAACAACCTGTTGAGTGGCGAGGCGGAATCGGACTCGACGCTGCGCCTGCCGGGCGGCGCCTGCCTGCACGGCCGCGCCGCCGGCGCACTCCCGCGTGGCCAGGGTGCGACGCTGTGTCTGCGGCCGGAACACCTGCGCGTGGCCAGCCCCGGCGAGGCCGACAATGCGCTGCAGGCCACGCTGCTCGACGCCATCCACCAGGGCGACCATTGGCGCCTGGTGGCCCAGCTGCACGGCTCGCAGGTCACCTGGTTCGCGAAGCTCGCGCCCGGTGCACTGCCGCAAGGCCTGGTGCCCGGGCAAACCCTTGGCCTGGCATTTCGGCGTGAAGATGCCTGGCTGTTTGCGCAATGATTGCTGACCTGCCCCGACGACCTTCCACTACTCAGGAGACCAAGATGAAATCACACCTGTTCACCCACATCGCCACCGCTGCGGCGCTGACCGCTGCCGCATTCGCCGCGAACGCGCGCGACCTGACGGTCGTGTCCTGGGGCGGCGCGTACCAGGACGGCCAGAAAGAGGTCTACTTCAAACCCTTCAATGCATCCGGCACCAAGCTCGTCGACGAAGCCTGGGACGGTGGCCTGGGCGTGCTGCGCACCAAGATCAAGGGCGGCAACAACAACTGGGACGTGGTGCAGGTCGAGGCCGACGAACTGGAAGTCGGCTGTGACGAAGGTTTGTACGAGAAACTCGACGCGGCCAAAATCGGTGGCGCAGGGCGCTACCTGCAGGGCGCGGTCCACCCCTGCGGGGTCGGCGCGATCATCTACAACCTGGTGCTCGCCTACGATGGCGACAAGGTCAAGAGCGCCCCCGCCGGCTGGGCCGATTTCTTCGACGCCAAGAAGTTTCCCGGCAAGCGCAGCATCCGCAATGGCGCGAAGTGGAATCTCGAAGTCGCGCTGATCGCCGATGGCGTGCCGGCGAAAGACGTCTACAAGGCGCTGCGCACGCCCGAGGGCGTTGAGCGTGCGTTCAAGAAGCTCGACACGATCAAGGGCGACCTCGTGTTCTGGAAGAGCGGTGCGCAGCCGCCGCAGATGCTCGCCGCGGGCGACGTCGTGTTCACCACCGCCTACAACGGCCGCATCACTGCGGCCAACGAGAAGGACAAGAAGAACTTCAAGATGGTCTGGAAGGACACGCCGTACACGATGGACAGCTGGGTCATCATGAAAGGCACGCCGAACAAGGCCGACGCCGAGAAGCTGGTCGAGTTCATGGGCCGGCCCGAGAACCAGGCCAAGCTGCCCAAGTACATCCGCTACGGCGTGACCTCAGGCGCCGCCGCGCCGCTGATCGACAAGGCGTTGATGGCCGATCTGCCCACCAACCCGGAGATCCTGAAGCAGGCGTTCCCCGAGGACGCGAAGTTCTGGATCGACAGCGGCGACAAGCTGGCCGAGCGCTGGACGCAGTGGTCCGGCACGAAGTGAACCGGGCCACGCGCCGTCTTGCCGCGCCCGTGATCCCGGCGCACGGCGGGATTCACTTGCAGTTCCTGAACCTGATGCTTCCCGGCGTGCGCCGGGATCACGACACGCGCCTTTCATGAAGCGTTCGGGGAGACATTCCCGTTTCGTGCTGCTGGCGCCGCTCACGGGCTTCCTGCTCGTGTTCTTCGTCGCACCGCTGGTCTGGCTGTTGTCGCTCGCGGTGCGCGACGCCGAAGTGCCACGCGCGCTGCCGCGCACGCTGGCCGCGCTGTCGGCCTGGCAGCCGGGTGAGCCCCTGCCGGCGCCACTGTTCCCCGCCTTCGCGCACGACATCGTCGAGGCGCGCGCCGCGAGCACGCTCGCCGATGCGGCGCGGCGCCTCAACTACGAAGTGAACGGGGTGCGCAGCACGTTGATGCGCGCTGCGCGTGACGCGCAAAGCGCACCACCCGGGACGGCGTTCGACGCTGCCTTTTTCAGCGCGATCGACCCGACGCTGGCAGACCCGGCCCTGTTCGCCGCGGTGCAGCGCGCGCGCGGCCCGGTGTCGGCCTACTACCTGCTGGCGTCGGTCGACCTCGCGCGCGATGTTCAAGGCGCGGTGCAGCGCGTCGGCGCATCGCAGCGCATCTATCTCGACGTGCTGCTGCGCACGCTTTCGATCAGCGCCAGCGTCACGCTGCTGTGCCTCGCGCTGGGCTTTCCGGTCGCGCTGCTGCTGACCCAGGTGCGCGAGCGCACGGCCGATGTCCTGATGATCCTGGTGCTGTTGCCGTTCTGGACGTCGCTGCTGGTGCGCACCGCCGCCTGGGTCGTGGTGCTGCAGCGCGAAGGCATGGTCAACAGCCTGTTGCTGCGGCTCGGCTTGATCAGCGAGCCGCTGACGCTCATCTACAACCGCGTCGGCGTGCTGGTGGCGATGACGCATGTGCTGCTGCCTATCATGATCCTGCCGCTGTACACCGTGCTCAAGGGCATTCCGCCGCAATACATGCGCGCCGCAGGCAGCCTCGGTGCGCCGCCGCGCACCGCGTTCCTGCGCGTCTACATGCCGCTCGCGGCGCCGGGCGTGGCCGCCGGCTCGCTGATGGTGTTCATCCTGGCGCTGGGCTACTACATCACCCCGGCGCTGGTGGGCGGAGGTTCGGACCAGATGCTGTCGTACTTCGTCGCCACCTACACCACCGACACCGGCAACTGGGGCCTGGCTGCGGCGCTCGGCCTGCTGATGCTGGCGACCACGCTCGCGCTGTACGCACTCGCGCACCGGCTCTCGGGCGGGCGCGTAATGGCGACGGGTTGACGCCATGCCCTGGACCTGGTTGCACCGGATCTACTGCGCCGCGGTGCTGGTGTTCCTGCTGGTGCCGATTGCGGCGATCGTGCCGCTGTCGTTTTCCAGCGGATCCTTCCTGACCTACCCGCTGCCGGGCTTTTCGCTGCGCTGGTATGCCGAGGTGCTGGGTGGCGGCAAGTGGCTGAAGGCGCTCGGCAACTCGCTGTTCGTGGGGGGTGTGGCCACGGCGCTGGCGGTGCTGCTGGGCACGCTGGCAGCGCTGGGGCTGGCGCGCTGGCGCGGCCGCGCGGCAGGCGCGCTGAAGGTCTTGATGCTTTCGCCGATGATCGTGCCGGTGATCCTGGTCGCGGTGGGCTCGTACTTCTTCCTCGCGCCGCTGTCGTTGACCAGTACCTTTGCCGGCCTGATCCTGGCGCACACCGTGATCGCAACGCCGTTCGTCGTGGTGCCGGTGCTCACCGCGTTGGAATTGTTCGACCCCAACCTGGCGCGTGCCGCTGCAGCTTGCGGCGCCACGCCACGCCAGGCCTTCGTTCACGTCACGCTGCCCGGCATCGCGCCCGCCGTCGCGTCGGGCGCATTGTTCGCCTTCGCGGCCTCGTTCGACGACGTCGTCATCGCCCTCTTCATCGCGGGCCCGGAGCAGCGCACCTTGCCGCGCGAGATGTTCTCGGGCTTGCGCGACAGCATCACCCCCGCGCTCACTGCCGTGGCGACGATCATGATCGCTTTCTCGACCGCGCTGTTCCTGCTGATGCAGGCGTTGCAACGGCGTGCTCGGCGCGCTGCTGCGGCGCAGGCGCATTGAATCGCACCCGGCCTGGTTGATGGCCACGCCGCTTCGACCCGCGCCGGAAAGCCCCGGACGCTGACGCCCGCGCCGCTTTGAGCCGCGACTTGCCTACGCCTGCGCCGCCGCAGCCCCAGGCTTGCGCGCGATGAGCGTCGCGAAACACTTGGTTCGAGCCCCCGGCGCGGGATAGTCGGCGAACTCCGACAGCAGAATCGTCCAGCCCTCGAACCGGCGCGCCAATTCGTCGCGCTCGAACAGGCAATGGCTGCCGGGATCGAACATGTCGACGTAGGTCGTGCCCTCGACCAGCAGGTTGACGACTGCGGTGCCGCCCGGCTTCACATGGGCCTGGAGTTCGGCGAGCGCGCGCCGCGCGGT
>JAEMQF010000234.1 GCA_022758925.1 Burkholderiales bacterium | reverse complement strand
TGTCCAGGTGCTCCAGTTCGATCGGGCATGCCGCCTCGCAGTAACCGCACGTGGTGCAGGCCCACAGCGTGTCCTGGCTGATGACGTTGCCGACCAGCGCCGGCAGTGCACCGGCAGGATCGCGCGCCACGATCGCGTCACTTTGCTCGAGCAGGTGATGCTTCAAGCTGTCGTTCACCGCCTTCAGCGACAGCGGCTTGCCCGTCAGGTGCGTTGGGCAGGCGTCCTTGCAGCGGCCGCATTCGGTGCAGGTGAAGGCGTCCAGACCGTCTTTCCAGACCAGGTCACGCGCAGTGCGTACGCCGGCATTCATCTCGGATTCGTCGCTGGCCTGCATCAATTTTTCGATGTCCACCGCGGGCACCCGGTTCGCCGGACGCCCGCGACGCAGGTACAGCGTCGGCAACGCGGTGACGATATGAAAATGCTCGCCCGCCGGCAGCCAGACGAGGAAGCTGAGCACCACGAGCATCTGCGTCCAGTACAGCACGACGTAGGCGCTGCCCAGCGACTCGGGCGGCAAGCCCCGCAAGGCGCCGGCGAGCGCAGCGCCGACGAAGGCGAAGTCGCGTTCATGCGCAATGCCGGGCAGGCTCGGGCCCAGCCTTGCGAAGCGCAAGGCGTCGAAGGCGAAGTCGGTGAGCATGATGAGCAGGATCAGCCCCAGCACCCACAGCGCTTCGCGGTTCGACTCCAGCCTTGCCGGGCGCAGCACGAGGCGGCGCCACAGGCCGTACAACACGGCGAGCGTGACCGCGACTTCGATGCCGTCCTTGGAGGCGGCGAAGGGGCCGGCGAACATGCCGTGGAAGACGAAGCCTTCGTCGTAGCCGATGGCGATGAGCTGGAGCTTGCGCAGCAACAGCGACATGAAGCCGACGAAGATCACCGCGTGCATCAGGCCCGGGCGCCATTCGCGCTGGACCATGCGGCGCTGCAGCAGGCCGTTCATCAACACGCTGCGCAGCCGCTGCGCCGGTGCGTCCCAGCGCGGCTCGGGCTGCAGCGCGACCACGATCCGCAGCTTGCGCCAGGTCAGCGCGCCAAAGCCGGCCAAGGCCAACAGCATCAACAGGCTAGTTCCGACAGGACTCATCGCGGCTTTGCTCCCCTGGCGGACTCTAGACACCGAGCGGCGCGCGCCACCTGATGTAGGTCAAGGCAGCGGCGCACGCGCGGCGCTGTGGGGGTATCCGAGCACCACGCCGGCTGGCGCTTCAGCCGCGGCGCCCGACCCGCTGCGTGCATTTGCCTCGACCCGAGGGGGCTTGAATCGCTGCCGGCCGAAGACCGCGCAGCGGCGCGGCGGTTGCACATCGTGAGGCAGCGCGGCCAGCACGAAGTTTGATCTGGAGCCGTGTCTCTTTTCGCGCGTTCGGGATAGTGATTGCGCTGGCGCCCGCCGGCCCCGCAATGTCGGGGTGTTCATCGTGCACATGGCCGACGCACGACGGCGCAACGGCCGAGCTGTTTGTCGACGAAGGCCTGCTGCGTCGCTGCGCCTTGGAGGCGCCGCTGGGCGGCTGGGCAAGGATTGCGGCAGCTCGGTTACCTCAGTACTCGGCAACCTCAATGCCCTCAGTAACGGCCGTGCTGCTTGACGATGTAGTTCGTCAATTCGCTGGCCTGCATCGCAAGGCGGGTCTGCGCGCGGTGCACCGTGCGCACGATCGCGCACATCACGCTGTACAGGATGCGCGGGTGGGTATCGATCAGGCTTTCGAGCTTCTCGCGCTCCAGCAGCAGCACCTGCCCAGCGCTCACCGCCAGCAGCGACGCGTAGCGAGGAGCGCCGTCCAGAAAACCGAGCTCGTGCGCAAAGTCGCCGGCGTTCAGCGTCACCAGCGTCGTTTCGTCCGGCGTCGCGACGTGCTTCACGATGGCGAGCGAGCCCTGCACGATCACGTACAGGAGGTTGTCGGAGTCGCCCTCCCGCGCCAGCACCTGCTTCGGCTGCACCGATTGCAGCTTCAGCAACCCGGCGAGCACGCCCACCTGTTCGGCAGTGAGCCCTTCGGCGAGGCGGGAAGCCTTGACGGCGTCGTACAAGGCCGGGGCAGGTGTGTTCATGTTGAGCTCTCTGGAAAAGCCACGCCCTCGGGCGTCGTCATTGCCAGGATACGCTGCGGCCGGCGCAAACGTTTGACCATGGTCAAGCCTGGAGCGCCTCGGCCCGCCGCGCCATCGCCGCCGTCATGGCGCGGAACAGGAACAGGTGCGCCGGCACCAGCGCATACCAGTACAGCAGGCCCCAGACGCCTTGAGGGTGCCAGTAGGCGGTGACGGTGATGCGCGAGCGGCCTGGCGTACTGGGCTGGGGGTCAGGTTCGACTTCGAACTCGAGCACACCCGAGCCCGGCGCGCGCATGCCGAAGTTCAGCGTCAACCGGCGCTGCGGCTCGATGCCGATGACGGTCCAGTGGTCGATGCGGTCGCCCAGGCGCAACTCGGTCGGATGGCGCCGGCCCTTGCTCAGGCCGGGGCCACCGAGCAGCCAGTCGATCGCGCCACGCATCCACCACAGCCAGCCCAGGCAGTAGTAGCCGTTGTCGCCACCGATCGTGCTCACCACCTGCCACAGCGCGGCCGGCGCGGCGCTCGACCCGGCGCTGCCCGAGACGCGCTTGGCGTAGAAGGCGTTGTCGATCCTGAAGCCGCGAAACATCAACAGCCCTTCAGTCCAGCGCGCCGCCACCTGCTGCGTGCGCTCGGCTTCGAGTGCGGCCAACAGCGAATCGCGGAACCCGAGCAGCTTTTGCGGCAGCATGCGGCGCAGGGCAGCATCGTCGGCCGGCAGGTCGTGCTTGAGGCCGCCGATCAATGCCCGCGCGATGCTTGCCGGCACCGCCGTCACCAGCCCGAGCCAGTACGACGACAACGTCGGCGAGAGCAGTGGCACGCGCAGGATGATCGGCCGCTTGCCCACCGCGGCGCCGTACTCGAGCATCACCTCTTCATAGCTGATGTAGTCGGGGCCGGCAGCATCGAGAACCTGGCCCGCGGCTTCCTCGATCCAGGGCACGCGCACCAGGTACTCCAGCAGGTTGTCGAGCGCAATCGGCGAAGACCTGGAGCGCACCCACTTCGGCGTCAACATCACAGGCAGGTGGTTCACCAGGTCACGGATCACTTCATAGGCCGCCGAGCCCGGCCCGACGATGATGCCGGCGCGAAGTTCCGTCACCGGCACCGGGCCCTGCCGCAAGCGCACGCCGGTGTCGCGGCGCGACCTCAGGTGCTCGGAGTCCGGGTCCTTCGGCACCAGGCCACCGAGGTAGACGATGCGGCGCACGCCGGCCGCCCCGGCTGCGGCGGCGAAGTTCTCGGCCGCCTGCAGGTCGAGCTGACCGAAGTTGCTGCCGGCGGCCATCGAATGCACCAGGTAGTACGCGGTGTCCACACCCTGCAACGCAGCGGGCAGCGAATCGGGCTGCAGCGCGTCGGCCTCCACCAGTTCCAGCCCGGTCCAGCCACGCGCTTCGAGCGCCTTGCGATTGCGGCCGCTGGCGCGCACCACAAATCCGTCGCGCAACAGACGTGGCACGAGGTGGCTGCCGATATAGCCGGTGGCGCCGAACACCAGTATCAGGGGTGAAGGCAGAAGATCACTCAGCCTAGGAACCGCAGTTGGACGCGCCCGAGTGGGCCGCGATGCGGTGCGCTGGCAAGGCGCGACGACGCTGCGGGCATGTGCCCGCGAGGAGGAGCAACGCGGCCAGCGTGCCGCAGCGCGGCTCAATCGGGTGCGTAGCGCCCTCACCCAAATCGTGAGGGTCGTCGTGAATATAGATCTCAGTGTTCATATGCTGTAGCCAGCGGGGGGAAGCGGTCAACTGCGGTTTCTAGGCTCAGGGTCTTACCCGGCACTGCAAGCGAAGAAAACGCGGCCATCTCGTGCCAGACTCCTGCCTTGGATCTCAGCATGGAGCAAGCTGCCCCGCGTATGTTCGTCCCCGAAGGAGTATCGACGATGTCCGACACGCATCTGCCCGGCGCCTGCCCTGCTGCGCTGCTGAGTCCATGACGGATCTGTCACGCACCTTCGGCAAGCAAAGCGTTGACGAGCAGGAGCGCGAGCGGCGCATCCGCCGCGTCTTCGAGGCCGTGGCCGCGCGCTATGACCTGATGAACGACCTGATGAGCATGGGCATCCACAGGCTGTGGAAACGCAGCCTGGTGCGCATGGCCGCGCCGGCACCCGGGCAATGCATCGTCGACCTCGCCGGCGGCACCGGCGACGTTGCGGCCCTGATGGCTGCGGCGGACCGGCAGGTCACGGTCTGCGACCCGAGCCTGGCCATGATGCAGGCCGGGCGTGCCCGCGGGCACCTGCATGTGCAATGGCTCGAAGGCACGGCTGAAAACATGCCGCTGCCGCAGGCTTCGGTCGACACCGTGACCATCGCCTTCGGCATCCGCAACGTCACGCGCATCGAAGACGCACTGGCCGAAGTGCTGCGTGTACTCAAGCCGGGAGGCCGCTTCCTTTGCCTGGAGTTCTCCACCCCTTATGCCCCCGTGCGGCCGTTCTACAACCTGTTCTCGTTCACCGTGATCCCGCGCCTGGGGGCCTGGATCGCGCAGGCACCCGAGGCCTACAGCTATCTGGTCGAATCGATTCGCCGCTTCCCCGATCAGCGCGCCTTCAAGGTGATGATCGAGCAAGCCGGCTTCGCCGACGTGGCCTACCGCAACCTCAGCTTCGGCATTGCCTGCATCCACAGCGGCACGCGGCCGCTGCTCGCATGAAGGGCGCAGCAGAGCAGGTCACGGCGTCGACC
>JAEMQF010000207.1 GCA_022758925.1 Burkholderiales bacterium | reverse complement strand
CCGCTGCCGGTGGGCGCGCGTGAAGGCCTGAACGACTGGCACCGCGCCGGCTACGCCGGGCCCTGCCCGCCGCTGGGCCGGCATCGCTATTTCTTCAAGCTGTACGCGCTCGATACCTGGCTGCCCGGGCTGCGCCTGCCGACCAAGGCGCAGGTTGAACACGCGATGCAGGGCCACATCGTCGCGCAGGCAGAGCTCGTCGGCACGTATCAGAAGGCCCAGCGCTGAGCGTGGCGCGCAGGCTGCCGTTGCCCACGCCGGCAGGCAGATCACCGGCACCAGGCCGCGCTGAAGGTGGCCAGCCTCGCGCTCGGTCACCATGCGCAGCCACAGGCCGGGCTCGGTGCGCTGCACCAGACCGAGTGGACCGAGCGAGAAAAGGTCGGGCATCGCCGCCATCAAGTTCGGCTGCACCGACTCCCACTCCCGCCGCTCGCCGGTCCGGAGCACCGCCACGGGGGCGCTTTCCAAGTTGGGGCTGAAACATCGGGCCTGCTCGCGTAGCCGCTGAACCACGGTGTCGATGACCCGTTTCTGTTTGATCTTCGTGGCTCAGATCGCATAGTGGCCGCCCGCAAAACGCAGGCCGGCCTGTGCCAAGGCCTTGAGCTGGGGGTCGCGCGCATTCAATGCACTCTTGGCTGAAGCCACCCAGACGACCTGACGTTCGTAGTTGGCCAGCGGCTTGCCATGCAACCAGCTGCGCAGCCAGTTCAACTTGTTCTGCATCTGCGAAATGTTGTTGCCCCCGGCGGCGGGGTGCACCTCGATCCAATGCACGATCTCGCGCTCGCCTCGCCGCTGGCCGACGCCGTAGTCCCAGCGCGCAGCCATCGGCTGTGACGCCCTGAAGGCGGAGTCGATGTCGATGCTGGTGCTCAGCCTGGTGGCCGGCCGTTTGCTCACACGCGCCGCATCCTGAGCACTCAGGGCGCGCAGCCCTCGCTTGCTGGCGCCCAACAATTCAGGCACGGCGTCGCAGTCGCTGGCGAAACTCATTGCGCGTCCTTGAACAGACCGCCAGTCGCGAACTCCGCCGAATTGGCCGCCGCCTTGGCCACCATTTCATTCGCCCGCGCGCTGAACTCAAGCAGGCCGCCCCAGGATGCCTCTTGGGCCGTGCGGGAGGTCGGGTCCAGGTGGGTGATGTCCTGCACTGGGCCGGTGGGGTCGAAGTAGTAGACCTTGCTGGTCTTGGTCATCGCGGTTTCGGCCATGTCGCGCAGCGGCTTGCTGTGCTTGGCGCCGAACAGATCGAGCAAGGAATCCGCCTTGCCCTTGGTCTTGCGTATCGTCTCCATCGCCCACACCAGCTCCAGCACCTGTGGCGAGTGCGTGGACAGGCATACCTTGTAGCCGCGGGTCATCAGCTCCAGGATGATCAGCAGCACGGCCGAGATGGCACGCGGGTGCAGGCCCATCTCCAACTCTTCGATGATCACCCACTCGATATCGCCGCGCGTGGCCACCTTGGACGGTGGCATCAGCCAATACAAACCCAGCAACAGCGGCACGAACTCGCGTTGCCCGGCCGACCACACCATGAACGGCAAGTTGCCACCCCCCGCGTCGAGCACCAGGCGCTTTTGCGACTGAACCCGATCTACCGACAACTTGAAGTCGGCGAACACGCTTTGCTGCAGCAGTTCCCGATAGTCAGACTTCAGGCGATTGGTCTTGGGAAACAGCGGGCCCGTGCCGGTGAACTCGCGTTCCATCAGCATGCGCAAGTTCTCGCTGAATGCACGCACCGAGTAAGGGTCACCGGGGCGATAGCTTTGAAATGGCTTGGGCCAGCCCTCTGGCAGCGCCAGCACACGCTGCGCCGGGATCAGAAACACCGACTCCGTCTTGTCTGGCTGCCGGCGTGCCACGCGCTTGGCCATGTCGATGGGCCTGCCATCCACCTGCACCTCGCTGCCTTCACGCCAGATCGAGTGCATGCCCTCACCGAAATACGCATCCAGCAAGGCCGGCAGTTGGCCCGCATAGTCCAGGCCATAGGTGTCCAGTTGCTGCTGGATCAACCCGATGTCCTGCAGCAGCTTGAGCCACTGCAGCGCGATGCTCTTGCCGCTGGCCTGCGGGCCGACCAGGACAGTGAGGTCACCGAAGCGCAGGTCGGCGTGCTGGATCTGGCCGATGTTATGGAGGGTCAGTCGATGCATGCGATCGCCTCCGACACGTTCAAGACCAGGGCGGCGTGGGCGGTCAGCATTGTCTACTCCTCGAATCGGATTCTTGGCACCGGGCTAGGCAGTGGCACGTTTGCGGGCCGGCCGCTTGGGTCGCGCCGCAACGTGTGCGGTTTGCTGCGCCAACGTGAGCAAGCCGAGCAGGGCTTCATTCACCGCCTCGGACGTGGGAAAGGCTTTTGCAATCGCAGGGTCAAGCAAGGCGACCGAGGTTCCCTTGAGCGCTTCCTTGTGGAACCTGCCTCGCTCCAGGTTGGTGAAGTCCGAGCGCTTGTACTCGGCACGCATGTCGTCTTTAGCCTTCTTCATGGAGCTTCCTTTCCGCGCGAGTGACGCGCCTTGCACCGACGAGGCGAATAGCGCCTGGCCGATGGGTATGCGACACGGTGAGCAGGCGTCCCAGGCGCGACATACCGAGGGAGTGTCAGGATTTCTGTGTGTGAGGCGCTCGGAGACTCTTCCACGGCGGCGGTTGGCGCTTGCGACGAACCGACCGACGCGACGGGAAAGTGGGTCGTCATGTTACGCCACGCCCTTGGCGATTGCGATCCGCATCTCCTCCTCGCAGGCGGGCGTGGTTGCGCCTCTCAGCCTCTCAGCCTGCGCCGCCCCAGCGCAGCGACCAGCCGGGCAGCGTGCGCGTCGTCGCGAGTGGCCCCAGGCGGCAGCCATCGGCGTTGAAGATGGGTTCGAGAAAACCTCTTGCCTGCGCATCGGCTGCGCAGAGACGAAACCGCTTCAACTGCAACGGCACGATGTGCAGCCACTGCAGCGCTGCGCCGCCGGCGCCGATCGTCGCGAAGTACAGGCAACCGACATCGCTGCGCAGCATGCCGTGCGCGCCGATGCCTTCGTAGTCGTTGATCAGGTCGCCGCAGCCGTAGAGGATCAGCTTGCCGCGATGCACCTCGATGCACAGCGGGTGGTGCGACGAATGGCCGTGCACGACATCGGCCGCGCCGAGTTCGATCAGCGCGTGTGCGAACGCTCGGTGGGCGTGCGGCACCTCCAGGCCCCAGTTGCCGCCCCAGTGGATCGAGACAATCACGAGGTCGCCGGCGCCACGCCGGCGTGCCACGTCTGCGGCGACTGCTCGCGCCGTCGCCCCGGAAAGGTCAGGCAGCAAGGCGACTCCGCAGCGCCCCGGTGCCGCGGCCCAGTCCGCCGCAACACCGCTGCTCTGCGTGGCGAACCCAAACACCAATGCGCGGCCCGCGCGAGGCAGGGGCAGGACGCAGGGGGCTGAAGCGGCGTCGCCATCGGTGCCGGCGCCGGCCGTCCCCAGCCCCGCTTCCTGCAGCGTCTGCAACGTGTCGAGCAGACCCGCTCGACCCCAGTCGAGCACATGGTTGTTGGCCAGCACGCAGCAGTGAATGCGCGCCGCGCGGAGGCAGGCGACGTTCGCCGGGTGCATGCGGTAGTGGATGCCCTTGCCCGGCCAGGCCGCGTCGGACGTGGTCACTGCGGTTTCCAGGTTGACGATGCGCAGGTCCGGCGCGGCGCGCTCGATCTCGGCAAGCGCGGCGCCCCACATGTAGCTCGGCGCCACGGGCGCGGGAATCGGGCCGTTCACGCGTTCTGCCAGACGCACGTAGTCGCGGGCATCGGAGACATGGCTCTCGAACAGGCCCGGCGTGCTCGGATGCGGCAGCACCTGATCGATGCCGCGGCCTGTCATCACGTCGCCGGTCAGCATCAATGTCACGCTGTCGCGCGCGCGCATGGCAGTACCAGTACCGCTAGCCCTTGATGCAGATCAGCGGCTCGACGCGCGCGACCTTGAGCGCAAGGCCCGCCGCTTCGGCCGCGTCGACGACCGCGGTCACGTCCTTGTACGCGCCGGGCGCCTCTTCCGCGACGCCGCGCGCCGACGGGCTGCGAATCAGGATGCCACGTCCGGCCAACTCGTCCACCACCTGAGCCCCTTGCCAGGTCTTCTTCGCCTGGTGGCGGCTCATCGCGCGGCCCGCGCCGTGGCAGGCCGACGAGAACGCGAGCGCTTCGGACGGCGCAGTGCCGGCGAGCACATACGAAGCGGTGCCCATCGAGCCGCCGATGAGTACGGGTTGACCGGCGCCGCGCAGCGCCTCGGGTAGATCGGCGTGGCCGGGGCCGAAGGCGCGAGTCGCGCCCTTGCGGTGCACGTACAACTCGCGCTTGTGCCCAGCGACGACGTGCGTTTCAAGCTTGCAGGTGTTGTGCGACACGTCGTACAGCAGCGGCAGCTTGGCCGCGGGCAGATGCCTGGCGAACACGTCGCGCACCAGCTGCGTCAGGATCTGCCGGTTCGCCAGCGCGCAGTTGATCGCGGCGCGCATCGCGCCCAGGTATTCCTGGCCGAGGTCGGAGCGGATCGGCGCGCAGGCGAGTTCGCGATCCGGCAGGCTCAATCCATGGCGCGGCGCTTCCTCGACCATGCGGCTGAGGTAGTCGGTGCCGATCTGATGACCCAGGCCGCGCGAGCCGCAATGGATCATCACGACGACGTCGCCGAGCGTCAATCCGAAGGCGCGCGCAATCACGGCGTCGAACACCTGCGTGACCTCCTGCACTTCGAGGTAATGGTTGCCGCTGCCGAGTGTTCCCATCTCGTCGCGTTGACGCTTCTTCGCCTGCTCCGACACGGCACCCGGCTTGGCGTGCAGCATCTGGCCGCGCTCTTCGATGCGCTCCAGGTCGGCTTCGGTGCCCCAGCCGCGCGCAACCGCCCATTTGGCGCCGCCGGTCAGCATGTCGTGCATGTGCTGCGAGTTGAGGTGGATCGCGCCGGTGCTGCCCAGCCCCGCGGGAATGTGCTTGAACAGCGAATCGGCGAGGTGCGCCTGCACGCCGAGCACGGAATCGCGCCGCAGCCCGGTGTGCAGGCAGCGCACGCCGCACGATATGTCGAAGCCGACGCCGCCGGCCGACACCACGCCGCCCGCGTCGGCGTCGAACGCCGCGACGCCGCCGATCGGAAAGCCGTAGCCCCAGTGGGCATCGGGCATCATGCACGAGGCGCCGACGATGCCGGGCAGCGAGGCGACGTTGATTGCCTGCTCGAAAGCCTTGTCGTCCATCGCGCGCAGCAGGGTCTCGCTGGCAAAGACCGCCACCGGCACGCGCATCGTGCCGGTGGCGGGCAGCTCCCACCGACAGGGGCCGCGTTCGATGAGTCGTTTCGCGTCCATCACACGTCAACCACGGTTTGGGCTGCCCACT
>JAEMQF010000055.1 GCA_022758925.1 Burkholderiales bacterium | reverse complement strand
GCTCCAGCCGCGTCGCCGGCCTGCAGGCGACAGCGCGCGAGCCGGTACAACGCGCGTTCCTCTTCAAGCCAGGTCCCGGCGAGCTTCCAATAGGTCAGGCCGGTGTCTGCCGCGGCGAGCATCGCGCGCGTCTGTTCGGGGCTGCGATCGGTCTTTTCTTCAAGCGCGGCGGCGAGGTTGTTGCCCATCACGGCCAAGGCCCGGTTTGCCTTCGAATCTGCCGCCACGCCTTCGGCGCAGCGCGCCATCGCAGCATCGAACGCCGCAATCGCGCGCGGCCACTCGCCACGCCCGCCCAACATCGCCGCCGCGGCGGCGAGTGCCGTCAGATGCTCGGCCGGTGCCAGGCCTTGAAGCGCGCCGATGTCGCCGCCCGCATAGCGCAAAGTGGCCGCGTGGCGCTCGAGCAGCGCCTGTGCCCCGGCATCGCCCGCGCTCGAAGGCGTTGCGCGCAGCCGCGCCAGCAGCGCGAGCCCTTCGTCCCAGGCACCGAGGTGCTCGCCGAACACATGCGCGACCAGCGCCGCATACGGCGCCACATGATCGATGGTCGTGACGCGCGAGATCGACGCCTCCAGGCGCTTCGCAACCTCTTGCGCATGCTCGCCATGCTCGGCCCAGGCAGCTTCGAAGAATGGGTCCAGGTCCATGCCTTGTCAGCCCGGCGCGTGGTCGTAACGCACGAAGCCGCGGTACGCTGCCACCTTGTCGTAGAGCGCGCGCGCAGTGGCGTTGTCTTCGTGCGTCAACCAATACAGCCTCGGCGCGCCGCGCAGGCGCGCTGCGTCGGCCACGGCGCCGATCAGCGCACGCGCAACGCCATGGCCGCGCGCCTGCGAATCGACGAACAAGTCCTGCAGATAACAGACATCGGCCGACCAGGTGCTTGCGTGAAACAGAAAGTGCGTGATGCCGACAAGGTGGCCGTCCCGGTGCGCGCCCAGGCCGTGAATCGCGTCGCCCTGCATCAAGCGCGCCCAGGCGCGCTCGTACTCAGCGTCGGTAAGCGTCGCTTCATAGAAGGTCTTGTAGCCGCGCGCCAGCACCTCCCAGCGTGCGCGGTCAGGGCGGCGAAGGGGTTCGATCCGGGTCATCGGCAAGCTTCTCAAGGAAAGGTGGCGCCGCCACTTTACCTGCCGACCGCGGGCAGCGCTCGCCGCGGGGCGGCGGCCTTGGTGCACTCAATACCCGAGCGCCTGCCCATCGCGGCGTGAATCGCTCGCCGCGACATAGCCGTCGTCGAGGTCGTCGCTGAGTTTCCAGATGAACTGGCCCGAGCCGAAGTCCATGTAGGCGTCGTGAACAGCTTCGATGCGGTGGCCGCGTGCGCGCAGCGCTTCAACCAGCGCCGGCGCCATTGTCTTTTCGCAATCGACCGACAAGTGCGTCGCGACCTTCCAGCGCGGAGCATCGCAAGCCGCCTGCGGCTGCTGGCCGTGCACGAGCATTCGCACCAGCGTCTGCAGGTGGCCCTGCGGCTGCATGTTGCCGCCCATCACGCCGAAGCTCATCTGCGGCTTGTCGCCCTTCATCAGGAAACCCGGGATGATGGTGTGGAACGGCCTTTTGCCGCCGGCCACGAGGTTCGGGTGCGCGGCGTCCAGGCTGAAGCCATACCCTCGGTTTTGCAGGCTCACGCCGACATCCGGAACCACGACGCCGCTGCCGAAGCCCATGTAGTTGCTCTGGATCAGGCTGACCATCATGCCGTTTGCATCGGCGGTGCTCAGGTAGACCGTGCCGCCGCTGGGCGGCGTGCCGTGCTTGAAGTCGCTCGCGCGGTTGCGGTCGATGAGTTTCGCGCGCTGCGCCAGGTAGCTCTTGTCGAGCAGGTGTTGCGGCGTCACTTCGCGCATCGCGCGCGCGTCGGCGACCCAGCGGTAGGTGTCGGCAAACGCGAGTTTCATGGCCTCGATCTGCAGGTGTTGCGACTCGACGCTGTCCGGCGCCAGGCCGGTGATGTCGAAGTGCTGCAGCAGGCCCAGCGCCATCAGTGCCGCGATACCCTGGCCGTTGGGCGGGATCTGGTGCACGCTGTGGCCGGCATAGTCGGCGCTGATCGTGCCCACCCATTCCGGCGCGTAAGCGGCAAGGTCTTGCAGCGTCATGCTGCCGCCGTTCGCGCTCGAGTGCGCGGCCAGCGCCTGTGCGACCTCGCCACGGTAAAACGCCTCGCCACGGCTCGCCGCGATCTTGCGCAGCGTGGCCGCGGCCGGCGCGAACACGAAGCGCTCGCCGGGCTGTGGCGCGCGGCCGTGCGGCATGAAGGCTTGGGCGTAACCCGGTTGCGCTTCGAGCAAGGGCACTTGCAGGCCCCATTTGTGGGCGACGATTCGGGCCACGCCATGGCCACGCTCGGCGAGCTCGATCGCGGGTTGCAGCAGATCGGCGAACTGCAGCTTGCCGCACTTGCTCGACAACGCCGCCCAGCCGGCCACGGCGCCCGGCACCGTGACGCTGTCCCAGCCGCGCACCGGAATCGCGTTGCCGTGTCTGCGTTTGAAGTAATCGGGGTTCCATGCGGCCGGCGCGACGCCCGATGCGTTCAAGCCATGCAGCTGCCGGCCGTCCCAGACAATCGCGAACAGATCGCTGCCCAGGCCGTTGGAGATCGGTTCGACGATCGTCAGCGCCGCAGCCGCGGCAATCGCTGCGTCCACCGCATTGCCGCCCCTGAGCAGCTGCGCCAGGCCGGCGCTCGACGCGAGCGGGTGCGAAGTCGAGACGACGTTGCGCGCCAGCACCGGGCTGCGGAACGTCGGGTACGGGTTGGCCCAGCTGAATGTCATGCGGGTTCGATCGAAGTGGGTGCGCGTGCGCAATCGCCGCATTATCCCGGGCGCCACGCCGCGGGCCACGGTTCGTGGCCGCTTCCATAATCGCGGTCGAGGCGCGCCACGACGCCGCGCCTACGCACGCCGATGTCGGGTGCAGCCCGACACTCGCCCCCTCGACCCTGACGCTCCCCTGATGTCAACCCAAAGCCCCACCGAACTCGAGCTCGGCAAACTGCTCGCCGGCGATCGCCGGGGCTTCCTGCGCCGCCTTGGCGCGGCCACCTTGGCGGCGTCGACTGGCGCCACCGGTGCCGCGCCGTTGGCCGAAGAGCGCGTGGCGCTGTTGCGCAAATCGATCCGCGGCATCGTGGTCGGCCAGGACGAAGCGGCCTGGCCCACCTGGTGCGAGACGATGGTCTGGCAACAGCGCAAATCGGCGCAGCGCCCGCCGCTGATCGTGCAGGCGGCGAACGAGACCGACGTCATCGAAGCGGTGCGCTTTGCACGCCGCAACGGATTGAAAGTCGCAGTGCGCACCGGCGGGCACAGCGCATGGGCCACGTTCATGCGCGATGACAGTCTGCTGATTGATCTGTCGCAGCTCACGCGCTCCTCGTTCAACCGCGACGACCGCAGCGCCGTCGTCCAGCCCGCGTTGTGGGGCTCGCGCCTGATCGAACGCGCGGCCCCGCTGGGGCTGGCATTTCCGGTCGCGCACTGCGCGCAGGTGGGGCTGGGCGGCTATCTGATCGGCGGCGGTCTGGGCCTGAACCACGATGCCTGGGGCCACATGGCGTGTTTCAGCATTCGCGGCGCCGATGTCGTCACGGCGCGCGGCGAGCTGATCAGCGTCGACGCCAAGCGCCACCCCGACCTGTACTGGGCGGTGCGTGGCGCTGGCCAGGGCTTCCCGGGTATCGTGACGAAGCTGCACCTCGCGCTGCAGCCGCGCCCGCGCCAGGTGCAAAGCAGCGTCTATGTGTTGCCGCTGGAGCAGGCCGCTGCCGCCGCTGCGTCGTTGCAGGAGATCACTGTCGACCGGCGCGCTGCGGTGGAAGTGCGGATGCTGCTGGCGCAGGGCGCTGATGCGCAGCCGGTGGCGACTGTCACCGTGACCGCGTTTGCCGCCACCGCCGACGAGGCGCGTGCCAGCCTGGCGCCGTTCGCGTCGAGCGAGTTCGCCGAAGCGGCGCTGACCAAAACCGAGGCCCAGCCCAGCAGCCTGGAAAAGCTGCTGATGGACGGCGTGAATCCGATACCGCGCGATGGCCTCGCCAGCTATGCGGTGGACTCGATCTGGACCGCACGCGCCGATGAGGCGGTGGCGGCAGCGGCCGAGCACATTGCGCGCGCCGCTTCACCGCTGACGCACGCGGTCATCGCCTTCAAGTCGGGCCGCGTCGTGCCCGGCGGCGCCGCGTGCTCGCGCACCGACCGCGCCTTCGTCGGCCTGTATTCGGCATGGCTGGACGCAGAGGGCGACGCCGCGAACGTGAACTGGTTGCGCGCCGCGTCGCAGTCGTTGCAACCCTTCGCCAGCGGGTACTACATCAACGAGATCGACATCGAGGCCGCTCCGCAGCGCGC